>DBCE01000099.1:8450-23792 GCA_002292895.1 Phycisphaerales bacterium UBA966
GAGCAGATGCGCACCGCGCCCGGTTCAGTGGTTGCAGGCGCACCCGCCATGGCACCACCGGCGGCAGCAGCACAGAAGCCCGCAAGCAAATTGATTATTCCGTAAGCGTTCCCCACTCCGCTCAGCGGAAGACGGGGATCCAGTAATCGAGCGTGGAGATCGTTGCCTGCACCCCCGCAAGGAGGAGCGCGCCGAGTACCGCACGTCCGGCGGAGTGCGGTCGCGTGCCGTTGATTCCAAGTGAAATGAGCCACGCCAGCGCCACCAAGATGGCTGGATCAAAGTAGCGCTGCCACACCTGTGAATTGCCAGCCTGAACCACCATGAGAGCCAACAGTGAAACCAGGACGATGGTGGCTTGACGTCCGCGACGGATCTCGGCGGCTCGAATCCAGAGCACCGCGGCAAGCACAGCCCCCACGACCGCGGCCGTCACAATGACAATTGATCGCCCCCCAATTGCTGGGAACGCTTTCACAATCATCCAATACGCCCCGCCCCAACGACCCTGTTCGACGGACCAGGTGCTGTCCGCTACCACCGCTCCCAGGAACGCCAAGCTCGCCACCAAGGTGATAGCCAGCGCATGGCGTCGAACCGTGTGCAGCACTTCTGGCGCCATCGGCAGCATGGCGATCGCCGCCCAGGTGCCCAAGAGCGCCAGTCCGTACGCCGGCGCTGCCAGACTCAATCCCTTGTCATGAAGCGATCGGAACGTGGCAGGCATCAAGCCGCCCCACAGATTGACAAGCGCAAGCAGCAGCAATGCCGCGGGCACCAGCGCCAAGAGTGCGGCACCAAGTCGGCTCCACGAGCGCGGTTCGTCACCACTCCACTGCTCTGCGTCGGACGCGGAACGCCCAAGTGGCGAACCAAGAATGCCGGCAGCCAGGATCGGCGCAGCCAAGAACACGTTGGTTTGACGCACGGAAAGTGCGGCAACAAACAACACCGCGAGCGTCAAAAAGGTGCTTGTGGTGGGCATCCACCACGCGGCGATGGCCACCATGGTTGTTCCAATCAGGACGGAAAGTACGTCGGTCGTCAACCAGGCGGAACCGCTGAGCACATAGGTCGACACTAACAGCGGTAAGGCCAGCGCCAACGCCACTGCCGGTCCCGCCGCACGCGCCGCAGTACGCCACACCAAGAGCACCAGCGCTAAACCCGCCAGCGATCCAATGATGCGAAGCCCATGCACGCCAAAGCCAAGCCGCGCAGGAACGGCCATCAGCAAGTGATAGCCCGGACCAGTAGCGCTTGGGTAATCATGCAGATCCGGTGTTGGCAACTGCGCAGCAAATTGCCGCACCGTGGGCAGATGCGCAGCCGCTTCGTCGGAAGCTTCGCTGGTGGCGTCACTCCCAAACATAATGACTGGCAGCACCGCAAACGCAAAGAGCACCGCCAATACGCACGGCGCACTCCTCCACCAACCACGATGAGCCTGAGTGAGTGTGTCCACGCGTTGAATTTACTTAAAGAGTGTGCCCAATGCTGTTTCGGCAGGCGGCCAGAACAGCACCACCAGTACCCCGACTGCAAAGAGAAGCGATGCCGCCAGTGCGCTGCGATCGGAAAGGACAACGGTGACTGGACTCTCTGCACGCCCCGAGTTGGCGCGCAAATACAGGCGGTGAATCACCACGAACACCAGCGGAGCGAGTAACGCAAATCCGGTGGCGCGCACACCAAAGATGCCGCGCGCATGATCGCTCAATGAGTAGACCAAGTACGCCATCATGGTGACGGCGCCAGTGGTGGCAAGTAGCCAATTGAGATCTTCAGTGCTGTTGTAGCCAGCGCGTGGCTTCCAGTCGGTGCTGTCGCCCTGCGCTCGCGCCATGTCCGCGGCGCGCAGGTCGCCCAGGCGCTTGACGAACCCTAGGAACAGCGTGAACGCAAAGACCACCACCACCAGCCACGTCGATACTGCAATGCCAAGTGCCAACGCTCCAGCAATGGCGCGTAGTACGAATCCGCTCGCCACCGTCAACACGTCAAGAAGCCGCACTCGCTTCAACTTCGCGTTGTATGCCACCTGTAGAACGATGTACGTACCGATGACCGCCAACACTGCAGGACGCACGCACCACGCCACTGCGATGGAACCAATGATCAGCGCAATACCCATCGTCGTTGCAAACTGCGGAGTGATGGCGCCCGATGCCACTGGCCGACGGCGTTTGGTTGGATGCTTGCGATCTTCTTCAAAGTCGAGCGCATCGTTCACGGCATAGAAGCCACTACCCGCCATGGAGAACGCAATCACCGTGAGCGCCACGTGCCACAGTTGCTCGGCGATCTGTTCGGGCTGCGCACCGCGACCTTCACCAGCGAGCCAAAAGACAAGCGGGACCAGAACGAAGACGTTCTTGGCCCAGTCGCCGGGTCGGAGAAGACGGAGCGGAGCGGGAAGCATGCACCATCAGTATCGGAATCTGCGGGCGCTTTCATTCCCAAACTTCCCCAGGAAGGGGCGAGATCCTCCGGAAACTCCCAAAAATGCCATTTGGAGCATCAGAAATCTCCGCCGTCGCGGGTGGCTGGGGTGATTCCAACGGTTACTTCCAGCCCCTTAGACCAGGCGCGCCAGGACCGTATTAGCAACCATCATGCCGGCGGCAGTGAATCGAAGCGAACCTCCGGCGTGCTCCATCATCCCCTC
The DNA here is from genome assembly GCA_002292895.1 of Phycisphaerales bacterium UBA966. Classification (GTDB taxonomy): domain Bacteria; phylum Planctomycetota; class Phycisphaerae; order Phycisphaerales; family SM1A02; genus UBA966. The sequence goes on from DBCE01000099.1 coordinate 11,119, forward strand.
CGCAACCGCTTGTGCAATGGCGGTCGCTCGCTCCGAGCCGCGTTCGCCAAGCTGCAGAATCTCGGCAAGTTCAACTTCAGAAATGCCAGCGTGCAGCCGCAATCCCATCATGAGCCGCTCGCCAGCGCGCATGTCCGGCGTCACTCGCTCCACATCCACTGCCGGGCTAGCGCCCTCGGCGGCAAGCCAATCACCCAAGCGCGGAACATTCTTCCATCGCACGCCCTGCGCATGACCCGATGCGCTTGGCCCAATGGCAAGCCAATCGCGATTGCGCCAATACAGCAGGTTGTGCCGACACTCTTCGGCGTGCGGATCGCCGTTACGAATCCGCCCCCAGTTGCTGACTTCGTAATGAGCAAAGCCAGCATCGCGCAAGACGGTGGCGGCGCGCTCCAACATGTTCGCTTCCAGACCATCATCGCACGGCTCAAATTCGCCGCGTTCCATACGCACGGTCATTGCCGTGTTCGCTTCGTAGGTCAGGCCGTAGCAACTGAGATGATCAGTACCCAGCTGCAGTGCCTGGCGCAGATCTGATTCCCACTCGGTCAGTGTGCCGCCGGGAATACCAAAGATCAGATCCACATTGATGCGTTGGATCCCTGCAGCGCGTAGGAATCCAATAGCGCGCGCAACGCTTGCGGGATCATGCCAACGCTCCAGCGTCTTCAAGTGGCGTTCGTTGAAACTCTGTGCGCCCAGAGAGACGCGGTTCACGCCGCTCTCAACAAGTGCGCACGCCACTTCAGCGGTCACGGTTTCTGGATTCGCTTCCACGGTCCATTCCGCACCAGGCGCCAGCGGCAGTCGAGTGCGGATGGAGCCCAGCACCGCGCGCAGTACCGGCGGCCGCAACAGCGTGGGGGTTCCACCACCAACGAACACGGTGTGCAGCGGCGCGTGCACCCAGGGCGCCATGGCTGCCAATTCCGCATCGGCACGTGCGGCATAGGCCTCCTGACGATCTTGGGTATCAACAAAGCTGTAAAAGTCGCAGTAATGGCACTTATGGAAACAGAACGGAACGTGAACATAGGCGCCCGCAAACTGCGGCGTGATGCCAGCAAGGGCCTGATCCACACGCATGGCGTATGCGTCGGGCGAACCCTGCCCGGCGATGGTGAGCGCGGTAGCCATGAGTTGCAATCGTAGGAACAACCCTCGCGCGGTGCGCTACCATTCCCGGCTTCGCGGCAAACGCCGCAACTTCGCACCGGAGCCCCGCCCGTGACCACTGGACACCGCGTTAATCGAACTGCCCATACCGCCGTTGTTGGACTTCAGTGGGGGGACGAAGGCAAAGGCAAGATCGTTGACCTGCTCACCTCTGAGCATGATGTGATCGTTCGCTACAACGGTGGCGCCAATGCCGGCCACACCGTGCAGGTGGGCGATGAGCGCTACGCCCTGCACCTGATCCCTTCCGGAATTCTGTACGGCGACAAGACCTGCGTCATTGGTAACGGCGTGGTGGTTGACCCGGAGAAGCTCCTGCAAGAGATCGATGCACTCCGCACGCGCGGTATTCGCGTTGGCACCAACCTGCGCATCAGTGATCGAGCCCACGTGGTCATGCCCTATCACAAGGAGCAAGATGCAGCGCTGGAGGAGTACCTCGGTTCCAAGACAGCGCATGCGCAAGGGAACCTCTCCATCGGCACCACGCGCCGCGGCATTGGCCCAGCGTATGCAGACAAGATTCGACGCTCCACCGCTATTCGCGTGGGCGATCTCCTTGACCCCGAATACCTGCGCAGCCGCCTGCATGTGATTTGCACCCTGCGCACCGCAGAACTCGAGGCGCTCGGTGTGCACACTGCGCCACTTGACCCGGACGCGTTGGCTACCAAGTACGCCGAGTTTGGCGAACGCCTGCGTCCACACGTGGATGACTCGGTGTACGCACTTCATGACGCCATGGGCGCTGGCAAGCGCATTCTGTTTGAAGGTGCAAACGCCAGCCTCTTGGACATTGACCACGGAACATTCCCGTATGTGACCAGTAGTAACTGCTCCACATTGGGCATTCCCTCGGGCACTGGCGTTCCCGGCAGCGCCATTGGACGCGTGTTGGGAATCATGAAGGCGTACAGCACCCGCGTTGGCGCGGGACCGTTTCCCACCGAACTCGACAATGATCTTGGTCACCGGATTCGCGAACGCGGCCGGGAATACGGCACCACCACGGGTCGACCGCGCCGCTGCGGATGGCTTGATTTGGTGGCAGTTCGTTACAGCGTCATGGTGTGTGGAGCCACTGGAATTGCTTGCACCCTGCTGGATGTTCTGTCCGGATTCGATGAAATCAAGTTGTGCGTTGGTTACCGATTGCCGAACGGAACCACCACGGATCGCTTCATTCCTGATGCTCATCGACTTGAGGGCGTCACGCCCATCTATGAGACGATGCCGGGTTGGAGTGCAGAGATTCGCGATGCGTCCGACCGCACCACGCTGCCACCAGAGGCGCAGCGCTACTTGGCGCGCATTGAGGAAATCACCGGAGTGCCGGTTGAAGTAGTCAGCCTTGGACCGGAGCGAACCCAAACGTTGGTGGACGGTCGGCGCGCCGTGGCGCTGGCCACCGCGTAAGCAATGCGCGTCCCCCGTCACATTGCAATCATCATGGACGGCAACGGACGCTGGGCGGCCGCGCGCGGGTTGCCGCGCATCGCCGGACATCGCGAAGGTGCACGAAGAGTGCGCGCCATTGTTGAAGAGTGCGCTCGCATCGGAGTGGAAGCACTCACGCTGTATTCATTCTCCAGTGAGAATTGGAAACGACCAGAAGACGAAGTCTCGGCGCTCATGGAGTTAGCCAGGCATCAACTGCAACTAGAACGGCAGATGATGCTGGCAAACAACATTCGGTTCCGACGCATTGGTCGCCGCGAGGGACTGTCCGCCGCGGTGCTCGCCGAGTTCGACCGCACCGAGGACGAGACCAGCAACTGCACCGGCATGACCCTGTGCCTGGCCATGAACTACGGTTCTCGGCAGGAAATGGTGGACGCCGTCCGAACCATCGCCCTACGGGTCCGGCGCGGGGATCTTGACCCGGCGGCGATTGATGAATCGACCATGTCGGCGGCCCTGGAGACCCACGGACTGCCGGACCCGGACCTCTTGGTTCGGACCGCCGGCGAGCGCCGATTGTCCAATTTCCTGCTCTGGCAGGTGAGTTATGCGGAGATCTTCGTGACCGACGTGCTGTGGCCGGAGTTCAAGGTCCCGGAACTGCAAACAGCCCTTGCTGACTTTGCCGCACGGCGGCGCACCTACGGCGGTTTGGACGGAGCGCGAGCAGCAGCCGCCACCTAACCCCCGGGCGCGGATCGGGGGCTGAGAATGTCTCCAATCTGGGCGAATTGCCGGGGATTCCGGGTGTCGAGTTGCGTATACCCTGAAGGTCTTCCATGCCGTCTCCTCGCTGCGCACTACCGTCCTGCCTGCTCGCCATCTTGATGGTGGTTGTTGGCATGGCAACTCGACCCGCTGCAGCGCAGTGCAACGACCCATCCGCCGCATGCACCACTGCTGGCAACTCCACGTGGCTTGGTGACTTGAACGCGGACAACTTGGTCAATCAGGCTGACATTGACGTGTGGTCGAGTTGCATGCTCGGCCAACCGGTGTACTGCATCAGTGGCGACTTCAATTTCGACGGCGCCATCGACGATGTCGATCGTAATTACCTTGGGCAGCTCGTCGCCATGGCATCCAATGCCTCCATTGGCAAACTTCCCCGGGCAACCCTGTCTGAATTGCGCGTTCGCAAACCGAACACTCAGACCGACCCCACCGTTCCGCAGTCACGTTATGTGGAGATACGCATTCCGACCTCTGCGGTTGGCGTTGCAAGCGCACCAACCGTGAACGGGGTGGTTGGCGGGGACCCCTCCGTGCGCGCGTTCCTCGACGGTTGGTTCTATATCAAGGTTGCCCGTTCCAACAACAGTTCCGGAACCGACCAAGTGAGCGGAACGATCGCTGTGGTGGAGCCGCTTTCCGGAATGGCCTGGGTGTCCAATCCGCTCGACACCGCGTCGCGTGGATTGGGGCTGCTGGCGGATTCATCGTTCACCGGTGATGTGCTCGCCGACGTCCCGCCGGCACTGGTGCCGTACATCTTTGATGTCGAGTCGCTTGCGTTCCCAACTGGCCCCGCAGCCAATGGACGCGTATTTCCTGCTGAATCCGCCACCAATGTCACTCATCTGATTGTCTTTCGCAATCCAGATCCCGCCAATACCCGCGAGTACCCCACCGTTGGCCAGCGCGTCAATGTGCCCTCCACTGTTGATCCAGCGCAGGTCTGTGAGTTGGCGTGGACCGTCCCCGGATCGCTGACGCTGCCCCCGTGGGATGCCATTGTTGACACGGTCACCATCGTTCGTGGCACCGATCAGAATATTTACGGATGCATCTTTGCTGACAACGGCAAGGCGTACATCGGACCAGTCGGTGATGCATCGGATTCGTTCGCACCGCCGCACATCTATCGATGCCGCAACGCCGGTAGCCTGACCAAGGGTCCAACGGCGATCACGCTAACCAGCGACTCGCCGTTCGTTCGCAATCCATCCTGTACCGCCAACGTCAGCGGATGCGGCGAGCCGAACCAAGACGGCAGCTTCCGCAGTTGCTTTGAGTCGCAGACCGGACCGAGTTGCTCGGACGCCGACTGCTGCAACGCCGTTTGCAGTATCGATCCGGGCTGCTGCAACGTGGTGTGGGACCAGTCCTGCGCAGACCAAGCAGCCGTCACGTGCCAGACCTGCGGAAGCACCACGGCTAGTTGCTACGTAGAGCACTCGACCCCCTCCTGCAGCGATTCAAACTGCTGCGAGCGAGTCTGCGCAATCGACCCATCGTGCTGCAATTCTGCTTGGGACTCCGACTGCGTCACTCTTGCTACTACTAATTGCCTCACGTGCGGCGCTGAGGGAAGCGGTGCCTGTGACACGGTGCACACCCTGCCCTATTGCGACGATTCCAGCTGCTGCACCACCGTTTGCAACTTGAATCCATACTGCTGCACCACCGGTTGGGATCAAAGCTGCGTTGATACGCAAGCGGTTTCCTGCCAAGGCTGCGGCTCGCTGAACACCGGTCCGTGCTGCATCGCGCATTCAACACCGTACTGCAGCAATAGTCTGTGCTGCGGAGCAGTGTGCGCGCTCGACCCGTTCTGCTGCACCTCTTCCTGGGACATCAGTTGCACACAGGTTGCCTTGGTCACGCCGAGTTGCAGCAGTGAAAGTTGCGCATGCGGCGGCGATCTGGACGCGGGACGTGAATCAAGTTGCTTCGTCGTTCACGCGCGCATCGGCTGCGCGGATTCGTTCTGCTGCCAAACGGTGTGCCAGCGCGATCCGTACTGCTGCTACGTCACCTGGGACGAGGCGTGTGTTGAGATTGCCAATGACCTGTGCTCATCGCAGCCCGGCTGCCTTGATCCGGTCACTTCGCTGCCAGTCAACGGCAGTTGCTACATCGCGCATCCAACGACCATTGGCTGCGACAAGCCTGGCTGCTGCAGCCAAGTGTGCGCCGATCCAGACTTTGCATACTGCTGCCAAATTGGCTGGGATGCCAAGTGCGCCGCTCGAGCTGTTGAAGTCTGCGACCAGTGCGGCGATCCGCTTTCCGGAAGTTGCTACTCACAACACGCGTCACCCAACTGTGCGGACGGAACCTGCTGCACTGCAGTGTGCCTGATCGATTCATTCTGCTGCTCAGATCAATGGGATGACCTGTGCGTCTCCACCGCCGGCGTCGCGTGCGCCGATCCAGCCGATGTGTGTGGATCGAATGATGGTTCGCTGCGCAGTTGCTGGATTCCCAACTACACCCGAGGCTGCAGTGATGGTCAGTGCTGCGCCGCGGTGTGCGCATCGATTGACCCGTACTGCTGTGAAGCCCGCTGGGACGCTGTGTGCGCTCGCGAGGCCACGTTCATTTGCGACCCAACGTTTGTAGTCACCATCGGACGTGAAGGTTGCCTGACCGCGCACGTATCGGCGGGATGCGCCAATGCGGACTGCAGCCGAGCGGTTTGCAGCGTTGACCCATCGTGCTGCACAACCGCGTGGGATCAGGGATGCGTGCTAGTGGCAACGGCCGTCTGCCCGGCGCCTGAGGGCTGCCCCGCAGAGGGTGATTGCTTTGACGCACATGAGAACCCAGGCTGCCGCGATTCATCATGTTGTAACGGCGTCTGTGCGGCGGATCCATCGTGCTGCCAAGGCGAGTGGGACAGCGCATGCGTCACCACCGCTCGCACCCTGTGCCAGGTGCCGCCCGACAGCGGCTGGACCTGCCCATGTCGCGGCAGTTGCTTTGAGACGCATGACAATCCCGGCTGCGAAGATGGCTCATGCTGCTCCATCGTGTGCAACATCGACGCATCGTGCTGTGACGCTAACTGGGATGGCGCATGCGTTTCCGTCGCGCGCGAATATTGCTGCGGCGCCGTTGGATGCGGCTCTGGATGCAACAAGCCCTGCCTGATTCCTCACCAAGAGCCCTACTGCAACGATCCGTATTGCTGCGATGCCGTGTGCCGAAACGACCCGTTGTGCTGCAGTGCTTCCTGGGATGCACTGTGCGCGGCTGGCGCGCTGGACCGTTGCGGAAGTGCCTGCGGACTGCAAGATTCCGGCGGTTGCTTCGTGGAGCATGATTTGCCGAGTTGCGACCAAGGCCTGTGCTGCGCGGCTGTGTGCGTGGCTGACCCAAGCTGCTGCACCATTGCTTGGGACTTTGAATGCGTCAATCTGGCCTCTCTGCCAGCCAACGCCGCCGTGTGCGTACGACCAGTGTGCGGCGACTACAGCGCCGGACCATCCTGCGAACCACACCCAGGCGCTGCATCCAGCGATCCCGTGTGCTGCGCCGCTGTATGCGCAGAAGACACCTACTGCTGCGACACGGAATGGGACGCGGATTGCGTTGATATTGCGCGCACTATCACTTCGTGCGGATGCAGTTACGTGTGCGGCGATGTCTGCGCCGGCAATTGCTGCCGCCCCCATGACAGCGGCGCATGCGACGATGCGGCGTGCTGCGCCTCGGTCTGTGCGCAAGATGCGTATTGCTGCGACACCCAGTGGGACAGCGTCTGCGCTGGTGTCGCCCGCGATACCTGCACGGCCAAGGATGAAGCGTGCCCAGTTCCACCGTGCGGAAGTGACTTGCTGCAGAGTTGCTGTGTGCCAAGCACACTGCCAAACTGCTCCGACGAGAGTTGCTGCAACCGCGTGTGCTTGGTCGACTCGTTCTGCTGCGATACTTCGTGGGACGTCACCTGCGTGAACCTTGCAGCTGACGATCCTTCGTGCGGCTGCGACCAAAACAGTTGCGGCGATGCAAGCGCTGGTAGCTGCCTGCAAGTGCACGCCTCGCCGTTCTGCAATGAACTTGGTTGCTGCCAAACCGTGTGTGCGTATCAGCCGTCGTGCTGCGACACGACCTGGGACGCCAACTGCGTGGCAACCGCGCAGTTCTTCTGCGGCGATGCGGGCTTCACTGGGCTGCTCGATCACTACCGCGGTGGACCACTTGGCAATACCGGTCGTGCGCAGCCGCCTGCTGGCTGGGTACCGCCCCGTGAGCGTGGTGCGATGCGTCATCCGAAGCCGTTGCCACCATCGATTCCGATGCCAAAGCGCCCGGCAGTTGAGGTGAAACCGCTCCCCCGTTCTGATGGCATGCAGGGACAGTCAGTGCCCGGAAAGCAGTTGGACGCCGCAGCGCAGCCGATGAAAGAGATGCAGACTGGCAAGTTCGGAGCGAATGCTGGCAAGCCTGGCACTGGAAAGTAACAGCACCGATCGATAGTGACGACACGCGAACCCCAGCAGCATGTCCGGCAGTCATCGTTACCGAAAGTCCCGCGAGCTCTGTGCGATGTGGTCGCCCATCGCTAACTGATTCAATTCTTCTGACAAGTCCGTGATGCGGCGCACCAAGAGGTGCGTGACCCCGGAACGATGCTCAACCGTGCCTTCCGCCAACAGCGTGGTTGCGTGGCGCACGATGTTTCGGACGCGCTCGTACACACGGGGACGAATGATCAGATTGGCAATGCCAGTCTCATCCTCAATGGTCATGAACATGATTCCCGATGCGGTGGACGGGCGTTGCCGGCACAGCACCAATCCAGCGACGGCGGCTGTGGCGCGCTCGGAAGCTTCGCCGATGGCGCGGAGCTGCGCGCACTCGGATCCTCCGCGACGCGCGATTGATTCGCGCAGGAATCGAATCGGGTGGTCATGCAATGAAAGTCCGGTGCTGGAGTAATCAGCAGCAACGGAACGAAGCGCTGGAACTGGCGGCAAGGGCTGCGGCAGCATGTCAAAGAGCGTGGCGCCGCGCTGGGCGGCATCGTCAAGAACGGGGGTATCACCGCCGCGCAAGGCACGCACCTGCCAGAGTGCTTGCTGGCGAGAAATACCCATGCCCGCAAACGCATCCGCCGCCGCGAGCCGCCGCAGTGCATGCAGACTGCAGCCAGACGCGCGCCACAGGGATTCCACCGATGCGAACGTTGCGTGTGAGCGCCGGCTGCGTGCAACGGACGCCACCGCGTGGCCGTCTTCGGCACGTAAGCCGGACACCATGCGCAGGCCAAGGCGAAGCGAGGGGGGAGGCGCGGGGGGAAGCGTGGAGTGCAAATGCACATCGGGCTGATCGCCGGGGGCATAATCCTCGCTCAATGCAGCACCGTCCTCCAGCGTGCAGTCCCATTCGCTTGCCAATACATCAACCGGGCGAACCTCAACCCCGTGTTCGCGCGCATCGCGTACCAACTGCGCGGGTGCGTAGAAACCCATCGGCTGACTGTTGAGAAGCGCGGCAGTGAATGCTGCCGGATGATGGCACTTGAGCCATGCAGATACATAGACCAAGAGCGCAAAGCTCGCTGCGTGACTCTCCGGAAATCCGTAACCAGAGAAACCTTGAATCTGCCCGAATACCTGCGCAGCAAACTCTTCGGAATACCCACGAGCCCGCATGCCGGACTCCAACTGATCCTTGAATGCAGCAATCTGATTTCCGGAACGCTTCCATGCAGCGATGGCCCGGCGCAGTTTGTCCGCCTCGCCGGGCGTAAAGCCGGCTGCAACTACGGCAAGCAACATCGCCTGCTCCTGAAAGAGTGGCACCCCAAGCGTCTTTCCAAGCACGGCGCGAATGGATTCGTTGGGATAGTGCGTTGCATCAGTGCCGTCGCGCCGACGCAGGTATGGGTGCACCATATTCCCTTGAATTGGCCCCGGGCGCACAATGGCCACTTCAATCACTAGGTCATAGAAACAACGCGGTTTCAGGCGCGGCAACATACTCATCTGCGCGCGGCTTTCGATCTGAAATACCCCCACCGTGTCGGCGCGACACGCCATCTCATACGTTGCTTGGTCTTCGGCAGGAACAGTGCAGTACGTCAGCGCTCCAGTGCCGGAACTGTCGCACGGCCAGCCCGGTACCGGGCAATTGTTTCCAAGGTCAATCGCTTTGCGAATGGCGGTGAGCATCCCCAGGGCAAGTACGTCCATCTTCAGCATGCCCATGGCATCAATGTCATCTTTATCCCACTCAACGATGGTGCGTGCATCCATGCGCGCGTTGCGTACTGGCACAAGTTCGCACAGCGGACCATCGGTGATGATGAATCCGCCAACATGTTGCGAAAGATGACGTGGGAACCCTTCTATTGCCGCAGCAATCCGCACCGCTTCTGGTGATTCTGGTGGAACGCCGAGCGCTTTCGCTGCCTCACGTAATGAACTACGGTCGCGAAAGCAAATCACTTCCGCGCATAACGCTGCGCGTGATCTTCCCCAGGTTCGATAGATGAACTGAATGACTTCTTCGCGTCGCTCGTGTTCAAAGTCAACATCAATATCCGGCGGTTCATCTCGTTCGCGGCTAATGAATCGCTCAAAGAGCATGTCGCTGCGAGTGGGGTCAACAGCAGTAATTCCAAGGCAGAAACAGACGGCGCTGTTTGCTGCAGCACCGCGGCCTTGACAGAGAATGCCTTTCGAACGTGCAAAGCTGACAATGGCATACACCGTGAGGAAATAGCACGCGTAGCCGAGTTCAGCAATGATGGATAATTCATGTTCAAGTTGCGCGTGCACTTTTTCCGGGAGACTTGGCCAGTGCAACGCCGCTCCCTCTGCGACCAGTCGCCGCAGGTGCATCATTGGCTCAACGCCGGGTGGCGCAACTTCGCGCGGGTATCGATAGCGAAGCATTGACATGGAGAATCCAGCGCACCGTTGCGCCAATACGGCGCTGCGGTCGATGGCTGCATCGCATACTTCGCGCGGAACGTCAGTAAGTACCGCGCGCATGCCAGCGGTGTCAACCAGGTGTCGCGCGTCGTCGGGGAAGAGTCGGGCGCCGTGGTGCGCGCACCCGTGAGCACGGTCCACTGCGCGCGTTCGTTCAAATGAACGTAGTTCTTGCACCGTGTGTCCGGCGCGGATGGCAGTCACAACGTCCTGTATTTCTTGCCTATCGCGGACATGGCAGTATGGATCGTTGCTGGCCACCAGCGGCACGCATACTTCAGAGGAAAGCCACTCCAACTGCAGCAACCGAAGCGCGGCATCCGGACCGGATCGACGCACCAACCCAAGTGAAAGTCGATCATCATCAAAGACGGTACGAAGCCAGCGAAGTGACTCAAGAAACCGCGGCTGCATGGCGCCGTATTCATCGGGCGGCATCACGATGGCTTGCACGCCAGGAATGGCAAACGGCGCAAGCGGCCGATCTGTCCCGGGCTTGCGTCCAGATCCATGACCGGATCCATCGCCCGGCTCGCCGCTTCCAAGTGACTGCACGCTGGCATCGACCAGATCATGAAGCCACAGATGGCACGCCGATGAATTGCGTGCGGCGGTGCGTGATTCAATGCCAGCCGCAACGGCTGCGACGTTCTCGTCCATGTCAAGCGTCCAGCCGGCCCGGCGCTTGCCAAGGGTGAGCAATCGGCACAGGCGCGCGTAGCCGTCTGCTGAATCAGCAAGCAACACCACCTCAAGGTGCGTTGGTTCATCATCAGCGCCAAGCAGAAAGTTGCAGCGCGTTCCAACTACCAACTGCATGCCATGCTGCTTTGCGGCAACATGCGCGCGCACGACCCCGGCCATGGTGTGACGATCAGCGATCGCCACTGCGCCAAGCCGAAGCTGCGCCGCACGGGCGATGACCTCTTCAGGATGGCTTGCACCTTCAAGGAAGGTGAAGTTGCTGAGAGCCGCCAGTTCACAGAATGGTTGATTTTCAAGCACAGAATCGACGCCTTGATTATTTGTACGGTGTTTGTTAGTATACCTAAATATGGGGTGAAATCCAAATGCGCCACCGCGAATACGCTGACACTTGCACCTGTCGGCTGGCATCTTGCGGATCATTCTCATGCACATGGCACACATCACTCTTCTCGCTTCCGCCCTGCTCTGCAACGCATTCGTGCATGGGAGCGCAAGTGCCAGCGCGCCGCTAGCAGTGACTGATCAAGCAACGCCAAGCGCACCGGCCGCGGCACCGGTAGTTGCACCCGCTGTTGCACCCGGCGCGGCACCCGGCGCTGCACCCGCAACACTGATGCCGCAATCGCCGCTGCTCAATACACCGGAAGCCGTATCCGCTGCTGCCAACGCGACGCCCGAACGCACTATGCCGGTGGATCCAGTGCTTCTGCAATTGGGCAAGACGGTTGCTGGCGAACGATCAATCTTTGTGACGTATGAGGGGAACACATACATCTTTGCTAACACTGGCACACGCGATCAATTCAATCGCGAACCAGCGCGCTTTGCGGCGCAACAAGGCGGCGCGTGCGGACGGATGGGGCCACTCGGTGGGCTCGGTGACGCGCGCCGATATGCGTTGCAGGAAGGGATGCTGTACTTCTTTGCATCCGACGAATGCATGAAGTTGTTTCGTGCTCAACCGCGGCGCTATATGGAGCCCGCTGATGAATTGCCAGCGGGTACGCCCGAGCAGCAAGCCGCTGGACTCGCAGCGCTCGACCGATGGATTGCCTGGGCTGGCGGGAAAGACGCTGTAAAGGCTGCGAAGGTATTCACGCAGGTATCAACCAGACGCGTCCTGCAAGGTGCTGATTCATGGGATGTCACCGAGACGCTGGAGTTTGCTGGGCCGCACACCATGCGCCGCATGGATGCATGGCAGAAGGTGGGCGGAACGGCAAAGGACAACTATCAATACGAAACGCTGCTGACGCCGGACACTGCGGTGATCACTTCAAGCAATGGCCGCACCACGCCGCTGGTCGATTCGCGACGCACGGCCTTTGAGCGACTCATGAATCGCCAACCGTATGCGATTATGCGTGCGCGCTATCGACCCGAGGCGGGACTCCTGGCACTCAAGACCGGCGAAGGAACGCTCGGCGACGCGCGTTGTGATTACATCGTGACGTGGTTTGAAGGAAACGCGACGTACTTGGCGATCGACAAAGAGACCGGTCGACTGGTGCAGATCAGTCATCCCGGTCGCTTTGGTGATGCCAGTGTTGCATCGCTGACTATGGATGCTGTGGCCTATGCAGGTCCGGATGCGCTGCGTCTTCCCACGCAATGGGTGGTTTCACGCAATGCCGAGAAGGACGGCATCAAGGGTCCAGT
>DBCE01000099.1:23899-24319 GCA_002292895.1 Phycisphaerales bacterium UBA966
TGGTGCCGGTGCAGACGGCGTTGGTGCCGGTGCAGGCGTCGTTGGCGCCGCTGCGGGCGCTGAGTTCGCGCGCCAGAATCGTGCCGTGTATTGCCATGACTCGCGCTGGCCAGGGATGGGGGCATACGTACCAAAGTTGCCGCGACCTTGGGCACGGCGCTGATAGACGGGATCCTCTTCCGTCGACTCAATCTGGCCGGCATTCACGCAACTCCACTTCACCATTCCAGCCCCCACCTCGCGGGCTGCTTCGATCGCTTCGGCATCGCCCACCTTCTGAACGGACGCAAGGAAGGTGCTCGAACCGATCTCAGTGGCGGTTCCTTCAGCTGGCGCATCCTGCACGACTTGAGCTTCAAGAACGGGCGTCATTCGGTCGCCGCGGTAATTCATGATGAATGGATTCACACTGCAACCTGC
>DBCE01000099.1:24352-24732 GCA_002292895.1 Phycisphaerales bacterium UBA966
AGAAATGCGCTCGCAAGGGTGAACGAGAGAACGCGGCAGCATGCCAGCGTGCGCGCAGATGTCAGTTTGCAGGTGGGATTCATGGGAAGCATTCTACGCATGTGCACGCTGCACGACATCGTTACCAAGGCGCGCGCGCAATTGATCCACGAATTCACCGATAGCGCGCTCTGTGGCTGCATGATGATCGTTTTTTGAATGAGTGTCGGTATTGCGATCGCCCCCACTGCCCCCGTGAGCAATGTTTGGTTCGTGTGTTCCTGCGGCTGCCATGCCGACCGCGCCACCAAGAAATGGAGTTCCGCTCTGGCAGCGTCCCATACGTGCGGCCGTCAGCAGGATTCGTTCAACACCTTCGCCGCGTTCATGTTCACCCAGAT
>DBCE01000052.1:0-500 GCA_002292895.1 Phycisphaerales bacterium UBA966
GTGAGCGTTGGTCGCGGTGCTGCCAATGCATTGGTGCTGACGCATCCCTCAGTGAGCCGAGATCACGCGGCGTTCGAGTGGACGCCCGACCCAGTCAGTGGCGGTACGTGGCGAATCACTGATCATGGAAGCGCCTCCGGAACACGCGTCAATGGGGTGCAGTTGGTGGCGTTCCAATCACAGCCGCTATCGCCTGGTGATCGCGTTGCCATTGGGCCCATGGACTTTCAGTTTCAGCGTCCGGCGCCTGCGGAATCACAGACCATCATCAGCCGTGCGCAGCCGCGGAGCACGGAGCGCATCGATGCACTTGCACCGGCTGCACTGGAAGCAAAGCATCTTGACGCGGTACTCGCCATCGGTGCAGCGATTCATGCTGCCAAGGACGATCAGGCCATTGCCGATGCTGCGGTTGACGCCATCGCGCGCATCAGTGGATTTGCGGAAGTGGCATTTGTAAAGCAGTTGTCGACGGACGGCGCGCTGGTTGCTGTTGCATC
>DBCE01000052.1:621-917 GCA_002292895.1 Phycisphaerales bacterium UBA966
CTGGCGCGCCTGAGCCTGGCACGGGTGGTGTGCGTGCCAGTTGAACTTGGAAATCGCTTCTTTGGGCTGCTGTATTTGGCTGACGGTGGCGCGTTTCGAACCCCGCTTGAACCAGTAGCTGCTCTGGTTCGATCGGTCGCCGCTGTAGCGGCACTTGCGCTTGCAAACATGGAACGCCTACGCGTGAATGCTCAGCTTGAAGCGGAGCAGCGCGCCATGTTTGACGGAACCATGCATGCCTTGATTGCCACCATCGACGCCAAGGATCCGTACACGCGCGGTCACTCGGCGCGCGT
>DBCE01000052.1:992-1399 GCA_002292895.1 Phycisphaerales bacterium UBA966
GGCCGAGCTCGGCTATGCGGTCTTGTGCACGACATCGGCAAGATTGGTGTCAGCGAAGATGTGTTGCGCAAGCCTGGCAAACTGAGTGATGAAGAGTTCCAGCAGATCGCTGCCCATCCAGTGATAGGGCACGACATCCTGCGTGGCATTCCGCAGATGAGTGACATCTTGTGCGGCGTCATGCATCATCACGAACGTTTCGGCGGCGGCGGTTACCCGCACGGCATTTCCGGCGAGCGGATTCCGCTTCTCGGCCGACTGATTTCCATCGCCGATGCACTTGATGCAATGACCACCAATCGCACCTACCGCAGCGCGCGTCCGATGTCCGCTGCGCTTGAAGAAATTGAACGGTGTGCAGGCACGCACTTTGACCCAGAGCTTGCAAAGGTCATCGTTTCGATCGA
>DBCE01000052.1:1461-3035 GCA_002292895.1 Phycisphaerales bacterium UBA966
AACGCTTCCGGAACACCCGGTCAGCAGTTCCGAAGCGAGTCTCGCTCGCATTCACCCAGAATTCGCACGTCGCACGGCGTAAGCCATTCGCCGCAAGCCCAGGCGCAGCACAAAGACTGTCCACGGAGTAGCACCGCGACCACGCAGCGCTTTCTGCCATGCATCCGGATCACAAGCAGCACCGCGAGTGCGCACAGTGACAATCCCGGCGCCGCGCTCAGCAAGCCATGCCGCAACGGTTTGTTCGCGTGCTGGCAATTCTTCAACAACCTCAAACTGCTCGAACCACTCCGCGCACTCTGGGGCCAGCGGCGCGCAGTCATCCCGTGTCAATATTCCAAGTCCCGGTGCTGCATCGACCGCGTTCAACTGATCGGCAAACAGTCCGAGCAGCTTGGCGCGTTCGAGCGCCGGGTCCGGAACAAACATCATCCGCAACATGCGCGACGCACCAGTGGCGGCATCACCAGGTGTGCCACTCACGGATGTGCCGCTGCATGCTCGTGAAGCGGTGCGTTGTCCGGGCGCCTGCGCCAACGCTCCTGACCACAGAACTTGCTGCAATAATCGACCTGATTCGCTGATGAATTCCAGTTCATCACTCGGCGCGTGTTCGGTTGCGTCCAGGTCCATACCGGGGCCGAGTTTGATTGCGTACCCGGTGCGATCGCGCAGCAATTCACGCACGGTTTCCAGTGCAGGTAGCAGATCCGCAGCGCGGAAGATGCGATTGCCTCCAAACGAACGGCGCGCCGGATCCGCGTGCGCAAACGGCGCAGTGCCGGGGTCGGCAAGTACATCGGCAGTGCGCACTGAAACGCCGACGTTGCGCGCAGCCATCCATGCGCGCAGTGGATCAAGGTCAACGCCAGTGGTCTCTGCAATGCGCGCTAACTCCATGAGGTCACCGCCGATACCAGTGCATAGGTCGTCGATGCGCGTGGCACCGGCGCGTTGGAAGCGCGCAGCTTTCCAGCGGGCAGTCGCTGGTGAGCTAGACATTTCTACTCCGCTGCGATCGCACCACAGTGTTTCGGCGCGCTCTGCAAACTTGGGTCGAGCGCGCAAGCGCGCGATGGAAAGTTCCATGGCAGCGTTGACCGTCTCTGCGGGCCACGTTCGACGTAAGCGTTCGATTACTGCAGCGGGAGGTGTGGAATCAATACCGCGCAACGACTCAAGCAGAGGCACTGCAGCCGGCAATGTGAGCGATTCCCAAGCGCTGAGGGCGCTGGTGACCGTCATTGCTTCACCGCTTCTCCATCTCCCGCGCACTGGCGGCATCGCCCAGCAGCACGGAGAGTGAGCGCAGATCGTCGGTGGAGTCAAGCACGATCTTCACGATGATGGTGAGCGGAACGGCAAAGAACATGCCAGCGATTCCCAATAGGTAACCCCACACCACCAACGAGAGCAGCACCATGAGTGGCGAAAGTCCGAGTCGCGAACCAAGCATCTTCGGCTGCAGCACGCTGCCGATGAGAACGCCGGAGAGGCCCTGTACCACCGCCATCGCAATGGCTACGCCCCAACCATGCGTTACCAGTGCAATGGCAACAACCAACAGGCTGGCA
>DBCE01000227.1:0-3843 GCA_002292895.1 Phycisphaerales bacterium UBA966
TCGTCGTCGTCATCATCGGACGCGATAACGGTGAACGGGGTCAATGCACCGTAGAGGGAATCAAGGGGGTCCTCAAGTACTGGGGCGGCCAAGGCGGACGTGGATCGGATGAATGTCATGGGTATCTCGTCAGGAAAGCGTGCGTTCACAGGGCACAACGGGCGGAAGTGTAGCGATCAGCATCACACCCGGAAACCCGGGGAATCGCCGGGCTGCCTCGCTTCATCGGTCCGACGGGGCTTTCGCGTCAGAATATTCAACCACCTGAATAACCGCGCCGTTCGATACGGCGATCGCGCCGTCGAGAGCGGTCAATTCGTTCAGGCGCTGGCCCAGCGCGCGCAGCATGACGGGGGGGGCGGACTCAAGTCCCCCATGCTGGGCATCAAGTTCCCGGAGAAGTAGTCCGAATCGCAGGGGCACTGGGTCCCCGGCAACCCCGGCATCAAGCATGAACAGTCGGTCCGTGCTCGCGGCCGCGCGGACGTAGGCGCGCTCGGTGCTGGGGGCATCCCGACCAGTCCATGCCCCCTCCGGGGAGAAGAAATCCGTGCGACCATCCGCGACCAAGGCCACCCAGGAAGTTCCATCCACCACCTCCCGGATCGGTGAATCGGGCGAATAGCTCGGTACAACGAAAGCGCCGGTGGTTTGCCTTCCGGTCCACGGATCGATCACCAATACATCGTCGGTACGCGGCAGCACTACCACTTGGCTACCAACACTCCAAGACCGGGTGGAGCCGTGCGATTCGGGTGAATCAATCATCCAGTAAGGAGCGCTTTCATCGCCACCGGCCAGACGGCGCGCCTCAATGCCAACGTCGGTCGCCACCAGGAGAATTCCCCCATTGACGATACGCATCCAACGAATCTCCGTGGCGGTCTCCGCAGTCCACGAGAGAATCGGCGAGCCGTCCGTGGCGTTCAGCGCGGTAATGCGCAACGCTGGTCCCGATCCGTCATCGGACTCGGTGGCGAGCGCAACTGCAAGAGGCTCGCGTGCCCACGACAACAGCGTGCTGCCATCGGCGGGATGGCGCCATGCTTCCGTGCCACTATCGATATCAAACGCCGTCATGCTGCCATCACGCCCAAGAACTGCGATCGCTGGCGCCGTGAGCAGTGGAACCATGGACGGTCCACGACGTGTATCGGAAGTATCCAGCCCATCCGGCTCGCTTGATCCATCTGCTGGATCGATCACCCCTCGCGAAGTCCATCGAACCACGCCCTGGGCAGAGATACAGCTGACGGCACCGGTGCCTCCGGGCGCATCGTCGCACGTCAGAATGTCGGGGGAAGTAGCGACCACTGAGCAATCGCGCGCGCCAAGCGGGGCGCGCCAAGTGGCGGCGTAGGAAGGCGCGGTGCGCAGTACCAAATCCGAACCCTGCAATGTCAACAACCCCCGCACTGGGCGACCGGCGTCTGGAAACGTCCGTGGAAGACGACCCGGGAATTCAACGATGCGCGAAGCAGTTCCTGCGATGCGGGCGAACGATGGCGTTGCGGTAGCAGCAAGGGCCGCACCCCACCGAGGGTCAAGGGCGCGAAGGAATGCGTCACCCGCGTCGGTGGCGCCGCTACGCGCCGTGCACTCGCGGATCAGGCGCGCCGCGGCGAGGCGTGTTGATGCCGTACTCGCGGCATTCATGATGGCCGTCAAGGCGGAGGTGCCCGCACGAGTGCCGGCTCCAATGCGCGCCGCAGATCGAAGGGCGGCGGCGCGATCATCAGTCCGGACGGAAGCCAGCGCGGTGGTGACAGCAGCAGCAACCGCATCAAGTGCGCGCGGATCCTTGGCTCGGGCGATCGCAATGATTCGCTGTGCCTCAGCATCGGCGCACGCCTGACCGAACCGATTGACAACCATTTCCCCGGGCTGTGCACTCATGCCCACTGTCGCCGCGATTGCAGCAGCTGACACTGGATCTCCGCGTCGAAGCGCGCGGTCGGCTCGGGCAAATCCACCACGAAGCTGCCCACTCGCCAAGAGTGCCGATTGATCCACTGCGGCATCCAGCGTGTCGCGGTCGGCGCCTTGAGCCAATTCCATCGCATCGACCATCAACAGGAGTTCCAGCAACTCCGTACGAGCAACGTCGTCAGCGGGAAGGTCGCGAACGCGGCGCACCGATTCTTTGGCACCCTCTGCGGCAAGCGACCCAGAGCGAATCTGCCGTGCCAGGTGCACAAGCGCAATGGCTGCATCGGGTGCGGAACTCGCGGACATCCGCGCGCGCACGATGCGCTCTGCATCCGCCGTGGGCATCCATCCGGAAAGTGACGTTGGGCCCGCAGCAAGCACCTGATTTCCAGCAAGAATTGCGTTGGAATTTCCAGCACCCGCCAAGCGCATGCGTTCAGTTCCAGTGCGCGCGTCGCGGATGGAGATGTTTGTTGCGTCGGGAAGGAGAACTACGGGCGCCGATGGATCCGCGGTATCTGCAAATGAAACGCGTCCGTGCGCACGCTCCGCGAATGCGGCGCCAACGGCTGGCACGGACCACAGTGTTGTGTTGGGAGCCGCCGCCGCAAAGCAGGCAACACGATCACCGACTGCAAGCACCAGGCCAGAACGATCATCGCCAACGAGGTACGAAGGTGTACCGATCGAGCCATCAGCGCCAGTTGGAATGGAACCACGCGGAGAACCATCACGTATGTCGAACGAATCAATGCGAGCGCGGTCGGGACTGATGGCATAAATGCGGTCCCCGACGACGGCGGGAGTCAATGCATCCGAAGGTTCCAAACGCGCGGCGGCATCGCGCACCGGTACGGGGAATCGACGGAGCCAGCGCACTAAACCATCCCATGGATCGATCGCGGCAACCGCCCCGGTAGGAGTTGATACGTAGAGGACGCCAGCAGCAAGGACTGGCGCGTCCGCGGCACGTGAGGTGCCAACGCGAACACTGCCACTGGAGGCAAGCACACGCGACCACGCTGCGGGACGCGGCGCATCCATATCAATCGCCACCAGCCAACTCACCGTTTCCATGCGGACCGAAGTGCGCCGCGCGGCAACAATCACGCGCCCGTCAACAATGATCGGTGCGCCCTGTGGCTGCAGGCCATCCAGGTCCGCACGCGTGTCAAGGCGATCAAGGCGGGCTTCCCAACGCAATGCGCCCGTGGTGGCATCGAGGCATGAGATGCGTCCGGTACCAATTCCCGTTCGATTCGCGCCGAGCTGCATGGGCGCAAGCGCAACCACCTCATTCGGTGTGGCAGCAAGCATGCGCATGGCGAAGCCAGCTGAATCAGCACCACTGTGTGCACCCGACCAGAGCGGGCGACCACTGAGGCGATCGAATGCGCGGATCACGCCGTTGTCGTCCACAAAGACACGCTCACCAACACACGTGGGCGCGGTGGATGACTGCAACCGCGCCGTCTGTGCGCCCGCCAAGCGTCCGACGCCCGCCTGTGCCATGGGACTCGCGGTGACGTCGAGCGGTGCGCTCCACGTCTCGCTCCAAGTCGAAGCGGCAGCAGAGGAATCAAACCGCCCGGGACCCAGCGGGCCAACGGTGATTTCCGCAGGCGGCGTCGGTGTTGCCAGTGCGGCGGCGCGCGCGCCGGCGACTTCGTTTGCCTTCAATGATCCGGTTTGATCCGCAGCAAGCGCATCGATGCGGGCCAGCGCCGATTGAGCGCGTGCGGGTTGTCCAAGCCGCGCAGCAACCGTGGCAGTCATCGATGCGTGATAGAGCGCACGACGGCCAGCAAGTAGATCATGATCATCCACTCGATCAAGGTATGCCGATGCCGCCGCCACGCGCCCGCGCGTCAGGCATGTCTCAGCCAAACGGAGCGATGCCTCCAGGCCTGCCTC
>DBCE01000227.1:4000-7700 GCA_002292895.1 Phycisphaerales bacterium UBA966
GTCGAGTCCAGCGCGCACCAATCGATCGGGTCCGGCATCGAGTACTTGCACAAGCAGCCGCACGGCTTCGCGGGGGTTCGCTTTGGCTTGATCGGTGGCTTGCTCGATGAGCAGCTGAGACGACGGAGAGTCGTCAACGGCGGGTAGCGCCAGTTCCTGCGCCGCCACTACCGGCGTCAAACAGCCCAAGAGCGCGGCCGCGATGTAGGCGGCGATCGTCGGGCGGCGGCCAATGGGCGATGAATACTTCATGGGCAGACGAATCTTGGGGGAGCGGGCATCCACTTCGGAAGGTGATACATTCTCGCACCGATGCTGGACACGCGCCCATTGCCAATTCTTCAGATTGCTGCCGGAGCTTGGCTGCTTGCGGTCGGGGGGTGTGCTTCGAGCCCTGATATTCAAGCGGTGAAGGCGCGTGACTTGGTGGTCACTGCTGAAGGTTCAGAAATTATTGTGACAGTTGAACTACGCAATCCGAACGACGCCCCAGTGGAACTGACCACCTGGGACTACTCAGTGATCATCAATGACCAGAAGGCCTATTCGGGGCAGTGGGTGGCATCGCTCACACTGCCGCCCCAAGACCGCATGCTGGCAGAACTGCCGGCGTTCGTTCCCGCGTCGTTCGGGGACGTCACTGGGGCAGAGTGGCGTATCGGCGGGCAACTGACCTACCGTGCAACCGGCAAGCTTGACAAACTGCTCTATCAGCTTGGTGTCAACCACTTGAGCACGAACTTCGGAACCGGCGGAACAGGCATCGAGAAGGTCGCGGTGGTGGCGACGCCAGCACCCAAGCCTGAGGCGCAGAAGCCCGAGGCACCGAAGCCCGAAGCGCCGAAATAAAACTCATTCGCCGCGCCGAGCTTGCGCTCGTAACGCCGCACGATCAAGGTAGTACGCCGCTAATCGTGCGTGAACGCCAAGAGCACTCGGATCTTCCGGTGCAAGTTGTGCGCAATCGATCTGCCGATAGGTTCCGTCGGGTTGCATCTGCCACGCCGAACGTCGATCGTCGAGGCACATTTGCAGGATGTCCCAGAGTGTTCCGCGCGCGTCCCGGCTGCGGACTGGAGTGGCAGCTTCAACGCGGGTTTGCAGGTTGCGATACATCCAATCCGCACTGCCAATGTAGAAGTCGCCGTCCAGCGGATCGGCTTTACCCGCACCAAACCAGAAGATTCGACTGTGTTCCAGGAACCGCCCCACCACTGAGCGAATCTGAATGTTCTTACTCAGACCGGGCATGGCCGGACGCAAGCAGCAGAAGCCGCGCACGATGAGGTCAATCTGCACCCCAGCTTCGCTGGCGCGGTACAGCGCATCCATCACTCCACGATCTTCAAGCTGATTCATCTTGGCAATGATCCGGCCCGAGCCGCCCGAGGCTGCAATCTGCGCCTCGCGATCAATCAACTCAAGGAAGCGCTTTTTCATGGCTACCGGCGCCACCAACAATTGCCGATATTCGCGCTGACGTGAACGACCCGTCATGTAGTTGAACAGATTGACCAGGTCGTCGGTGATTTCCGGATCGGCAGTCAGCAGACCAACATCTTCATACATGCGCGCCGTGCGACTGTTGTAGTTTCCAGTGCCAATATGTGCATAGGAACGCAGCGTGCCCTGCTCCTCACGGACGACCAACGCGGTCTTGGTGTGGGTCTTGTATCCGACAACGCCGTAAGCGACATGAACGCCCGCGTCTTCAAGCTTGCGCGCCCACAGAATGTTGCGCGCCTCATCAAAGCGCGCCCGCAATTCAACCAGCACCGCCACTTGCTTGCCGCTCTCTGCGGCGCGGATGAGACTAGCAATGAATGGGCTATCACCCGACGTGCGATACAGGCTCTGTTTGATGCACACAACCTTGGGATCTGCTGCTGCATCCTCAATGAATTTCTCCACCGAGCGCTCGAACGATTCATAGGGGTGATGAAGCAGAATGTCGCCAGCGCGAATGGCTGCAAAGATATCTGCGTGATCATCGTCCAAGCCAGCGGGCGGTAATGCTGCCATGCGCGGCCAGTGCAAATCGGCAACGTCGGTGTCGGCAATTTCATTCAGAGCCCCATAGTCCACCAAACCTTCGGTTTCGTAGACATCATCCGCATCCACCTGCAGTTCTTCCATCAGGAACTTCAAGATTCGTGGATTTGCCCCGGCGGCAATTTCCAAGCGAACCACTCGCGCAAAGCGCCGCTCCTTCAGCAAATGCTGGGTGGCTTCCAGAAGATCTTCGGTGTCTTCACTGTCGCGCTCAACCTCTGCATTTCGGGTGACGCGGAACGCCAAAACCTTCAGAATCTCCATGCCCGGGAAGAGATCGTCAAGGTTGTGCTCAACGATGTCTTGGACAGTAATGAAATCATTCGTGTCCTCAAATTGGTAGAGGCGCGATGGAATCTCTGGGACTTTGACGCGTGCAAATAGTTGTTCACTCTCACCCGGGCGACGCAACATGACTCCAAGAGAAACGCTCATGTTGCTGATGAACGGGAATCGGTGGCCGGGATCAACGGCAAGCGGCGTGAGAATCGGGAACACGCTGCGTCGAAACCACGCTTCGGCTTCTGTGCGTTGCGCCTCGCCGAGATTCTCCCATCGCAGGATCCGAATGCCATGTGGCACCAGTGCAGGCATAACACGGTCGCGCAGGATGATCGCCTGTCGATGAGCGAGCGTTGCCACCCGGGCACGAATTCCGTCAAGTTGTTGCACAGGCGTGAGCGCCTCGGGCACAGGCCCAGAGACGCCAGCTTCAATCTGTCGCTTCAAGACGCCGACGCGCTTCATAAAGAATTCGTCGAGATTTGCTGAGTAGATTGAGAGAAACCGCAGGCGCTCCAAGAGCGGAGTGCGCGCATCGGCAGCAATGTCAAGAACACGCGCGTTGAACTCCAGCCATTCGATATCGCGATTGAGGAACCGCGCGGGGTCATTGACATCAATGGTCATCACCGTACGGATCGCCGGTGCTGCAGGCGCAGGCGCTGGCGCTGGAGCGATGAGTGGCGCGGACGACGAACTCGGCGTGGCGTCGGTCATCGTTCCGTACCTGTGAATGGATTGATGTATGTGGCGGTACAACCGGGCGCTTCCCCGACGCTCACTGATTGCACACGTACTCCCATCGGGAGAGTTGGAATGATCTGCACAGCGATGTACTGCGCCACCAATTCGGCCGACGGGTTGATCTGATCAAATGGAGGCGTCGTATTCAGATTCTGATTATGGAAACGACCGATGATGCCGTCGATGGTTCGTTCCAAGGCGTGAAAGTCGACGAGTAGGCCATCCGCATCCAGACTAGTGCCCGCGACGATGACCTTCACCGACCAATTGTGGCCGTGGATGGGCTCCCGCACCCCGCCGATATCCAGCGCGTGGGCGGCGCTGAAACTGCGCTCGATCTGATTGAGATACATGCGATGGTCAGTATATGCAGAGTTGCCGGTCATTCCGATAGCCTGATCAGCACTTATGCAGATCACACAAACACCAGAAGCCCCGCTCATGCTCAGCGTTTCCGGCGCTCGTGGAATTGTTGGCCGCACCATGACTCCTGAAATTGCGGCCGCCTATGGCGCTGCGTTTGGGTCATTTCTGAAGGTCACTACTGGTAAGCATCGCCCGCTCGTTGTGGTGGGGCTTGATGGACGCATCAGTGGTCCGCCACTTGCCGCCGCCGCGATCG
>DBCE01000227.1:7710-9020 GCA_002292895.1 Phycisphaerales bacterium UBA966
GGCTGATGGCCACCGGGTGCGACGTGATCGACATTGGCGTTGCCATGACGCCAACCGTCGGCGTGATGATCAGCGAGCGCAAGGCCGATGGCGGCTTGGCAGTCACTGCCAGTCACAATCCGATTGCGTGGAATGGAATCAAATGCTTGGATGGCAACGGACTGGCGCCACCTCCTGCGATTGCTAAAGAAATCGTCGACCGGTTCAAGGAGCGTCGCATTGATTGGTGTGAGCCGCTTGCAACAGGCAAGTTGACGCATGATGGCAGCGCAGCACGAGTGCATATCGATCGCGTGCTCCGCAACGTGGATGTTGCCGCCATTCGCGCCAAGAATTTCACGGTGGTGCTCGACAGCGTGAACGGCAGCGGCTGCGTGCCTGGTCGCATGATGCTTGAAGAGCTTGGATGCAAAGTGGTGCATATTTATGGCGAGCAAACTGGCGTGTTTGGCCACGTTCCCGAGCCGCTCGCCGAAAATTTGCTGGACTTAGCGGCCGCGGTGCGAGATTCAAAGGGACACCATCATGCCGGTGCTGCGTGTGGATTCGCCCAAGATCCCGATGCGGACCGACTGGCCATTGTTGATGAGCGCGGATCATTCATCGGCGAGGAGTACACGCTGGTGCTTGCGGCACTTCGTATGTTGCAGCGCCATGGAAGTGGCGCATTGGCAACCAATCTATCGACAAGCAGGATGATTGACGACGTGGCTGCACAGTTCCCTGGTTCGCATGTCGTGCGCACCGCGGTGGGCGAAGCCAACGTGGTGGCCGGGCTCCGCCCCGTCAATGGAATTCTTGGCGGCGAAGGCAACGGCGGTGTGATTCTGCCCACAGTGTGTTGGGTGCGCGACTCACTGAGCGCGATGGCGTTGGTGCTGGAATTGCTCGCGCACCAAGGCAGGCCGCTCTCTGCGGTGGTAGCGGACCTTCCGCGTTGGGCGATGGTGAAGAAGAAATTCGAACTGTCAGCAATCGGCGGTATGGCAGCTGTAGCGCCAGCATTGGCAAAGGCGCGCACGGCGCTCCCAGGCGCACGCGTCAGCGACACCGACGGTGTCCGCCTCGACATCGATGCTGGCTGGGTGCATCTGCGCGCAAGCAATACCGAACCGATCATTCGTCTCATTGCAGAGGGCCGAACGGCGGCAGAGGCGGATGCATTGATTGCCACTTGCGCGGCGGCGGTCGGCTTGTAAATAGGTGCCGTTCACCCCTGTCCCCATTTTCGCCGCATCACTGCGCTACCAACAGGGTCAACACCACGCTCTGCGGAACACCCCCATCTGGCCGCAGGCGCCGGAGAGGAC
>DBCE01000266.1:0-4664 GCA_002292895.1 Phycisphaerales bacterium UBA966
GTGTTCTCAATGCAGGTGACGGTGCGGTAACCCTTGGTGGACTGATGAATGGCATCAAGTTCAACCACCAGCCTGCGAATGCCCGCCTCCTCGTCGGCTGCGATTCCAGCCTTGCCAAGGTGCGCGCCTGGGTGCATGACGCAGGACGGAATGCCCAGTTGCTCGCAGCGTTCGGTCTCTTGCAGTTGCAGTGCACGGCTCTTGGCACGCATGTCTGCATCCGGGGACGCCAGGTTCACCAAGTAACTGTTGTGGCTGACTAAGTGCCGCTCGGGGTGAACATGCCATCCAGCTTCAGTGACGGCGGCGCGAAAGTTTGTTGTTTCATCATCAGTGAGCGGCTTCCACTTCCATTGCCGCTGATTCTTGGTGAACACTTGCACGCAATCGAGACCAAGGCGAACCGCATCGTGAATAGCAAGATGCATGCCACCAGCGATACTGAGGTGACTGCCAACAAGCACCTAGATGTTCGCCTTACTGTGTTGATCCGCAAGCAGCGCTACCAGCGTGGCTGCAGCGCGTGCGGCATTGACGCGTAAATCCGGAACGGCCGTTGCTTCCCACATGTCACCGCGGCGGAGCGCTCCGGCAATGACAATGCGTGGGTTTGCAACACCGTTGGTGCCGACCAGTCGACATTCATCGTCAGAGCGAAGGCCGAGGCCAAGATCATCAGTACAAGCCAGCCCGTTGCGTTGCACACTGGCCAGCAAGGGATGGCGTGTGTCACGCAGATTCATTGATGGACCGGTGCAGTTAATCACACGCGCCACCGTGTGCACATGCGTTGCACCATCGGCGGTACGGACCGATGCGGCAACCGTTCCACTCGTTGCTGGGTGCACTGCGACCAATTCGCCACGCTCAATGATGAGTGTTCCAGCCGCGCACTGAGCAGTGATGTCAGCAAGCACTTGGACTGGCACGCGGTGACGGTGAATCTCCCACAACGCGCGCGCGCGGCGGATGAAATGGCGCCGCTCGGCTGTTGACCATGACTTCCAAATGGCTGGAATATGCGGCCGAATGGCGTCGATGGCGCCCTGCCAGCCGAGGCCTGCGGCGATGCGCTGACGGGCAGCACGCCGAAGCACTGACAGAACCTTGGCGGGACTTCCAGCAAACTGCTCCCTGGTTGCAAGCATCGGAGGCTCGCCGTGATCCGCGTGCGGTAGGGGCAATCGGCCGTTGCGAGAGACCATCCGAATGACGCCACGGTGCCCGAGACGCCGTAAGCCCTCCGCGATATCGACAGCGGTCAGTCCGCTTCCGAGCAGCATGATGCCGGCGTCAGGAGGAATGCCAAGGAGCGCCCCTGCCTTCCATGGATCAGGAACGAGGGCTCCTGCCGGAACGCCATGCACATGATCCGCCCACGGCGCAGGTGAAGCCGGCAAGCCAGGCGCAATGACTACGCACCGAGCAGCCATCGGCTGCGGGCGAGCGGGTGCGTCGGCAGCATCACAAGCGCAGTCCAGTGTCAGATTCACATGTGACTGCGCGTCGTGCATATCAATCACTGCGGCGCGCACAAATGAAACATGCGCTCCTGAGCGCGCCACTTCGTCCGCTACAAATTCTGTCAGGTACGCGCCGAACAATGCGCGCGGAACAAATGCATCGGCTCGAAACTTGCCTGGCGTCTGTGTCTCAAGCCAAAGATGAAAACTGGCTGGATCTTCCGGAATTGGCCCCATGCGAACAGCGGGCACATTCAACAGGTGTTCCGAGTCACAGCTGCCGTAAGCAGTACCAGGGAAGTGCAGCGGATGACACTCGATAATGGCAAACGTCCCCGACGGAATTGCGCGGCACAGATGCACCAAGGCCACCAGCCCGCTAAACCCACCGCCCACAATCGCTACATCCACCCGAGCAGGCGCTGCGTCAGTCCATTGGAGCTGCTGACTGGATGATGTTGGTGTGGACTTCACGAGTGATTTCACCAGCGATTCAAACCATGCGCGAGCCAGCTGCGCGCGCCGCCGCAACAATCCGGTCAGCGGTACGCACTGCAGCGAATCCGTCCTCTGCATCAACAAGCGGTCGACGTCCGGCACGGATGGCGTCGATGAAATCCTCCGCCTGCAAACGCAGTGGCTCGCCAGCGTGGACATCAAGCGGCTCAACCTGCAGGAGATCCAAGAAATTCAAGTGACTCAGGTCTGCGCCCTTCTTCAAGAGCTCCCGCACTTCAGCGATCTTGTTGGCGTTGGGACCCTTGCGCGCCACTGTGCCCTTGCGATCGACAAAGTCGGCGCTGACATAGGTGTCATCGCTCATAATGCGAATTTTCCGCTCGGTTTTCATGGCAATTCGGCTGGCGGTCACGTTGGCAACCGGCGTGTATCCGTCCGCCATGCGCGGGAATTCCAGGCGGGCATTGCAGACGTCTTCGGCTTCGCCAAGAACACTCACGGCGCTGGCTCGGACTTCGACTGGCTCCGCACCAAAGAGCATCAGTAAGACATCAAGGTCATGGATCATCATGTCCAAGACAACGCCCACATCCACGCTTCTGAATGTCATGGGGCTCACACGGTCGACTTCTACAAAGCGAGGTGCAAGGCCAAGCTTTCGCACCGCCACCATCACTGGGTCATAGCGAACCACGTGTCCCACCTGCAACAGTGCGCCGCTCCGTGCGGCAGCGTCAGCGATCGCCCGCGCTTCCACTGGTGTAGGAGCGAGTGGCTTCTCAATCAGGCAATGCACTCCAGCCGCAAGGAGTTTTTCGGCGGCCGCACGGTGATGAATGGTTGGCGTAGCAATCGTTACCACATCCACGCCCGCAGCAATGAGTGCATCGACTTCGGAGTAGCCCTTCCCGCCGTACTTTTCCACCACTTGTTGGCAACGATCGGCACTGGAGTCAACCACTCCCACCAGATCGCATCCTTCCACTTGCGTCCATAGGCGTGCGTGGTGATTTCCCATCTTGCCAACGCCCACAACGCCGCAGCGGAGAGTGGCGGTACTTGTCTGTGTCATAGAAGTCTCCTCTGCGCGATGCGCTTGCAATACATCAGGCGTTCACGAGCACGCGCTCGACGGCGTTGCGGAACATTTGCAGTCCAAGTGGTTCGCCCGCGCGCTGATGCGCAGACAACCGCGTCCAGCGCGGATGTTGCGTCCAACGCGTGAAGCGCTCGGGATGCGGCATCAATCCAAACACCAAACCGCTGGCGTCACATATGCCCGCGATACGACGCATGCTGCCGTTGAAATGATCTGCAAGGTGGTAACGGACCGCAATCTGTCCATTGGCCTCCAGCGCATCAAGAAGCGCTTCGTCAGCCACCAACCGACCTTCACCGTGTGCGCTTGGAAGGATCCCGGTGACATCGTCACACTTAAGGCCTTGCGTCCAAATGCAACGCGTGTCTGTAGGGATCTCCACACGCGTCCACGCATCGCGGAATCGACCGGTGCTGTTCTGCAGCAGTGCGATGGATGGTTCCGCAGCACTCGCTGGCCATGCAGAATCCATGCTTGGACCCGGCAATAAGCCTGCCTGAACGGCAATTTGGAAGCCATTGCAAGGGCAGATCATGGGTACGCCGCGCTCAATCGCTGCGGTCAGCGCTGGATAGATACTGCGGCGCATGAGTGCACCCATGATGCGGCCAGCGGCAATGTCATCGCCGAAACTGAATCCGCCGGGAAGTCCAATCAACCGGTAGTGATCAATTTGGCTTGGATTTCGGATCAATTCCGAAAGTAGCACTGATTCTGGTACAGCCCCGGCCGCCGCAAATGATTGCGCAAGCTCAAGGTCGCAGTTGATACCTGCCGCGGTAATGACAAGAGCTTTTGGTCCGTCGGTACTCATAGTGCTGATCTCATCCACCGGTGGGCGCATTCCATGCGGCGCGAAGCGTGTCGAGGGTCATGGACTCTTGTGGCGTGCGAATTCCAACAACTTCAAGCGTGGTGCTGTTCGTCACCGTACCGATCACTGCATGCGCGATCCCGTCAAGATGCGCCTGGACCTTTGGAAGATGCACCACATCAACTTCAAGAATGTAGCGATGCGGATCCTCGGCAAAGGCACGGCACTCGTCTGACACTTCAGCATGTGCAGCAGCATCGACCGGCACGTGCGACAGATCAATGCGCGCGCCAAGGCCGCCCGCAAAGCACATCTCTGCGAGCGCTGGCAGTAATCCACCCTCGCTCGGGTCATGCGCGGAGCGCACTGCGCCGTGTGCGATGCACGCCGCAACGGCTCGAGCAGTACGTGCGCCGCGCGCAGGATCAACCACCGGCAAGCGATTGTCTGGATGCCCACATGCGCCCAACATCACGCGGTGACTTCCGCCCATACGCGCACCTGTTGTTCCAACCAGCACCAGTACGTGTTCCGCTGACTTCAGGTCCATGGTGCAGGCGCGCTCTGCATCGGGCACGATTCCAAATCCGGACACCAAGAGGGTCGGCGGGATCATGATGGTGCGGCCATCCTGGGTACGGAACTGATTCTTCAAACTGTCCTTACCACTGATGAATGGTGTTCGGTACGCCATGGCCCCGTCATAGCACGCCTCGGCAGCACGAACCAGTGAACCCATATTGCGTGGGTCATCGCAGGAAGGCCAGCAGAAATTATCTAAGACCGCCATGCGGGTTGGGTCAGCACCAACACACACCATGTTGCGCAC
>DBCE01000266.1:4747-14035 GCA_002292895.1 Phycisphaerales bacterium UBA966
GTGGCAAGCCCATTACTGATGGCAAGTGCACGGCGCGAACCCGGCACGGGGTGCACCACGGCCGCGTCTGACGGACCGCCGTTACCAACACCCACCAGCGGCTTGATGACGCTGCCGCCTTGCACTTCATGGTCATACTGCCGGATGATCCATTCCTTGCTGGCGATGTTCGGATGCGAAAGCAGCGCGCAGGTTGTGTCGAGAAGCCGCGGTCCAACACCGCGCCCGTTTCCCGGGGCTGGCAATTGCGAGGCGCTCCACGCAGCATCCCACACTGCTTCGCGGGTTGGCATCGGTACGCCTTCATGCAGGAAATGCGTGTCCAGCGCGCCCACTTCTGTGCCGTGCCAGTACAAGCGAATCATGCCGTCATTGGTGCCAAACTCACCCAGGTCGCAGAGCTCAACCCCATGGGCGAGGCACACGGCGCGGAGGCGTTCCAACTTCGCGGGAGGCACGGAAAGCACCATGCGTTCCTGTGCTTCAGATATCCAAATTTCGGTTGGACTCAGGCCGTCATACTTCACCGGGGCGCGTTCCAGATTCACAGTGGCGCCGACGTCCTTGCCCATTTCTCCAACAGCGCTTGAGAATCCACCAGCTCCGCAATCGGTGGTGCCGCTGTACAGCGGTCCGTCCGGCTGGTCGCGCGCCGCAAGCATGGCGTCGAGCATCTTCTTCTCGGTGATCGCATTACCGATCTGCACAGCATGACTAAATTCGCTGGAATGACCATGCTCCACTTCGGCGCTTGAAAAGGTGGCACCATGAATGCCATCGCGACCAGTACGCCCGCCGATCGCCACAATCCGATCGCCGCGCAAGGTGACGCCCTTGACCATGGTGCGCGGCATGACACCAATCACACCGCAATACACCAAGGGATTTCCAACGTAGCGCTCGTCAAACCACACCGCTCCGTTGACGGTGGGAATACCCATGCGATTTCCGTAGTCGCGCACCCCGGCAACTACTTGCGTCAGAATGCGCCGCGGCGGAAGACACCCAGCTGGCACATCGGTGCCCTCGAGCGGCGCAACACAGAAGACATCGGTCGCCGCAATGGGCTTGGCGCCCAGGCCTGTGCCCATGATGTCACGAATGCAACCACCGATGCCGGTCGCGGCGCCGCCGTACGGCTCAATAGCGCTGGGGCGATTGTGCGTCTCACACTTGAAGCACACCGCGTGGTGGTCATCAAAGGCAATGACACCAGAGTTGTCTACAAACACGGAAAGGCACCAGTCGATGCGATCCGGGTTGTGCTCATCAATGAGCTCAAATGTTCCGGCCGCCACGGTGCTCTTCAAGAGATTCTTGATAGTCACCGATCCATCACTGGCAGGTGTGTGCCCTGGACGCAGTGTGACGGGCGCATTCGGCGCGCCAGCATGCGCGGCGGACAGCAACGTGTTCGGCAAACGCTTGCCTGATTGCAAGGAGAATTGCCCGGCGCCCAAATTCGCTTCGCGATAGTGGACGGTGCTCTTCAGTGTCTTGTGGACGCAGTGTTCGCTCCAAGTCTGCGCCAGCGTTTCCAGTTCGATCTCGCGCGGCTCCCGACCGAGGCGCCGATATTCCGCCTGGATCGCTTGCATTTCTTGCAGTGAAAGGAATAGGTGCGCCTCGCGACTTAACTTCTCAAGCGCTGCATCACCCAGGTCCCGCAGCGGAATTTCCACGATACGCATGGTGTAACCATGCCCGGCTGGGAAGTGCGCAGGATGCCATGGTTCCGCATGCACGCCGTGAATCACTGGATTGGCAAGCACGCGTTCGCCAATGGTCATCGCACCCTGTTGATTGATGCCCGCCAAGTCATAACGGTCGCCGGTCCGCACCCGCACTGACGTTCCAAACATTGCTTGCACTGCCGACTCAACACTTTCCGCGGCCGGATCGGTAACGCCTGGAAGTGGGTGAATTTCCACCATGGCGTCCAGGCGATGCGTGGCGATGCCCCGGGGCTGCACCTCAGCGCGTTGGGTAACCGGATCCGCAAGCAACTCATGGGCAATGCGACCAACTTCAGCTTCGGAGATGTCTCCCGCCAGCAAGTACACCGAGGAGTGCTGTGCAGCCGTTGGTATGGCGGAAAGTCCCAGCGCCGTGGCTTGCCGAATCACCGCATCCGCACGGGGGTCGGAATGGCCGGACTTGGGGCGAACTTCGACGCGGTGAACCAATGTCATGGGGCATGAATCATAGAGATTCCCCGCCCATGCCATGGAATGTGCTGTTTAGAAAATCAACTGCAGTTGCGTGCGGAAGACGATTTCATCGCTCTGCGAAGGTCGCCATCCGGCATTCACGTCAGAGAACAATGGATTTACCGCAGTGATCGCCCAGCCCAGGTCGGTGGTCCACTTCAGATCCTGCCCATCAAGGTAGTAATTCACGCCGATGGTGAGCAGGTTGAGGGGATCCGGATTTGCGATCTCTGGATTGATGCCGTTCAAGGCGCTTGTGCCGCCGTCAATGTAGGCAAACTCGTAACGACCAAACAGCTCAGCCTTGGGCATGATGTAAATCGCGCCCTGGAGTTGCGCCGCGATGATATTGAGCGTGCCCATGTCGTACTGCACGCCGGATTGCGAGTCGCCGAACACCGGCTGGATGGCTGCGGGGGCATTGACGTAGTTGTAGAAGACCGCGCCGTACACCGATGCTCCGCCGAAATTCGCTTGCGCATCAATGGTGGCGGTGAACCACTGTGAATCCGGGTTATCAACGCCGGGCGTATCTTCGTTCGCTTGGTAGCCGCGCGAACTCTGATAGTGCAAACCCAAGCCAGCCAGGAATCCAAAGGTCTCCATCGACGGGCTGGTGTAACTGCGGAACTGATCCCAGGTACCTGCTGGCTTCCAATCAAAGCGGTGAGTGACGCTGTATTCGGAACTCTGAGCCCAGAACGGCGCGTTCTGGCTACCAAAGCTACCGGTCGGCCAAATTTTGTAACCATTGCCGCCGTACGTCGCATTCACATCACCCAGCATGTTGTCCTGCGCACCGCTATCAATCGATGTGCGCGAACGGAATTCATCATTGGTGTATTCAAGCTCAATGCCCTGCGTGTAGCCCAACGCGTAGTGGAAATCCACCACTGAGCGCGCCGAAGACATTTGGTACTGCTCAAGCACCAAGAATCCGCGAGAGAACGGCGAGCGGTATTGACCGGTGCGCACTGACCAGTTGTCATCAAGGTTGATACGAATCCATGCGTCCAGCAACTCGATTTCGCTGAAATCTGGGCCGCCGGCGATCGCCTGCGATTGCGAATTGACGTCACCCTTATTGATGTTGGTGGTGACTTGTTCGTAAAAGCGCGCCTTGACCATGTATTGGAAGTCGCGACTAAAGACATGCCCATCGGCCCACACTTGCAGATCTGGAACATTGAATCCGTAACGGGTTTCTTTACGATCAAAGACTGCTTGCTGTGACTGATCGGCGGTGTTGTATGACCCAGTACGAATAGTGCTTGAAGTAAATCTGTTCTGTATGAACCCGCCAAGGTTCATCCGGAATCTTCCATCGGCGCTTGCCATGAAGAATCCATCGTTCCAACCAGCGGTCATGCCACTGCCCTGCAAGCTGGCGCGTTGATCGCTGTCGGCAAGCACGTCGCGAACGATGTCGCGGATCTGTCCAGCGCGTTGTTCACCGAGCCACTCTTCGCCTTGTTGGCGATTGAGATCGGTGACACGGCCTTCCAATTCGCGGTTGCGGTCTTCGAGGGTCTCGAGCCGCTTCATCAGTTCATCGACTCCCGGAGCAGGGCGCGCCAGCACATCACCCGCAGAACCCGGGTCCACCACTGCAGGCTCTTGTGCCCATGCGTGCGAAGCGCCAGCGATGGTGATCGCGGCGGAGCAGGCGGCAAAGAGATTTCCCACATTTCGACCCATGAAGTACGAATCCTATCGCAGTAGTTTCATCGGACGGTCAAGGGCACCCCCTGCAGCGGGAGAAGCAAATCGACCCAAAGTGGGCTGATTGGTCAGGCGCGAAGGGGCTCCCCTATGCAACCGCTGTTGCGAGACATCAAAATGCTGCCTGAATCTGCAGCGAAAAACTCATGTTGTTGTTGGGGTTTGACCCCCCACCAAGGCCCTGTGGCGGCAGTACCGCCGAGGTCAAGGCGGGCTGCCCGCCATCGACCGGCGCAATCACTAACGCCGTGACCTTGAGCGCACGATGGTCCGCGTACCAGTTCATGCCCACAGTGGCGTACTGCTGGGTGCCATCGGTACTGGTGATGTTCCAATTGCCGAACGACTCGAGGGCTTCGGTGACGAAAAATCCGCCTTGGAGCAATCCGCCCCACGCAGCCTCATCACGCGAGACCCATTGATCAACCCAGATACCCTGAACCAGAATATTGGCGCCACCAAACATGAACGTGGCATCGCCGGTGACTCCAAGTGGATTGGTGCCGTCCGTCGCGGATGGATTGTCGGCGCGACCATTTTGCCAGCGAACTCCAGCACCCAAAAAGGTGCCGAATTCCTGCCCGCGGAAACTGGATTCGTACGCGTACTGCTCCCAATTTCCGCAGAGTTTCCAATTCACGCGGCTTGCAAACGCCAGGCTCTGATTGCTTGTTGAATTCCACGATGACGGCGCCGTTCCGATCTGATCGCCGTAGCAACACTGCCACCGAATGGCGTCTCCGTCATAGCCCAGACTGACTCCCGTGGTGAAGCCTGCGGTGAATAGCCACTCCAGCATGGAGCATTCGCCCATCTGTGTTTCTGCAGTGCTGAATAGGTGGCTTTCGTAGGTATACGGGGTGAAGATGTTGCCGATCTGCGCATACCACCCGCTGCCAAGGTGCTTGGTGACATTCAGGTAGCTGATAGTGGGCGATGGGTCATCAACCGATGCGGGATCCAACCGAACGGCTTGGAAGTCCACCGGATCCTGTCCCGCACCAAAGGCCACCCCGATCAGCCAAGTCAACGATGGGCCCGCAAGGTTGCCAGAAGCAAAGAGCTGCGCACGACGAACCTCCGCGCCCCACACGGAATTTGACGATGGATCACGTTCGGCGGCGTCGTAGCCTTGGTTCCAAACAAAACGAACCTGCATGAAACCGAACACGCGTGCCGTCTGCTGGCCGTCAACGGTGCCGAGGTAGAAGCCGCGGTCCGTGGCGTATCCGCTCACGAGCGCGCTGCCCGATTCCGCGCACTGCGTACGCGTGGATGAGTCTGCGAGCACGTCGGACACGAGCGCCCGAATCTCGCACGCACGTTGAGTTGAAAGCCACGCTTCGCCTTGCTCACGGCGGAGAGCCGCCAGGTCGGCGCGCATGGCCGCAAGTTCCGCGTCCATGCCGGTACTCACGCTGACTGGTGTTGCATTGACTGACTGGTCAACGATTCCCAGCGCGGATCCCAAGAGAAGGACAAGGGCGGTCGCCATGTTGCGCGAAGGCTAGCGGGATGCCTGAGACAAAAACACATCGGACCCGGCCGAAGCCGGGTCCGATGGAAGATTTACATTGTCGCAGCTGGGCTGCAGGTTGAGTCGATCCCGAGGGATCAGAACATGACCTGGAGCTGGCAGACGAGCGAGAAGTTGTTCTGGCTGTCGGAGAGACCAATACCACCCTCGAAACCACGGAGGTTGCCGGCGTCGGCAGCGTCCTTGTTCAGAGGAATGATGCCCATCACAGTTGCCTTGATGGAGTTCTTCGCGAAGTACCAGTTAGCACCGGTCTGGAGGTAGTTGGTCGTTCCCAAGCTAGCGGAGGACGAACCACTCTCAGCCGTGTCAGCGTAAGCCCATGCGCCGAAGACTTCAAGATCTTCGGTGATGAATGCGCCACCCTGAACGTTGAAGCCCCAAACACTGGACGACGCGTCGGTTCCTGGGTAGCCATCCTGCCAGAGGAACTGACCAATCAGGTTGAATCCGCCAAACTTTGCCTGCGCATCAGCGGTGAGGCCGAGCGGGTTGGCATCGTAAACACCAGCAGAGTTGTCATTACGACCGTTCTGCCAGATCACGCCGCCACCGATGAGGAGACCGAACTCCTCGCCCTTGAAGCTGCTCTCCTTGGAGAACTGATCCCAGGTACCGGCGACCTTGTACTCAGCGCGTCCTGCAACAGCGATGCTCTGGTTGTCATTGTTGTCCCAGGAGTTGCCAACGGTGCCCGACGAATCGGTCTGCACGATGTTGTACCAACCACCCGAAACGCGGAATGCATCCTTCTCGAGCTTCGCCATGGCGCCGACCTGCTGGCCTGCACCGAACATGTACTCGAAGATCGAGTAGTCACCCATTTGGGTGGAACCGGCGTTGAAGAGATTGCTTTCAACGGTGAACGGGACGTTCATCTGACCAACGGAGACGGAGAAGCCGTCGCCGAAGGACTTGGTGACCATCGCGTAGTACAGGTTGAAGTTACCTGCATCAGCGTCGTACGGATCGTTTTGCGCGTCGTACGCCATACCGACCAGGTACTTCCAGCTTGGGTCAACAACGTTGCCCGAGAAGAAGGCCTGAGTGCGGCGGTTTTCGAAGCCCCAGGAGTTCTGGTCCTTCGTGTCTTGGTAGGTGTTGTTCCAAACGAAACGAACCTGCTCAAGGGCGTTGATCTTCAGCGAGTAGTTGCCATCGGCGCTGGAGATGAAGAAGCCGTTGTTGTAGCCGGCCGTCGCGCCGCCAGCTTGCTGGAAGCTGGAGCGGGTGTTGGAATCGGCCAGGACGTCCTGGACGACGCCGCGGATCTGGTCCGCGCGCTGTTCGGTGAGCCACTGTTCGCCCTGAGTACCTTTGAGGGCTGCGATTTCGGCCTTAAGCTCCGAAATCTGGGTGGCGGTGTCATTGTTCCCCTCGACGGCTGCGTAGCTCACGCCCGTGAGCGTGAGGGTCGAGCCCGCGAGGAGCCCAACAAACTTGGTCAGACTCATATGCGTTCGCTCCTTGTATCGGGTTGGGGCTCTGACATTTCACCCACAACCCAGTGACGAATTCTCAAATCTTGGCGCCCACCAACGCGGTGGGCAGACGTGAGACTCAACCGCTATCGGCAAAGTGAAGCCGATTAGTTGAAGGAAGGATCATAGCAAGGACATAGGACGTGTGTTGGCATTTAGTCAAAATATGCCCTAGGAGGTCAATAAAGGTGTTTCATGGGCTGATTGAACAATTCACCCGTGCAATGTGTAGATGGCGTAAGTGGCATTCGAATAGGGACTTAGAAAGAACCATGCCGGTTTTTAGCCCAAGTTGGACATATGGACCCGAATTGCGCAGATTTCCCTGTTTATGGCGCTATCAAAGGGCGCGCATGCACTTGCCGCACTCGACGTCGGCTCAGATACGGCTTTGCTTCCGTGCACATCGAACGATTTCGCTGAATGTGCAAGGCGCCTGGGCGCGCCTGCCGCAAAGTCCGCCCTTAGGCAAGATGTTCGATGGCGTCATGCAAGTGACCAACCGCCACCACTTCGGCACCCGGCGCGGCAGCGCGAGCGCTCTCAACCTGTGTGGCGGGCACCAAGAGCAGCCGCGCTCCGCGTCGTACTGCAGTCTGCACACGTTGATCGATCTGTCGTACTGAGCGCACTTCGCCAGAGAGTGCAATCTCACCGAGCGCAACCGTTGCTGCACCTGCACCGCGTTCGTAAAAGGCGCCAGCAATGGCGAGTGCAGTAGCAAGATCAGCCGCTGGCTCAATGATCCGCATTCCGCCGAGTGCCGATGCGTAAACATCTTGATCGCCGAGTCGCAGGCCGCCGTGCTTTTCTAAGACTGCAATCAACATGGCCAAGCGCGCGCTATCAAGGCCGCTCGCGCGGCGCTTCGCTGCGCCAAGAAATCCAGTAGCGGTCAGCGCCTGAATTTCTGCAAGAAGTACGCGCGTTCCTGCAAGCACTGGAGCAAACACGCTGCCTGGTCGGCGCGAGAGCACCCTGCTCTTTGCGTCATCAACAGCGTTCGATCCGTTGGATGAACTGCTTGAAGATTCCGGAGCGAGTGTTGCCTCTTCTACTTCAATCAGACCAGCGCCGGTCATTTCAAAGAGGCCAAGTTCTTGCGTACTTCCAAAGCGATTTTTTACTGCGCGCACCACGCGATAGGAATGATGTCGATCGCCCTCAAAGGCAAGTACTACATCCACAAGGTGTTCAAGAAGTTTGGGACCTGCGAGGTCGCCGTCTTTAGTGACATGGCCAACGATGGCTACCGCGGTGCCACTGGTTTTTGCGAGTGTGACAAGGTCAAGGCAACAACGACGCAACTGCGCAAGGCTTCCTGGAATGGCATCAATATCACCGCGGTACGCAAGCTGGATGGAATCAAGCACAAGAAGATCGGGAGCAATGCGCCGTGCTTCTTCAACGATCACCGCCAGATTTGGCTCAGCAAGCAAGAGCAAATGTTGACCGCGCACTGCATCGGCACTGCCATCAAGGCGATCGGCACGCATCTTGACTTGCGCTGCGCTCTCTTCGCTGGTGGCGTAGAGCACCCGGCGCCCGCGCCCCGCAAGCGCCGCGGCGGCTTGCAAGAGCAGCGTGCTCTTTCCGATACCTGGATCGCCGCCAATAAGCGCCACGCTGCCCGGGACCAGACCGCCGCCAAGGACGCGATCGAACTCTTCGATCCCTGTGGAAGTTCGAGGAACATCGTGCGGCTTCACTTCAGCGATCGGTTGCGCGCGCCGACTACCGCGCGTGGCGGTGACATCAGCGGGAAGTTCAAGCGCGCCGTGGGCAGGCCCCGAGGCGATGTCCGGCGCTTCGGTAAAGCGTTGCAATCCATCCCAGGCGCCGCAATCAGGACATTTGCCCATCCATTTCGGTTGAACATTGCCGCATTCACGACAGACGAAGCTAGTCTTGACCTTTGCCATTGGCAGGGTCGAGTGTAGAAGCGCGCGGTGAAGCATTTGCGACATGCCGCCAAAGCGCTGTGCAGAAATTCCGCCAGCGCGATTGTGACGCCCGCGGTAACCGAATAGTCTGCGCGGATGCACGCTCTGCGCGGAATCTGGAATCTGGCCCTCTTGGGCGCCAAGACGGGCTTCCGGCTCCGAGGTCGCTACTGGACATGGCGAATGGAAACGGCCTTTGGCGCAGACCGTTCCAAATGGCCCTCAGCCGCGGCACGCCGCAAAGCGGCCATTGAATACGGCGCCTGGGTGGGCGCGATGCGCCGCATGTGCCGCGCGCCCCGCTGAAATCCAAAGTCTGGAACCCGCGCTCGCCTGGCCGCAGGCGCCGGAGAGGACAGGGCCGCGCTCAGCGGCCGTCCTCGTAAGGCGAATGC
>DBCE01000266.1:14073-19948 GCA_002292895.1 Phycisphaerales bacterium UBA966
CAGTACAAGGACGTAATGCCACAAAGCCGCCAATACGCAGGCCTGATGCCACAACTCAAGCCGGACTGAAGCGACTTCCAAGCATCCCGATCTTTGCGTTCGGACTCACACTCTTTGGCAGGCGCGGGCCAACGAACCACACGATGATCAGGCACAGCAAGCTGCCCGCCCACATCCACTGCGTGATACCGAAGTACACAAACACAGCGGTGCAGGTGAGAATCAGAAGCGCGGTCGGGATCATGCCCTCCCACGCGAGTCGCATGAGTTGGTCGAAGCGGAACCTCGGCAGCGTCCAGCGCAGCGCGATGCCCAGCGATACAACCAGGAATGTCTTTCCAGCCATCACGCCAATCTGCGTAACGATGAGCGGCAAACCGCCGACAAGCGGAAGATCCCAGTGCAGGTAAGCGCCGAACGGATTGACGCTCCAGCCGCCCAAGAAGAGCACAACAAAGAGTGCCGATCCAGCGATCATGTTGAAGTATTCAGCCAAGAAGAACAGCGCAAAGCGCATACTTGAGTATTCGGTGTGGTAGCCGCCGACGAGCTCGCTTTCACATTCTGCAAGGTCGAAGGGAAGACGGTTCGTTTCCGCCAACATGCAGGCGTAGAAGAGGATCGCTGTGAGTGGCTGCTGGAAGATGTTCCAGACATTGGCCTGCTGGCCAGCGATGATGCCGCCCGGGGTGAAACTGCCGCACATCAGGATGACGGCGAGCATGCAGACGCCCATCGGGATTTCGTAACTGATGATTTGTGCGGAAGCACGCAGACCACCAAGGAACGCGAACTTGTTGTTGGATGCCCAGCTACCGATCGCCACACCGTATACGGAGAGGCTGGCGATGGCGAGCATGTAGACGACACCGATGTTGACGTCCGCTCCGACGATCTTCACTTGGCCGGTGAGACCAAGGAATGGAATGGTGGAGAGATCAAGAATGCCGCCCCATGGGATGACCACGAAACCGATGAGCGACGGAATCGCCAACAGCGCGGGCGCGATGGTGAACATGCCCTTGTCGACGTGATTGGGTGTGTAGTCCTCCTTCATGAAGAACTTCAGACCGTCGGCGATTGGCTGTAAGAGACCGAACGGCCCCACGCGATTTGGTCCAACGCGATCCTGCATCCAAGCGGAGAGGCGGCGTTCGAGCCAGATGGTGTAGGCGCATGCGCCGAGGATGACGTGGAGCGCGAGGGCAACCACAGTGACGCTCGCGATCAACTGGGCGAGTGAGGCGCCGGTTGGAAGCCACGCGGGTAGGAAATCGGTCAAGGTCTGCATGAGTGGCGGAAGTATATGGAGGTGCGGTCAGACGGTGGTTGGCACTTCAGTACGGGTACGGGCGAGTGCTGGGAAGTAGTCCTGAATGGCGAACACCTGCCAGTGACCGCTGCGAAGCGCCTGAATTGCTTGAACGGCAGCACGTGCGCCTGCCATGGTGGTGATGATGGGCAGGTTGGCCCGAACAGCTTGGGCGCGGATGCGACCTTCGTCAGTATTTCCGCCCTTTTTGGTGGGCGTGTTGATGACCAGTTGCACTTGACCGTTGGACATGAGGTCAACAACGTTGGGACGTTGACCGGTGGCGATCTTGGGAATAGCCGTACATGCCACGCTGTATTGGTTCAACATGCGCGCGGTGCCTTCCGAGCAGAGCACTTCGAAACCCATGCTGGCCAGGCTGCGCGCCACTTCCACTGCTTGTTGTTTGTCGGAATCGCGCACGCTCAAGAACACTTTGCCAGAGGTGGGCAACTTCACGCCGGCGGCCATCTGTGCTTTGGCGAACGCCACGGGCAGGCTGCGGTCGGCGCCCATCACTTCGCCGGTGGAACGCATTTCTGGACCGAGGACGACGTCGACGCCCGGGAACTTCGAGAACGGGAAGACGCTTTCCTTTACGGCATAGAAGCCGGTGTCAGGAATCTCCTTGGTGCCAAGTTCTTCCAGCGATGCACCCATCATCACCTTGGCGGCGATGTTGGCCCAGGAAACGCCCTTGGCCTTTGAAACAAACGGTGCAGTGCGCGAGGCACGCGGATTGACTTCGATGATGTAGACGGTTTCGTCCTTGACGGCCATCTGCACGTTCATCAGACCGCGCACACGCAAGCGCTCAGCGAGGGCGCGCGCTTGATCGCGAATTCGATTAACGATGCTTGGCGGCAAGCTGTATGGCGGCACCGTGCATGTGCTGTCACCGGAGTGAATGCCCGCTTCTTCGATGTGCTCCATCACGCCGCACACCAACGCGCGCGGCCGCGCACTGCGCTGCTCAACTTGCTTGGAACGGCTTGCCTCGTGTGGCTCAAAGTCAGCGACAACATCCACATCCACTTCGATAGCGTCCGACAGGAAGCAATCAATCAAGACTGGCGCGTTTGCCAAGTCGCTGACATTGACGGCTGTGGTCATGTAGCGGCGCAACGCGGGTTCGTCGAAGCAAATCTCCATGCCGCGTCCGCCGAGAACGTAACTAGGGCGCACCAGCACTGGGTAACCAACGCGGGTTGCTTCGGTGACTGCTTCATCAAGACTGCGCGCAATTCCGGATGGCGGTTGATTGAGACCAAGTTCTTCAAGGATGGCCTTGAAACGATCACGGTCTTCCGCGAGGTCAATGCTCTCAACACTGGTGCCGACAATCGGCACGCCAGCTGCCACTAAACCGTGCGCGAGATTGAGCGGCGTTTGCCCGCCGAATTGCACGATGCATCCGATCACTCCACCAGAGCGCTCGGACTGATCGATGCCGCCGCCATTGAGTCGCTCGACAACGTTGAGTACATCTTCAAGTGTCAGTGGTTCGAAGAAGAGTAGATCACTGGTGTCAAAGTCGGTACTGACCGTCTCTGGGTTGGAATTGATCATCACGCTTTCGAGGCCCATCTCGTCTGCGGCGAATGCTGCTTGGCAGCAGCAATAATCGAACTCAATGCCTTGACCAATGCGGTTGGGGCCGCCGCCAAGGATGATCACCTTGGGGGTGGCGGAGATGCGCGTTTCATCTTCAGTGACGCGCTTTCCATCTACAAAGTACGGCTCTTCGTAGGTGCTGTAGTAGTACGGCGTGGCGGCTTCAAACTCTGCGGCGCAGGTGTCGACGAGCTTGAAGACGGGCTGCACGCCCATGGCTTTACGAGCGGCACGCACTTGCAGAATGGTGGTTGGGCTGATGGTGCCGAGCCACGCATTGGCAAGTTGGGCATCGCTATAGCCCGCCTTCTTCGCGGCAAACATCAAGTCACGCGAGCACCCTTCCAGCGTCTTGGCTTCAAGGATGCGATCTTCAAATGCAACCAGTTCGGCAAATTGCCGGAGGAACCAGCGATCGATCTTGGTGATCTGATAGACGCGGTCAACACTCCACCCCATCTTCAGTGCGTATCGAACGAAGTACAGACGGCCTTGACTCGGAACTGCGAGTTTGCGAAGCAGCGTGTCTTCTGGAATTGGCCAATCAGCGGACGCGGCTTCGGTTGGGCGGAGGACCTTTGTCTCTGAGCTCGTTGCAGTCGCAGTACTTCCAGCGGCAGCGGCAGTTGCTGCGGCGAGTCCCGCACTTGCGTTGGTGCGCCGTTGCTTCAGCCAACGATCGTTGTTATCGAGGCCGAATCCAAAGCGCTTCACTTCCATGCTACGAATGGCTTTTTGAAACGCTTCCTTGAAGGTGCGCCCAATGGCCATTGCTTCGCCGACGGACTTCATCTGCGTGGTGAGCGTTTCGTCCGCTTCGGGGAATTTCTCGAACGTCCAGCGCGGCATTTTCACTACCACGTAGTCAATTGATGGCTCAAAGCATGCGCTGGTGGTGCCGGTGATGTCGTTGGTGAGTTCGTCGAGCGAATAGCCAACCGCCAACTTGGCGGCGATGCGCGCGATTGGGAATCCGGTGGCCTTGGAGGCCAGCGCAGAGCTGCGCGAGACGCGCGGATTCATTTCAATGACCACCATCTCGCCGGTCTCTGGGCACACGCCGAACTGCACATTGCTGCCGCCGGTCTGCACGCCCACCGCGCGCATGATGGCGAACGCGGCGTCGCGCATTCGTTGATATTCCTTGTCGGAAAGCGTCATGATTGGCGCAACGGTGACGCTGTCGCCGGTGTGCACGCCCATTGGGTCGATGTTCTCAATGCCGCACACAACGATGCAGTTGTCCTTGCGGTCGCGCACGACTTCGAGTTCGTATTCCTTCCAGCCGAGCACGCTCTTATCGATGAGCACTTGGCCGATCATGCTGGCGGACAAGCCGCGTCGCACGGTCTCTTCAAACTCTTCAAGGTTGTAGGCGATTCCGCCGCCGGTGCCGCCGAGCGTGAATGCTGGACGCAGGATGGCTGGGAGGCCACATTCCTTGAGGAATTCGCGTGCTTCGTCCATGTTGGTGACGGTGCGCGAAAGCGGTTGACGGAGGCCAAGTTTCTCAACGATCTGCCGGAATGCTTCGCGATCCTCGGCGCGATGAATGACTTCGCGGTCGGCGCCGATCATCTCTACACCGTGACGCTGCAAGACGCCGTCGTCCCAGAGAGCGCATGCGCAGTTGAGCGCGGTCTGCCCGCCGAGCGTTGGAAGCAGCGCATCGATCGGTGTGCCAAGTTCCTTCTCGCGGATGATGATTTTTTCAACGGCCTCGGGAGTGATGGGCTCGATGTAGGTTCGATCGCTGAACGCGGGATCGGTCATGATCGTCGCGGGATTGGAATTCACCAGGACGACGCGGAAGCCCTCTTCGTGGAGCGCTTTGCATGCTTGCGTTCCGGAGTAATCGAATTCGCAGCCTTGGCCGATGACAATGGGGCCAGAGCCGATGA
Organism: Phycisphaerales bacterium UBA966; assembly: GCA_002292895.1. Lineage (GTDB taxonomy): Bacteria > Planctomycetota > Phycisphaerae > Phycisphaerales > SM1A02 > UBA966. Next base: position 18,901 of record DBCE01000266.1, read on the forward strand.
TCAGGATGGTGTGGATGTCTGTGCGACGTGGCATCGTGTGGGACCGACCCTGAGGCCGGCGGGGGAAAGCGGTGCGCGCGTCTGGGTATGCGCGGCGGCGATCGGCCGCGTGCAGTGCCCAAACTTGCGGGAGGATAGCGGAAGGTGCATCTGCGCGGTCGCTGCGGGTACACCACGTGGAATGACCGCGGAAATCAGCCATCTCTTTGCACAAGCCGTGTTGCCGTTGGCAGATGCGTCGGGCGCGGTCTGGGTCAAGGTGCTGGGCGCCATCGGCGCATTGGCGGCCGGAGTGGTGCTTGCGCTGTTGGTGCTGGTAGTGGCCGGCTTCATCGTGCGTGCCCGGGCCGGTGATCGATTGGCGTGGAGCGGAACGATGGGTGCGATCGAGGCGGTGCTGCGACCGCTGGCACGGTTCATTCATCGCACCAAGTGGGAAGGATTTGATCGATTCAAGGTGCCGGAAGGTGGATTCGTGATTGTTGCAAATCACGCTAGTGGGCTTGACCCGCCGCTCATGCAGTTTGCGGTGCCGCGTCGCGTGCGCTTCATGATGGCAACGGAACAAATGCACCCGATGTTCAGTTGGTTCTGGGGACAGTTGCGGGTGTTGCCGGTGAGTTACACGGCGGCAGACGCGGTGATGTTTCGCGAAGCGGTACGCCACGTGAAAGGTGGCGGCGTGGTGGGCGTGTTCCCGGAAGGTGAAATTGAGCGCCCGCCATGCGTGCTTGCGCCATTTGTGGAAGGAACGGGCACACTGGTCGCACTGACGAAAGCGCCAGTGGTGTTACTGTGGATTCACGGAACGCCGACGATTGGCAACGCCCTGCTCGACCCACTTGTGCCGCGCGGTCGCGCACGTGTGCACTATGTAGGAACGTACGACTTCGCTGCCGAAGGAGTACGCGACGCAAAGGAAATCACGGCACGCCTACGCGCCGAACTCGCGCGTGTTAGCGGATGGCCGACGCGTGAGAAGTGAGTGGCCGCGGCTACAAACGCACGATGCAACAGTCCGATCCCTGGCCGCACTCGCCGGAGAGGA
>DBCE01000266.1:19990-25681 GCA_002292895.1 Phycisphaerales bacterium UBA966
GTAAGGCGAATGCGGGCCAGTATGAAATCGTGTTTCGTCAGGGCTAGTACGCCAGCGTGATGCATCAACGCCACCGGCTCGAGTTACCGCAATGCAAGCTCGACCAATGCCTCGGCCGTCGGATCGCCGGGCAGGTCTTCGCGCCCAAGCACGCGTTCGATCATGTCGCGCGCCGCAGGCTTGGAATGCCCCAGTTGCGCGAGCACTTCAACCGCGTCGCGCGCTGCTGCCATGAGCTTGCTCTCCGCGCTGATCGGTCCACGCGCAGCCGTCTTGGTTCCAGGCGCTGCTGGTCGTGTGCCGAGTTCGCGCACAAACGGATCGATCTTTCCTTTGAGTTCAACGCAGATGGTTTCCGCCGTGCGCTTGCCGATTTCTGGCAGCGTCTGCAACATGCCGTGATCACGCGCGGCGATCGCTTCCGCGACCTGTGCGAAAGGAAGTTGCAGCGCGCGCAATGCCTTGCGATTGCCAATGCCCTTGACGGTGGTGAAGAGTTCAAAGAAGGCGCGATCGGTGGCTGACTGAAAGCCAATCAGGCGCGGCCAGAAACTGGAGCCCTGCCCTTGGCCCTCAAGGTAATGCAGCGTGTGGAATCGAACCGGTTGCCCGATGCGCGCCGCGAGTGACATGGAATCCGCGGCGGGAATCAACACCTCGTAGGTGAGTTCGGCCACCTGAACATGGGCGGCGCCGTCGTCGATGGCGATGAGATTTCCGGTGAGTTGAGTGATCATGAGGGCTTCCTTGCCTGCGCCTATCCTACGAGCCATGCGCTACGCAATGATTATGGCAGGTGGATCCGGTACGCGACTTTGGCCGATGAGCCGGCAGGCTGTTCCCAAGCAGCTGTTGCGTTTCATTGGTGGAAAGAGCCTGCTTTCTGTGGCGGCGGAGCGAATTCGCACGCTGGTTCCAGAGGCGAACCGGTATGTGTGTGCCGGGGAGAAATACCGCGCGCTGATCCGCGAGGACATTCCGTGGATTGATGACGCACACGTGCTGGGCGAGCCAATGGGGCGCGACACAGTGAACGCCGTAGCGTTCGCGGCGGCGGTGGTGGGCAAGAATGATCCAGATGCCGTGTTTGCGGTCTTAACGAGCGACCACCTGATTACGCCGCAAGCGGAGTTTGAGCGCGCGATGGATCTTGGCTTTCGGTTGGTGGAGGCAGACCCAACCCGGCTCGTGACGTTTGCAATCACTCCAACATTTGCAGCAACCGGATTTGGATATGTGGAACGCGGTGACGCGATTGCGGGATTCCCCGGCGCGTTCGGAGCGAAGCGATTTGTGGAGAAGCCGGATCGTGCGCGCGCTGAGGAGTATCTGCAGAGTGGTGGGTTTGGATGGAATAGCGGGATGTTCGTGTTCAGTGCTCGGACGGTGTTGGACGCACTGCAGCACTTCAAGCCGGAAACTGCCGCTGGCATGCGCGAGATTCGTGCCGCGTGGGGAACTGCTACAGCGCGCGCGACGGTGGAGCGGATCTATCCAGAATTGCCGAAAATTAGCGTTGATTACGCACTGATGGAGCCGGCTTCGAAAGACCCAACGCTCTCCGTATGCGTGGTGCCGATGAGCGTCGAATGGCGCGATGTTGGCAGCTGGCCAAGTTATGGCGAGACGCTCGCGGCGGATGGTGATGGCAATCGAACCAATGCGCAGGCGCTGCATGTGGGGAGCACGGGCGTGCTGGCGTTGAGTGATGATCCTTCGCACGTCATCACCACCATCGGGCTGACCGATGTGATTGTGGTGCGCACCAAGGATGCAACACTGGTGGTGCGCGCGGATCTGGCAGAGAAGGTCAAAGACATTGCTGGTCTCGTACCGGAAGCGTTGCGCTGAATTCATGCGATACCTGGCGATTGATCTTGGTGCAAAGCGAACCGGCCTGGCGGCAGGCGATGATGTGCTGCGCATCGTGCAACCAGTCGAGGTGTTGATGGTGTCGCGCGGCCCAGCGCTGATGGATGCGCTGGCAAAGTCCATCGATCGGCATGGACCCGATGCGCTGGTCATTGGCTTGCCAATCAACATGGATGGAACGGAAGGTGCCGCCGTCACCGATGCGCGTGAGTTTGGCGCCGCCATTGCTGCGCGTGTGCGACTGCCAGTGCACTTTCATGATGAACGGCTTTCGAGCTTTGAAGCCGATCAGCGCATGTCGCAGAGCGGGCGGACCCACCGCGAGAAGAAGGAACTGCGCGACGCGCTGGCGGCGTGCGCGATACTTGAGGCGTACCTCGCTCGATGAATCGGGGATGGTGCGCAAATTTGCGGAATTAAATGCGTAATGCTGATCTGAGACGCACGATCAGAACCTGTCGATCGCGTAGTCAGCATTGCGCGACAGCAGTGAATGGCGCCGACTTTAGAAGGGGACGATGACGCCAATCTGACCACCGTACTGCTGCTCGTTTTCAAACTGCATTCCGTTGAACGAGCAGTACGCAGTGATTCCCTTGTACGACGCAAACTCAACACCAGCTTCAAAGCTAGCACCGTAACGCGTCTCGGGACTGCCGTACACGGTGTATCCAGGTGTTGCGCTGTATGCGTTGGTGGCCGTGACATCCCAGTCACCGATCGGAACGCTGGCGATGAACGCGCTGCCTATATACGGCGACAACACATCACGATCGATACGCAACGTATGCATGATGCGTGAACCGATCGTTGGCTGCAACATGACGGCGCTTTGGCTTGAAACATCCAAGTTCGCGCTGCCAGCGCCCTGCTCTGTGTATGAGCTTTGACCAGTCGATGAATGGATCAGCAACATACGCACTTCGGCGCATCAACCCCGGCGCTCCACATCGAACGGCGATAAATCCGCTGTGTCCAAAATACATGGGCTTACAAGCCCCAGAGCATCTCGCAAACGGCGGTGCCATCAACTCTGGCCGCACGCGGCGGCATCGAGGAACCAACGCAATTCGCCCGCGACGGGGCGAAGACCCGCGATGGGCAGCTCATCGGGCGAGGCGCCGCTGGCCACGCGTTGCAAGATGGGTGCTTTATCTGCGCCCATGATGAAGGGCGCAACAAAGCGCGACGCGTTCAACATCTGCATGGTGAGCGTGCAGCGCGGCACCGCGGGCGCGGAAGTCGTGGGCGCTGCAACATCCATCACCAGGCGATCGCTGCCATGCAATGCGGGTGAACCGGGAAAGATGCTGGCGGTGTGGCCATCAAGACCCATGCCGAGCAACACGAAGTCAAGACGGTCGTGACCCTTGGGGCGCCAACCGAGTGTGTCGCGGAGTTCGCGCTCGTAGCGCTCGGCGGACTCGGGCGTGTTGGCAAGCATGGGGTGCACTTGCTCGGGCGGGATATCAGAGTGATCAACGATCACTTCTTTGATACGACTGAAATTGGAGAGCTCGCTTTCGAACGGAACGCAACGCTCATCGACGATCCACAGGTGCGTGCGCCGCCACGGCAGAATGCGAAAGCGCGGGTCGTACATCAGGCGCTCGTAGAGCGGGAACGGAGTTCGACCGCCGGAGAGCGCCAGATGGAAGTCGCCAAACTGGCGAACACAATTGGCGGAATGGGCGATCAGATCGGAGGCCAACGCGTCGTACAAGTCCTCGGCGGTACGCCGGGCAATCACCGTGCCGCGCAGGCGTGGGCCGCCGATCGGTTCGTCAAGTCCTTCAACCTGTATTTCGTCGTCATTGGGTTCGCCGATCATCGTGGGGGAATACTAGCGATGCCGGGGCGTATCCTTCCCCTTCCATGACCGCAGAACGACCTCGGATTCTTACTGGCGACACCCCTACCGGGCAACTTCACCTTGGCCACTGGGTGGGTAGTGTGAAACGCCGCGTGGAATTGCAGGAGACGCATGACTGCTACTTCATTCTTGCCAATTACCACGCCTTTACAACCCGAGCTGACAAGCCCGCAGAGATTCGCCGCGACACGATTGCCATTGTGAAGGACTACCTGGCGATGGGTATCGATCCGGAGCGATCGACGATTTTCTTGCAGAGCGAGATTCCCGCGATCCATGAATTGACGTTCTTGTTTGCCATGCTGTTGCCGTTCAACCGCGTGATGCGGAACCCAACATTGAAGACTGAGATTGAGATGAAGGGTCTTGGCGAGACATACTCCTTTGGATTCCCGCTGTATGCGGTGGGGCAATGTGCGGACATCTTGGCGTTCCGACCAGTGGGTGTTCCGGTGGGCGAAGATCAAGTGCCGCACCTGGAGCTCACCCGCGAAGTTGGCAGGCGCTTCAATCAGATGTACTGCGGCGTGCCAACGGATGCGGATGATGCCGATCACGTGAAACTTGGGGGAATCTGGCCGGTGCCGCGTGCGGAAGTGGGCAAGGTTGGTCGGCTGCTTGGGATTGATGGCAAGAACAAGATGTCGAAGAGTCTTGGAAATGCGATCTACATCAGTGACTCGCCGAAAGAAGTAGAGAACAAAGTGAAAAAGATCTTCACAGGTCGGCAGAGTCCAACGGAACCTGGTGATATTGAGAACGCGCTGTTTCAGTACGTGGACACATTCATCGAAGATCCTGATCGCGTGGCTGAATTGAAGCGACGCTATGCAGCAGGTGACAATCTTGGCGACGGCCATGTGAAGGTGGAAGTGGCGGAGGCAATCAATCGCCTGTTGGCGCCGATGCGCGAGCGCCGCGAGCGGATCGGTGACGATGATGCGGTACTCCTTGACATTCTGAAGAAGGGATGCGCACGCGCCAATGTGGTGGCTGAGGAGACGCTTGAGAGCGCTCGCAAGGCTGCGGGGCTGCATTTCTTCCCGCGCAGCGTCCGGTACCAGTGATCGAAGTGGCGCCATCGTGACGAATGCGGCGCCCGATTGAGCTGCCCTGCTGCAAAGTGAGAGAAATGATGCTCGGCGGCAACTTTGGTCGATCTAGGATGGATGGAGTTGCCATGCAGAATGCCCCTGATCCAGCGCTTGGACACGCGTGCCCGCACTTGGATAAAAACGATCCACGCTGCCAGGATCGATTTCGCATGGCCGAACTTGATGCCATGTACCGCTACTGCTTGGGGGGCTTCTACGGATGCCCCATGTTCCATCGCATCAATCGCGAAGAAACACACCAGCCTCGCGCAGCTCCTGCGCCGCGGACGCAACCGCTAACTATCCATGGACGATTCGCCCGCCGTTCCCGCGACGCCTGACTTCGATCGATCGATCGCAGATTTCATGGTGTTCATTCGCATTGAGGCAGGGCTTGCTGCTGCAACGATTGAGGCCTACGCGCGCGACCTTGAGGGAATGCGCGTGTTCCTTGCCATGCAGGGAGTGTGTACGCCCAAGGAAGTCACCGTCGATCATTTGTCGGCGCACTTGCGCTACTTGTCGCGCGAGCGTGGACTGGATCCGATTTCCATCGTGCGGCATTTGGCAACCATGCGTGTGTTCTTTCGCTGGATGCACGCTAATTTCAAGTTAGAGAAGGACCCGGCGCGACTGCTCGAACGGCCGACTACTTGGAAGAAGTTGCCGGGGACGCTGACGCCCGGGCAGATGAAGAAGTTGGTGGAAACGCCCAGCGCTGAGCATGGCGCGCTGTGGCTTCGCGACCGCGCCATGTTGGAAGTGATGTACGCGGCTGGCTTACGTGCCAGTGAAGTGGGCACGCTGAAGATGAATGACTTCAATGAGACGCTTGGAATTGTGAATGTCATT
>DBCE01000230.1:0-3473 GCA_002292895.1 Phycisphaerales bacterium UBA966
CTCGGCATCCTGCTGGGCAACTGGACAACCTGACCGACGGTACGCCGCCCCTGGGTTGGCACGCACCCTACGATGTCGGAATGCCCACGACCGCTGATCATGTTGCCCCTGACGCTGTGGCCCGCGCCTTTGCCAAGTGTCGGGCGTCGGGGCGTCCCGCGGTTCTACCGTTCGTCACCGCGGGCTACCCCAGTTTGGCGTCGACCGGGTCGCTCTTGCCGCGCCTTGCGGCCGCATGCGGCTCAATCATCGAGGTTGGCATTCCGTTTAGTGATCCGATCGCGGATGGACCCGTCATCGCCGAGTCAATGCATGAGGCTCTCCTGGCCGGCTGCACGCCGGCGGGAGTCTTTCAGACCGTGCGCGCTGTCCGTGCCCAAGTGGATGCAGCGCTCATTGCAATGGTGAGTGTTTCCATTGTTGACCGCATCGGCGTTGAGCGTTTCACGCGCGATGCTGCCGCGGCTGGCTTTGATGGATTGATCGTTCCAGATATCGATATCGAAGACGCCCCCGCGCTGCGCGCTGCCTGTGACGCAGCGGGCCTCACCTGCACACTCTTGGTGTCGCCTACTTCAAGCGACGCACGAATCGCTCGTATCACCGCGCTGTGCAGTGGATTTGTGTACGCACTCGCCCGCGTAGGTATCACCGGGGAGCGGTCCGAATCACCCGACATCGCGCCCCTGATCGCGCGCATCCGTGCGACGACTTCGCTTCCAATTGCGGCAGGATTTGGTATCTCAACGGCAGCCCACGTCCGAGCAGTGACTGCCCACGCTGATGGTGCCATTGTCGGCAGCGCCATCGTCAGGAGCATGCGCGAAGCGATCACCGCCAAGCGTTCGCCCGAAGACGCCGCCGTGGAACTGGTTGAATCGCTCACGCGGTCGTAATGCTCGCGCGACCTCTATCGCTCGCGCTTTAGTACCGGCGCATCACGCCCATCACCACGCCCTGAATTTCGCAGCTATCGACAATGATTGGCTCGAAGTCTGGGTTGGCAGGCTGCAAGCGAATGCGACCGTCGCGCTCCTTGAAGAAGGTCTTGAGGGTGGTCTCGCCACCAGGAAGCAGGGCGACCACGCGTTCGCCGTTGCGGGCGGTTTCTCGGCGCTCAACAATGACGTAATCGCCGTCAAAGATGCCCTCGTCGCGCATCGACCAGCCGTCCACTTGCAGCGCGAACATGGCGTTCGTCTGACCGCGGCGTGGGCCAAAGAGTTCTTCCAAGCGAAGCGTCTCGTCCTGAGCGCACTTCTCGATCGGGCGTCCGGCTGCAATGCGGCCGACAAGCGGGAACTGCAGAGGCATCGGAATTGGGCCATCGTTGTGTAACTGGCGGTCCGACGCATCACTTGGCAATTCAGCGTCGTCAGCGATCGACAAAGAGCGACTCTTGTTCGCTTCGCGCACCAGCGCGCCCTTCTTGATGAGCGCTTCGACGTGTTCGAACACCGTCACCTTGGTGACGCCGAGTGAGTCGGCGATCTCCTGCATCGTTGGTGAGTAGTCCTTGTGTGCGCGGTGCTGACGGATGAATTCGAAGATGCGCAGCTGCTTGGGTGTGAGATTCATTGGATTCGTTCTCGTTAAGAGTGATGACAGGAGCGGTGCGTGGTGAAACGTCGAGTACTGCAATTTCCTCGGCGGATTCTGAAAGAAAGCGGGAAAGTCGGTGGCGGCGCGAACGCGCGGTGATGTGTTCAGCCTGAGCGCTGAATGGATCGGCATCGGTCTCGATCTCTTGCATGGTGTGACAGGCGGGGCGTTCCACGGTCAGTCTTCCAGCGCGCTCAAAGACGTGCTCAGTGAAGTCGCCGCCTGGACCGAGCACGACAAGTGGTGCGCCAGCAGGAGCGAGGAGTGATCGAAGTGTTGCAAGGAGTTTCATGGCGTGTTCCGTTGTTTGGGGTGTCAGGTGAATTGGCGGCTGAACCGTCTCGTCCGTCAGGTGCTGGCTCGTTTCGACGAGTCGGCGCATCGCCAGTGCGGTGCTTGTTAGGTCTTCGGCAGTCGTCCTTGCTCGACTGCAGAATTCGTTCGGGGTATGTTAGTACGAACGCCTACCGAATCAACGGCTATCTGGCGGTTTCTCCTGCACTTTTTATTGGTGCCACCGGACCGAGGGTCGGATTCCGGTGGTCCACGGCTCCCCCGGTATGGTTCCGGCATGCCGCTCGACACTCCAAATGCCGCCTCTGTGGGCCACTTCCACACCCAGATTCCATCCGCGCCGACCCCGCTGGCACCGCGCCTCGATCGTTTGTGGATCTTTGACCGGTCGTACACCTTCCTGAATCACGGCAGCTTTGGTGCATGCCCGCGCGCGGTGCGCGAGGCATATATCGCTGCGCAGGATCGTTTGGAGAGTCGGCCGATTGAAATGATTGGCCGACGCATTCGCGAACTGCTTCAGCCAAGTCGTTTGCGTGTTGCAGAATTTCTAGGCATGCAGCCCGACTCGTTTGGATTCGTCACCAACGCCACTGAGGGCGTGAACGCGGTGTTGCGATCGATCGAGTTCAAGGCTGGTGACGAATTGCTCACCACCAGTCACGTCTACAACGCCGTACGCAACACTATGAAATTTCGCGCCCGTCAATGTGGCGCTGTATACGTGGAGTGCGCGCTGCCGCTACCGATCATGGATCCTGCGCAAGTGACCCAAGCAATCATGGGCGCATGCACTGAACGCACGCGGTTAGTGGTGATCGATCAGGTGACCAGTCCAACCGCACTGGTATTTCCCGTTGCCGACATTGCACGCGAGTGTCGCGCACGTGGAATTGAAATCTTGGTGGACGCAGCGCATGTGCCTGGCATGCTTGACGTCAATGTGGAAGCAATCGGCGCAACGTATTGGACCGGCAATCTCCATAAGTGGTGCTGCGCACCCAAGGGCAGTGCGGTGCTGTGGGTAGATCCAGCATTTAGAAATATCATCAAACCAGCCACAGTAAGCCACTTTCTTGACGAAGGCTTTACCGCCGAATTTGACTGGCAAGGCACGCGCGATCTTGCAGCATGGATGACTTCAGGCGCCGCGATCGATTTCATGGCCCAGTTCGGTTGGCCAGCCGTGCGTGCGCACAATCACCAGATGGCTGCATGGGTGCACCGCATGTTGTGTCAGCGCTGGGAACTTGAACCGGTATCTCCGATTGATGGCAGCATGCTTGGCTCAATGTGTGCCGTGCCGCTCCCCGCAGAGATCCCGTCGCAATTTGCATCACCAGCCGAATTCCAAGAGGCGCTCTATCGCGACCACCTGATCGAGATTCCCATCGTGGAATTCGGCGGACGCTGGCACGCCCGCGCCTCCGCGCAGATTTACAACCAGGCTGAACAATACGACCGCCTCGCCCAAGCTGTGATTGAGTACGCAGCACACGCATAAGTGCCGCAAAGTTCTTAGAGACTACGAAGCCGTACTTCCACTCCTGCCAACCTGGCCGCAAGCGCCGAAGAGG
>DBCE01000230.1:3481-21937 GCA_002292895.1 Phycisphaerales bacterium UBA966
AGAGGACAGGGCCGCGCTCAGCGGCCGTCCTCGTAAGGCGAATGCGGACCAGTACGAAGGCGTGATGCCACAACGCCAACCAGTACGCAAGCGCGCCGCAACCCCGCCTTAATCCGTATTGATAAGGAAAGTTGCCACGTGTTCGAAGTACTTGATCATCTCCCCACGCTCCGGCTCGGGAATGGCCGCGTCTTCCAGTGCCAGCCGCATGGTGTCCATCCACCAATTGCGCTCCGCCACCCCAATCTTGTACGGCGCGTGTCGCATGCGCAGGCGAGGGTGCCCCTTGCGGTTGCTGTAGTCCTGCGGCCCGCCGAAATACTGCATGAGGAACTCCGCTTGGTTCCGGATCGGTTCCTCAAGATCCGCCGGAAACATTGGTCGGAGGTCAGTGTGCTTGTCGATGCGCCCGTAGAAGGCGCGCGCGATTCGCCAGAATGGCTCCGCGCCCCCCAGGCGTTGAAAGATGGTGGCCGTTGGGGTGGAATCGGACTGTCCAAGTGGAAGCATGCCGTATCGTAGAGCCATGCGAAGCCGTCGCCATGCGCCAGCCATGCTGATTTCGTTCGGATGCCTCCTCGGAGGGGCCGTGAGCGGAGCGATCACACCGCTGAGCGGCGCGATGACCCCGCCCCCCGGCACCATTGAAGGCGGAATTCCTGAACAATTCCGCCGGGCGCGCGTGCCCGCCATGCTTCTGACGCCGCTCCCCACCAAGGGCGGTGTGCCACGCATGGCGCCGAAGCATGTCCGCCCCGGAACTCCCGAAGCGTGGGCGCAATTTGATGCGACGTTCCAAGCGGTGCGTTCGCGCAACTTCTCCGCGAATGCCACCACCAAGGCGCGCGCCGCTGGTGCGGCCACGGTGCGTGAGTCCATTGATCCCGCGTCGTTTGAATCCATGTACACCGCGCTGCGTGGGCAGAAGCACGATGCCTTACTTGCCATGCTCGATGCGTTTGCAAAGGGCGGTGCGGAGGGGCAGTTTGCGCTCGCATCGGTAGCGATTCAAGATGATGACGCGGCCATCCGCGCTGAAGCAACGCGGCGCATCAACACGCCGCCAGTGAGCGCAGTACTCGCCGCGCTTGATGACGGGCTGCGTTCTGACAATCATGATTGGGTTGATCGCGCCGGGATTCTTGCGGGTGCGATCCATGCGGTGGAGACGCTGCCAACCCTGATCTTTGCGCAGTTTGCTCAATCAGCGCCGCCCACAACGAAGGGTGACAAGGCGTGGATTGCCACGGGGCGAACCATCAGTTACGTCGCGAATGTCATCCCAGTAGTGGGTGACAACGCGGGCGCGTATCAGCCGGTGATCGGTCAGCTGATTGAAGGCGTGGTGATGCGCGTTCAAGACTGCGAAGTGACCATTTATCACGGCAGCGTTCATGATTCATTGGTTGCCATTTCAAGCTATGACTCAGGCACAAACACCGCCGCCCTTGGTTGGGACATGCGCGCCTGGTACCGGTGGTTCAACGAACAGTATGTTCCGATGAAGCAGCGCGAAGATCAGGAACTTGCCAGCGCTGCCGCCGGTGTCACGCCGTAACGCGCGTGCGCTGGCAACAGTGCATCCATCACTTTGGCGGCGCTGGTACGCGTGAGTGCGCAACGACCGCATCGGCCGTGGAGATCTTCTTGCGTGCCGCGTCGGCTGGGGCGCGATCGGTAAAGGATCCAACTTCAACAATCCATACGCGCTTGTTTGCAGCTTGCATTGGAAATACACGCGGCGTTGGGAGTCCCGCGCGCTTCGCCTCTTTGGCAAGCGTGGTGGCGCGCTGTCGTGCAGCAGTTTCAGTGCTGAAGACGCCCGCGGCAATGGTCCACGGGGAAGTGTCAGCCGCTGGTGCGAGCGCCACGGCGGTGCCTGCCGGTGCGGGAGGCGCTGGCGGGTTGACTGGCGGGTTGCCTGGCGTGGCAGCCGCGTTGGCCGCGGGCCGGGGAGTTGCCGCCAATCGACGCACCTCGGCGGCTTTGGCTGCAGCATCCGCTGCCTGCTCGCGGGCTTGCGCTTGCTCTGCACCAGTGAGTTTGCTGGCGGCTGCTGTATATGAACTGGCTGCATCGGCCCAGCGATCATCCTCAACGGCCATGGCGCCCTGCATGGCCATGGCGCGCCCGGCGACGACGGGGTCAGCGCTTCGTGCAGCAATGGCAAAGGCACTGCGCGCTTCTTCGTCCTTGTTCAGTTCGTTGGCGGACCGACCCACCATGTATGCCGCCTGTTGACGGAGCGCCTGGTCGGTGGACTGTGACTGCACGTCCTTGGAGATTCGCAGGCATTCGGCGTACCGCTTGGCGTCGTACGCCCGCAGTGCATCGTCAAGATTGGCCGTTTTTTCCGGTTGGCAACCGCCTGCCACGAGCGCCGCAGCGCACAGGATGTGCGCGGTTCGAAGGGCATCTACTTGGGGGATCAGCCGAGCAAATGTGGCCAAGAGTGCATGGGGTTTGGTGGCGGTCCTTCGCACGAATGTATGGTATCGACGCGCGGAATCCTTCCGCTACACGAAACATGCCACTCCTTCGACAGATTCAATGGAGCTTGACCCGCCGCGCCTTCCGACCGGTCGCTGTGGACGACTTCCGCACCTGGACCGGCGCCACCACACTGGTGGCATCCTGGCACCTCGCGCGCGCGGTGCAGCAGCAGAGTTCGGCGCGCAACGTGGGCATCCTGCTTCCTACCTCCGGGATGTTTGCGCCGGCGCTCCTTGGTATCTGGGCAGCCGGTCGCACCGCAGTGCCGCTTAACTATTTGCTCTCACGCAGCGACCTGGAGTACATCGCCAAAGATGCAGGCCTTGATGCCGTCATTACCGTGGGGCCGATGCTTGACTTGATTGGCGGTCCGATTCCTGGACTGGAAGTCATCCGTCTGGACAAGATGCGATTCACTGGCATTCCGCCGGTTCGATTTGGTCAGTCTGCTGCGTCCGATGACACCATGGTCATCCTCTATACCAGCGGCACCAGCGGGCGGCCGAAGGGCGTGATGCTCTCGGATGCCAACCTCACCGAGAACGTGAAGCAGGTCTTTGAATGGGCAGAGTTTGATCAGCAGGACATCATGCTGGGTGTGCTGCCGCAGTTCCACAGCTTTGGACTGACCGTCCTGACACTCTTGCCACTCGCCAGCGGGTGCTTGGCGGTGTACACGGCTCGATTTGTGCCAGCCAAGTTGTTTGAACTTGCTCGTGCGCATAAGCCCACGGTGTTTGTTGCCATTCCTTCGATGTTCAATGCGATGCTGCACACCCGCAAGGTGGAGCCCACGGATTTCAGCAGCGTTCGCTATGTTGTTTCCGGCGGCGAACCGCTACCGGATAAGGTTGCCGCCACGTTCTTTGAGCGTTTCGGCAAGCGAATCAACGAGGGTTACGGCCTCACGGAAACATCGCCTTGCACCAATTGGTGCTTGCCGGAAGAGTACCGACCGCATTCGGTTGGCCGTGCGCTGCCGCGTGTAGAAGAGCGGATCGTTGCGCCGGATGGTCGGGTGCTGGGTCGAAATGAAGACGGCGAAATTCGAATCAAGGGCGCCAATGTCATGAAGGGCTACTACAACCTTCCTGATTTGACGGCCAGCGTCTTTGATGAACATGGGTACTTCAAGACCGGCGACATGGGTCGCATTGATGATGACGGATTCCTGTTCATCACTGGGCGCATCAAAGAGATGTTGATCATCGCGGGCGAGAATGTATTCCCGCGCGAGATTGAGGAAGTGGTTGCGCACCATCCGTTCGTAAAGGATGCAGCGGTGGTTGGCTTGCACGACCCATCGCGCGGCGAGGTGCCGATTTGCTTTGTTGAATTGAAGGAAGGCGTTGAGTGGGACGAGCCAGCAGTTCGCGCCTTTGTACGGGACAAGCTTCCGCCCTACAAAGTTCCGCGTGAGTTCCGCGTGGTGGAAATGCTGCCGCGCAACCCCACGGGCAAGATCATGCGTCGGGCGCTTTCAGAACTGTTGAAGGCGGAAGGCGCTTGAACTGAGTCGCGCGTGAACTGCGCCGCACGTGAACTTGGTCTGAAGAGTGGCTATCCCGGCGTTTGAATCATGCCTGATTCATGCTTGAGTCTGGCTGAGTCCCATGCCTGAATTCAGGGACACGGGCCCCACGCGCCGAGCAGAATGCCAAGGTCCGCGCCGTTGATCTGGCCGTCGATGTTCAAATCGCCCGTGCCGTAGAAGCCCCAATTGCCAAGCAGCATGCCGAGGTCGGCGCCATCGACAACATGATCGCGGTTGAGGTCTGGTGGGCAGAAGGCAGGGCAGACTGGTCCGGGCGCTGTCAGCGAAATGCGTCCGGGGCCAGCAATCTGCGCGGTCTCTCCGCCAACCCGAATCAGATAGGTGTTGCCGCAGATTGATGAGAACTGCACGCGCGCGCCGGTGCTCGGGCTGCACACCACGCTGCTCGAACCGCAGCCAACCAGCGTCGGTACGGCACATGTGCCGCCATAGACCACGATGCGAAGATCGGTCGCCGATCCGCAGGTGTTCACCACCACGTTGCCGGAGCGTTCGCCGTTGTACGAGTACCACAGGTCAGGGCCGATGTTGAGGCCCGTGCTACCGTTACACGTTGAAGGAATTCCAGGCGCTTCCACTGCCGCGCGCATGGTGCTGAACTCGATGGTCTCCCCAACGCTGATTGGCAGCGCGCCGGCGCATGTGTCGTTGACCGGAATTGGGGCATTGCAGGTGACTGCTGCTTGGCGAGCGCAGTCATAGTCCCAGGTGCTGCTGCAGCAGAACGGGTCGATGGCGCAGGTGGCGCTGCAGCAGGTGGCGTTGTTGCAGCCGGGAGTTGCATGCACTTCAAAGCATGGTCCGGCATTGGTTGAGCAGACCGGCGAGCAGCCGAGTTGCGAAACTTCAACGCGCACGTTGTAGCTTGGAATGGCATCGCACAGGATGTTTGCGCTGGCACCCACGGTGGGGAATGTGCCGGGTGCTACGAGTACCCAGTAGCTGCCCGGCGCAACGCATGCCGCGGCGGTGACAACGACGCAATTGGGGGCGTTGACAGAGATCAGTGCAGCCGGAATATTCACTGGGCACGAAGCAGGAACCAAGACCGCAAACGTTGGAATAGTGGATGCAAGGTGCAGAGTGGCGCGAGCCAAGCCGTCGCCATCCGTATCAGGAATGGTGATCGAATAAATGTCACGATCGCCGTTCCATACTCCCTCGACCACATTTCCGTTCAGTTGCCCGCATGCTCCGCCGCCGGTGATTGCCATCGGCGTGGCGGTTTGACCAGCGCTTTCACATGGGTCGTTGTTGCGCGTGCCACATGTTTCCGGTTCTATGGTGGCGTTTGCTGGACATGCCAACGTGCATGCGCCGCAGTATTGCACGGCCCATTGCACGCAGAATTGATCCCACGCACCCGAGCAGCACGAGGGATCGACCCCACACACCACATTGCAGCACGCGGTGTCTTCGCAACCGGGGGTGGAGTGCAATGACGTGCATCCGCCTTGACCAGGGAGACCGCATTGCACTGGTGGGCCGGCGACGCAGTAGAAGTCAGCTTCAAAGACGCAGGTGCTGTCCCAACTGAAATTGCAGCAACTTGGATCAACTGCGCAGACGGTGCTGCAGCATGTGCCGTCGGAACACGCGCCGTTGTTGTGGGGCGTGGTGCACGAGCCGCTGGCCGTGGCGCCACACAGACCAACGCAGTTTGAATCAGCGGTCGCGGCGCAGCTGGCATCCCACGTCACCAAGCAACACTCTGGGCTGAGGGCGCACACAGTGGTGCAGCAATCGCTGTCAGAGCATCCTGGCAGAGTGTGCGCGGTGAGGCAACTATCGGTGCCGTTACCACAGTTTTGTGCAGCGCTGCATGGAGTCAACGCCAGCGCCAACGAAGTGGCGAGAGCTACCAAGGCAGATGACAGGGTGTGTGCGAAGTTCATCAGTGACTGTCGGGAAACGCAGTTTCAGTATCGGGGACTTGTGTCGGGACGACGATGCTATCGAAGGTTCGCAGAGGTACCGTCATCGGCTGCATGAAAGCCATGAAGCGGTGACTGGAAGTGCAAATTAACCAGTGCAGTTCCCCCACGCACCGAGCAAGATTGCCAAATCGGAGCCACCCACGATGCCGTTGTGGTCCAGATCACCGATCCCGCTCAAGCCCCAGTTTCCGAGCATGATGCCCAGGTCGCTGCCGCCAACCACGCCATCGAAATTCAAGTCAGCAGGGCACGGCGAGATACATGGAACAAGTCCCTCGGTAATGCTCAGTGTGCCGCTACCGAATCCAGCCGATCCCCATGAACCGATTCGAACCCAATAGGTTCCACCGCAGTTCAGGATGGCGGTCATGGCGCTGAGATTGCCGCAGGAGTCATCGTTGCACGCGATGACGGAGGCGCCGCTGCTCTCTGGGCAACCGGTCCATAGTTCAAGACGCGTGTCAAAGGTGGCGCCGGCGCAGGTGGAGAAGGTGGCTGCACCATTGAAGGCAGGCGTGAACACGAACCACACGTCGTTGAAGAATCCGTCGCCAATGCAGGCGCCCGATGGCGCAGTGGGTGCGTTGCTGACCGCCAGTGTGTTGTCAAACGCGTTGGCGCCAGTGTTTGCGACGGTTGCCGTTGCGCAGGTGTCATTTGGCGTTCCGCCGCTACTGCCACCGCAGGAAATGTTGATGGTGCCAGTGCCGCCGGTGGCGTGTCCGCCAACGCGGATGAGGTACGCGGTACCGCTCGCAACGGTCATGGTCATCCGGCTCGTCAGAAGGCTGCAGCCGGTGCTGTCGTCATTGCAAGCGATCAGTGTGCCGCCACAGACGGTGTACGCGGCAAGGCGGGTGTCATAGGTTGCGGAAGTGCAGGTACTAACAACCACTTGGCCATTGCACGTGGCCACGTAGCGGTACCAAATGTCCTTGACGAAGGGGAGTCCGAAGCCTTCATCGCAGAGCGGATCGAGCGGCGGATCACTATCGGTGGCTGCATCGGTATTGAATTCCGTACTCCCATTGGTGATGGTGAGTGCGCCCGAGCAGTTGTCGTTTGCTGGCTGCGGAACGACGGTGAATGTCACCGTTCCAGTGCCAGTGGAGTCATAGCCACCGAGGCGCACACGCATCGACGTTTGGCCGTCAGAAAGAATATCGATGCGGCTGGTGAATCCATCACAACCGGCGTAGTCGTCGTTGCACGCAAGGGTTGATCCGTCGCAGTTGTCGTAGGCGGCCAGGCGCGTGTCGAAGCTGGCGGTTCCGCATGTGGTGATTCGTGCCACGCCTGCACTTGGAGTCCACGAGTACCAGACGTCGCGCGTGATGCCGGTGCCGGTGCCTTCGTCGCACAGCGGATCCATTGGTTGCGGCGAGTTGGTTGCAAGGCGAGTGTCAAAGGTGAGCGCTGCACCGAGTGCTGGGACGACCTGTGCAGTAGCGCATTCATCATTGCTTGGTGGGGTGGCATCGCATGGACTGGCGTTGAGCACCAAGACATATTGGTTGGTTTCGCCGGTGCCGCAGGGGAATCCGGAGAACACCGTTGTAGCCACCAGAAGGCGATAGGTTCCGGCCGCAACGCATGCCGTCGCCGTGCCGGGGCACGATGCTGCATCGGGGTTGCTTGAAGCAAGCACCGTTGGCGAGCACGCATCGTCCACCAGGAAGACCCGTCCTGGTCCCTTTGAATAGAGCTCAACGGTGATGGTGGAGCCAGCAGCGACGGTGAATTGGTAGAAATCGGTATCGCGGGTATCGCCATCCGCCCAGTAGGTTCCGCTGACGCGCGCGCCGACGGCAATCGTCTGTACAGGAGTGCCTTCACTGTTGCAGCCGCCGTTCAGATCGGCGCCGCACGGCTCTGCTTCGGTCACGTTGGACGAAGGGAGGGTGCAGGTTCCTGCGCCGCATGAAGTGCACAGGAGGCTGGCACGCACGGCGCACGTGGCGTCCCAGCTGCCGTCGCTGGAGCAGCAATACGGATCTTCATTGCATACCAAGCTGCAGCAGGCAGAGTCTGAGCAGAATGGAGTTTCGGCTGCAATGCAGCAGTCATTGGTGCTGGTTCCGCATGCCGGTGGAGGCGGGGCGTTTGGGGTGATTTGGAGTTGCCCGGCGCCGGCGCTGGTGACATCAAATCCACCGACAGCAATCTTGTAGGTGGTGCCGGCAGTGGCCGCAAACTGAAGTTTGCTGGTGAAGGTTTCGCAGCCAGTGGAATCATCGTTGCAGGCAATGACGCTTTCGGTGCTGCACGAAGCGAACACAGCAATCCGAGTATCAAACGGCGCTAATCCGCACGTCGAAAGTTCCAGATTCCCTGATGATGTTGCCAGGTAGGAGAACCAACGAACGCGGTGCATGATGTCATCGCCAGCGGATCCGAGTTCACAGAGCCCGGCGAGGTTGATGTCCTCGGTGGAGGCAACGGTGTTAAACGCGTTGAGTCCACTGACTGCGGTCAGCGCGGTGGCGCATGTGCTGCCGCCGGTCTCAGTTGATCCGTCCGAGGCGATGTTCACACTACCTACGCCAGCAGTCGTTGATCCAAATCCACCGATCGCGATGTAATAGGCAGTACCAGCGAGTGCCGGGAATGAAACCTTTGAAGCCCAAGCCTGACCAGTGGTAATGGTGCAACCGGCAGTGTCATCATTGCATGCAATGACGGACGCCAAGTTGGAGCAATCGGTGAATACGGCGATCTTTGAATCAAACGTCACCGAGCCGCACGTTCGCGCGATGTAGGTGCCGTTTGCAGGTGCTACAAACCGAACCCACGTGGCGTTGTAGATGATGTCAGTTCCAACGGCTGAGATATCGCAGATGCCAGTGAGGTTGATAGTGGTGCCGGCAGTGGTGGTGATGGATGTGTCGCCCAGGGATGCGGTGAGCGGTGCGGCGCACGTTTGCGCACGCGCCTGTTGCCCAACGAGCGGCGCCAACACAATCGCCGCCGTAATGGCTGCAAGGCGCGCGCATGTCGATACTGTGTGGCCTGTCATCTCGCAGCGGTCCTGTGTGTGCTCTGGCGACTCATGCGGGCCGTGCCCGGGATACGGTTGAACCATGGCCTACTTCGACCATTGTCTGTGTTAATTGTGACGCAATCGTGTCTTGTTTCATACGGTCAATCAAGGCATTTGCGCTCGGAAATCCCGAACTTATTGCACTCATACTGGGCATGTGAGTGAATAGTTCAAACTTTGCCTGTGTTTCCGGTTCTCGGCGAGCGAATCTGTGCCGGGGCGGCTGGCAGCCGGACGGTCGGGCGTTAGACTTCTAGGACTCTGAGGATGGCTTGCCGGCCGCCGTGGCCGCAGCACAATCCTCCGGGAAGACCTGACTTTGAGACCACCCCCATGTCCGTGACCATTGGTTCCCACGCACCAGCCTTCAAACTCCCCGCACGCCCTGGACACGAAATCGACGTCGGCAACGTGATCGGCCACCAGAAGGTGGTGCTGCTTTTCATCCCTTTGGCGTTTAGTCCCGTGTGCACCACCGAGTTCTGCACGTTCCGCGATGATTGGTCCAATTGGTCCAAGCTTGGCTGCGCGGTGTATGGCATCTCGGTTGATAGCCCGTTTGTCACCGACAAGTTCAAGCAAGAACTCTCTATTCCCTTTGACATTCTCTCCGACTTCAACAAGGAAGTGAGCCGTACTTACGGCGCTCTCTATGAGAATCTGATGGGCTTGAAGGGTGTTGGTAAGCGCGCAGCGTTTGTTATCAATGCGGCAGGCAAAGTCGTTTACGCCAAGGTGAATGACGAAGCAGGGCAGCAGGTGGACTTTGCTGCCATTCAGAGCGCGGTGGAATCATGCTGAAAGGCGCCTGCTATCGATGCATGACGGCAGCGCTTCTAGCAACAACCCTGCTGGCAACCGTGTTGTCGGGTGGTTGTTCGGCGTTCGCGCCGCCGCATTCTTCGGGCGGAATTCTGGTCATCGAAGTCCCCGCGGACAGTGGACCGGATGCAGTGGAGGCCGATCGTTCCACCCGTGAGGGCGAAATGAAGGTTGGTGATCGCCTTGAAGTCCGACTCGGCGCGTATGCGGGAACGGGTTTCGCATGGTCGCTCGCAGGCCCGGTTCCGGGCAACATGCAGATGACCACGGGTGACCCCGCTGGCAAGGTTGAGCCAGTGGCTGGTACCAAGGCCCGACCCGGTGGTGCCACCATGTCGACCTTTGGTATGACCGCGGTGGCACAGGGCGACGCCAAGATGCGCTTTGTTCTGATGCGGCCGTGGGAAACCGACGGCAAGCGCGAAGTTGCACGCACCATTGTGGTGGAGGTGGTTGTGAAGAACACTCCCAATGCGGACGTGCACGCAACTGACCCGTTCAAGTGAGTTTCATGATGTACAGACTGCTTGAATTGGCATAATTCATGCTGATTCAAGCAGTCTGTCGCATCTGAGGGCGTCCTCGGCGGTAAGTGTGGCATGCTGGCTGCGTGTGCAGAAATCATCCTTGTTGGCATGGCCATCATCGCACCGTCGCAGGGTGTTGACCGCGCCGCGGACACTCTGATTGCTGAACGTGCACATGACATCTTGGTGTCACGATGCCTTCGTTGTCATGGCGGCGTGCGTGAGCAGGCGGGCTTGAATTTGGCGTGGCGTGATCGCGCGTTGCAAACTCGTCCCAAGGGACCTCCGGCAATCATCCCCGGCAACGCTGCGGCAAGCGCGCTCCTCATGCGCGTACTGCATGATGATCCAGAATTGCGAATGCCAGCAGAGGCGCCAGCGCTCTCGGCGGACGAAGTGGCCACGCTGCGCGCGTGGGTTGATGCGGGCGCTGTGTACCCCGTGCTCTGGTCGTTGCGACCGATTGAGGAGCAGATGCCGGCGGCTGGTCCGGAGTTACTGTGGAACACTCATGGCATTGATCGGGCGGTATCGCTTCGACTTGCCAGTGCCGGTATCCCGCTACCGCCGGAGGCTGCGCCCGAGTCGCTGGTGCGCCGAGCGGCATTGGATATCACTGGCCTTCCGCCGGACCCCGCGCTGGTTTCGGCATACGTTGCAGACCCAAGCCCGGCGCAGTGGGATCACACCGTGGATGCACTCTTGGCATCACCAGCGTTCGGAGAACGATGGGCGCGGATTTGGCTTGATCTGGCTCGCTATGCAGACACCAAGGGCTATGAGAAGGATGCGCGCCGTGATGTGTGGCGCTTTCGGGATTGGCTCATTGATGCTTGGAATAGCGACATGCCGTATGACCAATTCACGGAGCGAGTGCTCGCCGGCGATCTGCTGCCCGGCGCGACTGAGAATGATCGCATCGCCACGACCTTTCATCGGCTCACACTCACGAATGATGAGGGCGGAACCGACAATGAAGAGTTTCGTGTAGCAGCAGTCATGGACCGAAGCGTCACTACGTGGCTTGCATGGATGGGTACATCGATGCAGTGTGTGCAGTGCCATGCACATCCGTACGACACCATTGACCACCGCGACTACTACGCAGCGTTGGCGTTTTTCAATCAAACAGCTGACGCGGATCGCGACGACGACAGCCCGCTGTTGCATGTTGCGTGGGAACGCGGCACCACTACTGTTCCAGTAATGCAGGAACTGCCGGTCAGTGCACAGCGTGAAACGCATGTGTTTACGCGCGGCAATTGGCGCGCGCTCGGCGACGTCGTGGCGCCAAGTACGCCAGCATGTTTCCCGCCGCACGGAGCGCGGCGTTCGGATCGCCTTGGTTTGGCCAAGTGGATCATGGATCCAGCTAATCCGCGTGCGGCGCGTGTAGAAGCCAATCGCATTTGGGAGACCATCTTTGGACGCGGACTGGTAGAAACGCTGGAGGACTTTGGTGAAGCGGGTGCGCGGCCATCGGACGTAACGCTGCTTGATTTCGTAGCCAGCCGACTGCAGAAGCTTGGTTGGTCGCGGAAGGCGCTGATCGGTGAAATCATCAAGTCGCGCACCTACCGCATGTCCGCGCAACCTTCGGACGCGGCGCTGCGCATTGATCCAGACAACCGGATGATGTCCCGTGCCCCGCGCTTTCGTCTTGAAGCGGAGGCGATTCGTGATCAATCATTGGCAGTGGCAGGAATTCTTGATCGCTCGATGCACGGTCCACCAGTATTTCCACATCAGCCCGACGGCACGTGGATGGTGGTGTATAGCGGTGACGGATGGACCACCAGTGAAGGCGGCGACCGCTATCGTCGCGCTATCTACACCTTCTGGCGTCGCTCAAGCCCGCATCCTTCGCTTATGAATTTCGACGCTGTTTCACGCGAAACATGCACGGTGCGAAGGATCCGCACCAATACGCCTCTTGCTGCGCTGGCGGCGATGAATGATCCAACATTCGTAGAAGCTGCGGCAGCATTTGCACAACGGGCGATCGATGCAACGCCGGGAGCCAGTGATACGGAACGAGCGCGCTGGATGTTGTCCGCCGCGCTAGTACGCACGCCGCGCCACGAAGAGTGTGCGCGGTTGGCGCAACTTGCAGCGGGTGAGCGGGCGGTCGGCACGGCCACAGCACAGCCATCATCTGAAATTTCTGTGTGGTCTGCTGTGGCAGCAACAATCATGAATCTTGACGAGTTTCTTTCGCGAACCTGATCTGGATCCATGTCCCACCACCATCCACGTCCTCGCATGGTTGCCACGCCCGCCGAGTACATGGCGGAGTTACAGGCGATGACGCGCCGGCAATTCTTAGGAAACTCAGCATGGGGAATTGGTGGGATTGCGCTTGCCGCCATGTTGGGAAGTGAGAAGAGTGCGCATGCAAATCCTGTTTCGTTGCCGCCCGCGGGCTCGGTAGTTGACCCACTGATGGTGCGTGCGCCACACTTTGCAGCACGTGCCAAGCGGGTGATCTTTATCCATCTTGCGGGTGCCCCCAGCCAACACGAACTCTTTGACTGGAAGCCAGCGTTGGTGCGGCACAATGGCCAGCCGTGCCCCGATGAACTACTGAAGGGCGAACACTTTGCTTTCATCAAGGGTCATCCAACGCTGCTTGGAACACCCTACAAATTTGCGCGATACGGACGCAGTGGGCAGGAATTGAGCGAATTGATCCCGCATCTTGCATCCGTGGCTGACGACCTGTGCATTGTGAAGAGTTGCACCACCGACCAGTTCAATCATGCCCCGGCGCAACTGCTGTTACACACTGGGGACGCGCGATTTGGCGGTGCATCCATGGGTTCATGGTTGACGTACGGATTGGGCAGCGAAGCTTCGGAGTTGCCTGGATTTGTGGTGCTGGTGTCTGGTGACAAGACGCCGGATGCTGGCAAAAGCGTGTGGGGAAGCGGATTTCTTCCCGGTGCGTTCCAAGGCGTGCAATGCCGAGCTTCCGGTGACCCGGTTCTCTATGTCAAAAATCCGGACGGCGTCGATCGGGCCGGGCGGCGTCGCATGCTTGATGCGCTGCAAGATTTGAATTCCATGGCGGCGGCGAGTGCTGCTGATCCAGAGACGGATGCGCGTATTGCGCAGTATGAGCTTGCGTTCCGGATGCAGGCGAGTGTTCCGGATGCCATGGACATTTCGCATGAAGATGCGGCAACACTGGAGGCGTATGGCGCCACGCCAGGGAAAGCAAGCTTTGCGAACAACTGCTTACTCGCGCGCCGACTGTCCGAACGTGGCGTTCGCTTTGTGCAGCTCTTTGATTGGGGCTGGGATGCACACGGCACCAGTGCCACTGATGACATACTCACTCAGCTTCCCAAGAAGTGCAAAGAGTCTGATCGTCCCGTGGCGGCGCTCATCAATGATCTGCGACAACGCGGCTTGCTTGATGAAACGCTGATCGTGTGGGGCGGCGAGTTTGGTCGAACGCCGATGGCAGAGTTCCGTGACGGAAAGAAGGATTTCTTCGGCCGCGATCATCACCCGCATTGCTTTACGGTGCTCCTTGCTGGGGGAGGGTGCAACGCCGGCACCACCTACGGAGAGACGGATGAGTTGGGCTGCCGCGTGGTGCGCGATCCGGTGCCAGTGAAGGACCTTCAAGCGACCATTCTGCATCTCCTTGGCCTTGATCACCGCCGTCTCGCGTACCGGCACGCCGGGTTGGATCGGCACCTGACCGGAGTCACGCCCGACGCCCGGATTCACGCGGGATTGATTGCGTAAGGGGCAGCAATTGCGCCGATCTTCCTGATACAATCCCGATCTCTCTGCGGGAGTAGCTCAATGGCAGAGCAGCTGCCTTCCAAGCAGCAGGTTGCGGGTTCGAGTCCCGTCTCCCGCTTTTAACAGCACCGACCGTCACGGTTGGGAATTGACCCCACGACGTGAATTACCGCCGCAAGAAGCGCTCTCAGGAACACGACGCCGCCGATCACAATCATGGCGGGGCTTCACCGCGTGAGCCGTTTGATCACCCCTTGGTCTCCAAGGCGGTTGCCGAGGTGATTACCACGCCCGAGGCGTTGGCGGTACTGATCGCTGATATTCGTTCCCATCCAGTGGTGGCGTACGACACCGAGTTTATCGGCGAAGAGAGTTTCTATCCCAAGCTGTGCTTGGTGCAGGTGGCAACGCCCACCGCACTTGCCTTAGTGGATCCACTGCCGTTTGAGGCTGCTGGTCATGACCTCGGCGAGTTCTTCCGTTCGATCGCTGAGCCAGGGCGCACGATTCTTGTGCATAGCGGCGATACCGATATTGACATACTCCGTCGCGGAGCAGGGATTGAGCCGAGCGATGTGTTCGATACACAGGTTGCGGCTGCGCTCGCGTGGATGCCATGGCCGTCAAGTTTGGGCACCGTGTTGGAGACGCTCACTGGCTACCGACTTGGGAAGGCTCATACGTTTACCAATTGGGATGCCCGGCCACTCACCCCCGCTCAGCTTGGTTACGCGGCGGACGATGTGCGCTACATGCACTTGATTTGGCACATGCTTTCGGAGCGCCTCGCCGCGCTTGGACGAAGCGACTGGGCCGCCAGTGAAAGCCGTGAACAGCTGCGAAGTACGGCGTTTGACCCCGAAGGCCAATTGCGCCGCTTGCATCGCACCGAGCCGCTCCGTGCCGGGCAGATGGCTGTTGCCCGTGCATTGGTGACGCTGCGCTATGACCTTGCACGCAAGCACGACATGCCCGCGCGAGTAGTCCTTCCAGACACCGCCGTCATTGAACTAGCCAAGCGAAAGCCAACCGATCGGTCTGCCATCGGCAACATTTCTGGCATTCCGCGTCGGATCGCATCAGCGCATGCAGAAGACATTGTGACTGCGATCGCTGGCTGCAAAGCCGTGGCCATCGACCATGACCCCGGCAATCCGCTGGCCGACGACATGCGTGTTCGTGCCGAAAGTGATCAACTGTGGAATGCGTTGCAAGTTCGCTGTGCATCCACTGGCCTTGCCTCCAACCTGGTGGCGACCCGCGCCACATTCTCCCGCTGGTACTTCTCGGTGGTGGAGGCGCGCCGGCGGGGGCAAGCCCTCGGCTGCTCGGAGGGCGAGGCGCCACTCTTTACCGGGGGCGACTGGCGCATTGAGGCCGTTGGTTGTTGGCTTGAAGGATTTCTGAACGGAACGGAACGCCTTGAATTGGTGTGGTCGCCGTCCGGAACGGTGGCGCCCGGCTTCTCGCGCGCGCACGGCGTCTAATTTCAGGGCTGGGCGGTAGACTTTTCCGCATGATCCTGAACTTCTCGACCTCAGCTCGAATCTCCTCGCTCAAGTCCGTCATTTCTGGAAGCATGTTCGTAAGAATGTGCCCGGTGTTGTTGCTGGGCGCGGCCGCACTGTTTGTGCCGGCATGCGGCACCAGTTATTCATACGCCTACGGCGACGGCTCGGGCGGCTATCCATACGACTGGAAGGTTCTGCTGAAGGGCGACAGTCTGGATGCTTGGAAGGTGTTCCCGAGTGAGACCAAGGGCGATGCTCCGGTCACATGGACAGCGAAGAACAACTTGCTCTTCTGCTCCGGAACCCCAGCGGGCTACATCGCCACGGTAAGCGAGTTCACCAACTTTGAATTGGAACTCGAGTGGTGCTTTGATCCTTCGAAGGGCGCGGGCAACAGCGGCGTGCTCCTGCGCGTGCAGCAGAAGGACGAGATCTGGCCAAAGAGCATGGAAGCGCAGTTGCAGTCGCGCCATGCGGGTGATATCTGGAACATCGGCGACTTCCCCGCGAAGGTGGATCCGGCGCGCACGCAGGGCAGGCACACCATTCGTATGGGCGAGTGCGCCGAGGCGCCGCTGGGCGTCTGGAATCGCTACCGCATTGTGATGAATGGTGGTCGCTTGGAGATGTACGTCAACGGCGAACTGCAAAACGTCGCAACCGATGTTGCTGTTCTGCCTGGCCGCATCGCACTGCAGAGCGAGGGTTCTTACATCATGTTCCGCAATATTCGCGTGCGTGAATTGGGCAATGCCACGAAGGGCGCAGCCGAGGCGGGTAAGTGACGACCGGCAACGCGTCGGGCGCTCCCGCTGCGTCAATCGGCGCCACCGGTGCGGGTATTGATGCGGAAACCTGTAGCGCGGCGCATGCAGTTCCTGCCAGCGCGCTGCATCTGGTTCGACCGAATCCCGCCAACGCGGTACCGGTGGCCATGGATGGCGTGAAGGACACGCGCATGGAAATCTTGGTGGGTCGCCAGCATGGGGCTCCCAACTTTGCCATGCGACATTATGTAGTCGCCCCCGGCGGACATACGCCGCATCACGCGCACAACTATGAGCATGAAGTCATCGTCATCGATGGCGAAGCTGATGTCACCTATGGAACGGCAACGCACCGGATCCGGAGCGGAGATGTTCTGTTCATCGCTCCCAATCAGATGCATCAGTTCCGCAACATCGGCGCTGTGCCGTTGCGGTTTCTTTGCATGGTGCCAACGAGCTTTGATTGCGGTAAGCCAACACCGGGCTCCTAAACGGCGCGGGCATTACTTTCACGAGTGGGGAAGCGACGCACGGGTGATCACAGGTAACTGCTTAGCCAACAACTGCACCAATCATCAGTAAAAACGAACGCGGCGGCAGGACGAATCCTGCCGCCGCGTTTCAATTGCACGTTGCGACCTTCAGGGCTGATCGCATCGAGCGATCACTTCGTAGGCGTCTCGTCTTCCACTGGCGCAGCCTTCGTCGGAGCAGCCTTTGGCGTGGTTGCCTTAGTGGCAACCGGAGCCTCAGCTGGCGTACGGTCTTCGCTGGAAGTATCCAATGCCATGTCGATGGAGAGTGGCGTGAGATACAACTCGACGCGACGGTTCTCCGAGGAGCCCTTCGCTGAATTGATCACCACCGGACGGTATTCGCCGTAGCCAGCGATCTGGAAACGACCAGCACTGACGTTGTCCTTGACCAGGGCGTTGCGCAGGCTTGCCGAACGGTAAACCGAAAGCATCAGGTTGGTGCCGTACTTCGACTTGGTGCGAACCAAGGGAGTGTTGTCCGTGTGACCAACGACCTTGACTTCAAACTTGGAGGCCAAGTTGGAGTTCAGGATGTCAGCGAGCTTGGCAAGAACGGTCGAAGCGCCTGGCTTCAACTGATCGCTGCCCGAGTCGAACGTGAAGTCGTTCTTGAAACGAAGCATGCCAGTGCGTGCATCGAAATCAAAGACGTCGGGGTACTGGCTCTGCAGTGCAGTCAGTTCCTTGGTGAGGTCATCAGGGAGCTGATTGACTTCGAGCATGGCGAGCTGCTTCTTGAGCTCGTCATACTTCTTGGCCCAAGCTTCCATGTCGGGGTCGCCGTTGGCGATCCGCTTCTGCAGTTCTTCAAGGTCAGCCATCGTGGCGGCGATCTGCGTACGCAGACGGTCCTCGTTGGCGCGAGCAGTTGATAGCTCGTTCTGTGTCGTGAGCAGTTGTTGCTCTTGACCCTTGTAAGAGGTGAGTAGATCGTTGTATTTCTGCTCTGGAACGCAGCCCGTTACAAGAAGGGCAGTACCGATTAGCAGACCACTCGTCATCCATGCGCGCTTCGTCATAGGGATCCTCCCAAAAGCGTGGTGTGAGGCCGAACCTGCGATGCGCTCGCACGGCTCGGCGATGTAAAAGACAGCGTCCCGTAAAGGACGCGCGTATTGTAACGGCGTATTGATGATTGTGCGAGCCCACTATGTCAAACACGCCCAAGATTCAGGATGATTCTGTTGCCGCTCCGGTGGCCGTGCGCGCCGCGTGGTTGGCCGATGGGCGCGGCGCGTGCTTCGCGCCCGGAGTGTTGGTGCTGCGCGGTCGTGCCGTGGTGGCGGCGGGATCGCCGGAATCTGTAGGCGTGCCGGGCGGGGCAGTGACGTGGGTGGACGCGTCCGACTCCGCGGTCATGCCCGCACTCGTCAACGCGCACACGCACCTAGACCTCACGCTGGTTCCACGGATTCCGGAGCCGGAGCACTTCTTCCAGTGGCTGGGTGGGGTTCGCTCGGCGCGGCTTTCTATGACGGCGGATGACGTTCGGCAGTCGGTGCTAGCCGGAGT
>DBCE01000267.1 GCA_002292895.1 Phycisphaerales bacterium UBA966
AAGGCGAATGCGGGCCAGTACGAAGTTGTGTTGCATCAGGGCCACTACGAAATCGCGTTGCCTCAACGCCCCGCGCCTTACTCCAGCCGTGCCAACCGCTCCGCAACATCCATCCGGTGCAGCGCGTCAAGCAACTCGTCCATCTCCCCAGACATCAATTTCTGCAACGGAAACGAAGTATCAATCCGGTGGTCCACCGCGATCGCTTCCTTCCACCGATACGTGCGAATCTTCTCCGCCCGCCCGCCGCTCCCCATCATGCTGCGCCTCTCCGCACTGCGCGCCGCCTCAGCAACTTGCCGCCGACCTTCGTGCACGCGCGCACGCAACAGCCGCCATGCTTTCTCGCGATTCTGCAATTGACTGCGCGTCTCTTGCATGCGCACCTCAATCCCGGTCGGCAAGTGAATCAGATGCACGGCGGTTGCCACCTTGTTGACGTTCTGTCCGCCCGGACCCTGCGCGGTGGTCATCATCTCCTTCACTTCCGCAGGATCCACCTCGCTCTCTACTTCCTCTGGCTCAGCCATCACCGCCACGGTTGCCGTACTCGTGTGAATCCGCCCCTGCGCTTCCGTTGCAGGCACACGCTTCACTTGGTGCGTACCCGCTTCGTAACCAAGCGCGGTCCACACGCCGTTGCCTTGTACTTCAACAATCGCCTGCGTCACACCACCCGCGTCGCCGTCACGCACATCCATTTCATCCCACGACCACCCGCGTCGATGCGCCAGTCGTCGATACATTTCCACTAACTCGCCAGCCCACAGCGCGGCCTCGTCGCCGCCAACGCCCGCTCGGACTTCTAAGATCACGGCGCCCACGCGGCTGTCATCGCTGGTCACCAACAGTCGCTGCAGTTCCAAGAGCAGGGCGTCCGCGCGTCGATGCACGCTGGGCAATTCCGCCGCCGCCACTGCCGCAAGCTCCGGGTCACTGTCGGTTGCCAGTAAACCTAATTCTGCGCATTCACGCTCCGCGGCGCGCCACAAATCCCATCGCGTCACTACCGCCTCCAGCGAGGCACGCTTCAACGTCAGCGCTCGCACGCGACGATGGTCCGCAGCCACATCCGGATCGAGCATCGCCTCCGCCGCAGCGTGGAATTCGCTCGCCATCGAATCAAGCATGTGCCGAAGGTTGTCTGCGATCGGTTCGATGTGTTCCTCGCAATCCGGAATGATTCGCGTTGTGCGCGCTCTTCACGCATCAACATCAAAAAGAACAACCGCGCCAACAAAGGCGCGGTTGCCATATTTCAGAATCAGTGAACTACTTCTTGGCTGGAGCCGCAGCCTTCGGAGCAGCAGGGGCCTTGGCCGCAGGAGCTGCCGCTGGCTTTGCAGCCGCGTCAGTCTTCTTCTCTGCGTCCTTCTTGAAGTAGTCGCCAGCGAACTTGCGCTGGAAGCGCTCAACTCGGCCGGCGGTATCGATGAAGGTCTTCTGACCGGTGTAGAACGGGTGCGAACCCGACCACACTTCAACATTCATCTCAGGCACGGTCGCGCCGACGGTCATGACGTGCTGACCGCGATAGGAGACCTTGCACTCGGGGAACCACTTCGGATGGATTTCGCTCTTCATGTCTGCTGTCCTTACCTTGCTTGCATGTTTATGCCCCGGACAGGGGCAGATCGAGGAGGATAGCGAAAGACGCCGCTCAAGGGAAGTCATTCCTGCACGGATCTGCTCGTTATGCGCCCCTTTGGCCTTACACTCCCGCCGTGAACGTGCCGAACAGACCTCAGAATCCTCTCGGTGACCGCGGATGGTGGCGGGAAGTGCGCGTTCCTTCGCTGCCGGAGGTGAATTCGTCCATCGCGGTCGCTCCCAGCGGCGCCCCCCTGTGGCGCAAGTTGTGGGCGTTCAGCGGCATCGGCATGATGATCGCTGTCGGCTACATGGATCCCGGCAATTGGGCCACGGGTTTGGCGGCCGGTTCCGGTTGGGGCTACTCGCTCCTCTTTGTGATCCTGGCATCCAACTTGATGGCGATGCTGTTGCAACACCTCGCCGTGCGCCTCGGCATCGTTGCCGGCCGCGACTTAGCACAAGCGTGCCGCGATCATTACTCGCGTCCAGTATCGCTCGCCTTGTGGTTCCTGTGTGAACTGGCCATCATCGCCTGCGACCTCGCCGAAGTCATCGGCTCCGCCATCGCGCTGCAACTGCTCTTTGATATTCCACTCGTGTGGGGCATCGTCATCACTGCGTTCGACGTGATGCTCATCCTGATTCTGCAACGCCGCGGCTTCCGCATCATTGAAGCACTCGTCGCTGCACTGGTATTCACCATCGGTGCCTGCTTCGCCTACGAACTGTGGGCCGCGCGCCCCGATGCCGGCGGAATCATCCGCGGCTTCGTGCCAACATCGCAGATTCTCTCTGACCCCGCGATGCTTTATGTAGCGATCGGCATCCTTGGCGCAACGGTCATGCCGCACAATTTGTACCTGCATTCCAGCATTGTGCAGACACGCGACTTCCCGCGCACCGACACCGGCAAACGCGAAGCGCTGCGCCTGGCCACCATTGACTCCACCCTTGCGCTCGGCTTTGCGTTCTTCGTCAATGCAGCCATCTTGATCACCGCCGCCGCAGCCTTCCATGGCACCGTGAACGAAGGCGTTGCCGACATTCATCAGGCGTACGACCTCCTCACGCCAGTCCTCGGTGCGTCACTCGCCAGCACCGTCTTTGCAGTGGCACTCCTAGCCAGCGGCCAAAATTCCACGCTCACCGGAACCCTCGCTGGTCAGATCGTCATGGAGGGTTTCCTTGACCTGCGCATTTCGCCATGGGCGCGCCGTCTCCTCACGCGCCTCGTTGCCATCGTCCCCGCCGTGGTCGTCGCGCTGATCTACGGGGACACCGGCATTGGCAAACTCTTGATTCTCTCGCAGGTGGTGCTTTCACTGCAGTTGCCGTTTGCAGTCTTCCCATTGATCATCTTCACCACATCGCGCGCCAAGATGGGCGACTTCGCGGCGCGCGGCTGGGTGAAATGGGTCTCGTGGTCGCTGGCATTCCTGATTTCCGGGCTGAACTTCTTGCTGCTGTGGCAGACATTCGCCGGCTAACGCCGGAACGCATCGCCGTGAGGGCGTACATTGCGCCGCAGTGGCAATTCGACGATCCCCCGATGACTTCCGTGTTGATGAGGAACTTGTTTCCTCCTACGCATCCGCACTCGAATCTTCTCCATCAGAAGACGCGCCGTTTGCCGTGTGTCGCCTGACCAAGTCCGGTTGGACCACGCCGGATGCCGTCGACGCGCTCACGCGTGAACTTCATCTGCCACCGCGCTCGGTCACCTACGCCGGTCTCAAGGATCGCCACGCCGCCACCGCGCAGCACATTTCGCTTGATCATCCTCCGCTCGGCGCGGTGCGTTCACTCGCGCGCGGTGTGGAAGGGGAGGGCTGGCGCGCCCGCACCATCGGTTGGTCATCGCGTCCACTTGACGCATCATGCATCGCGTCCAACACCTTTGAGATTGTGGTGCGCGGCCTCGTCAAGTTTGAAGTGGAACTCATGCGATCGCGCGCGGACGACCTTGCCGACGCGAACGGCGCGCTCCTCTTCGTCAATTACTTCGGGGACCAACGATTCGGTTCAGCGCGACACGGCAAGGGATTTGCTGCTCGCCCACTCATCGCTGGCAACCCGCTTGGTGCATTACGCCTTGCCATCGGAACCCCCGCGCGCAAAGACTCCGGCATGCAACGTGCGTTCACGCGCCTGTGCGCCGCGCACTGGGGCAATTGGAAGCGCCTCGCCGCAGAGCTACCCGAGTGCCCGGACCGCCGACCGTTCGAACGTCTCGCCACTGGCTCCGAACCCGACGCCGCATTCATGGCGCTGCGCCCGTTCTTGCGCGGCATGTGCATTGAGGCGTATCAAAGCTATCTGTGGAACGAGGGCGCCCGTCGCATGGTGCGCGCCTTGCCCGCGCAGGAGTGGCGCACCATTGAGGCGGCCGATGACTTCGGTCCGCTGCTCTTCCCGCGCCCCACGGAATTCCCCGCCAGCTGGCTGACCTGCGAGGCTCCCATGCTGAGCCCTGAAACGGAATTCGCCGCCCCGTGGGGCGATGCGTGGCAAGAAGCAATCACGGCCGAAGGGCTCACAACCGCCGCGCTTGTTGTCCCAGGCATTGCTGCGCTCCGCTTCGGTCACGCGCTCCGACCACTCCTCGCACGCGCCGCCGGGCTCGTAGTGGAGCCCGATGTCGACGATTCCACCGAGCGCGGATCGCGCGCCGTATCGGTCCGATTCTCGCTCCCCCGGGGCGCATACGCCACCGTCGTCCTGCGCGCGCTCGGGCAGTGATTTCAGGCGGGTTTCGCAATCAATCGTCGCGGATGTCGACCCATTGGTGCGGTCGGAGCTTCGCCACGAACTTCCGATAATTTCAATTTCTCACAAACTCTTACAGTTTCTTTAGGGAAAGGTTGATCGGTTCGAGTATCAGATTACGTTCTTGTTATGTGTGGACCCTGACGTCATGTGCGTGAGGGCTAGTTCGTCGCTACCGCAACGTTGGTACCCATCACCTCACGAAAGGTCTGTCTCATGCTTCGCACTCGCTCGCTCACCACAATGATCATGGCGTTGACCGCCACCGCCTCCACGTTCGCTGATGGAACGTGGACCAACATCGCATCGACCGACGGAAACCCTGCCGGCCTCACCAGCATCCCGGGCGTCCCAGCGGATGCGCAGTGGGTTCCCAATCAATTCAACAACCCCGTGATCGGGCCAACGGGCATCGTGACCTTCCGCGGCCAACTTGCCGGCACCGGTCTTCAGACCACCGCTCCCAACAACACGCACATCTTCGTCACCGGCAGTACGGGCGGAGCTGGTCTCACGCAGATCGCTCGCGCAGGTAATGCGTTGCCAAGCGGACTTGCACCTGGTCTGGTGTGCAACACCACTACCGGAATCAACGGCCTGGGATCCTCGCAGTACCAGTGCGCCAACGGCGCCACACTGATCACTGGCAACTTGAACGGTACCGGCGTGACCACCACCACCAGCCCATTCTGGATGTGGCGTGATTCCACTGGCACCAACAACTACATCATCTACCGCGGCGGCGACGCATACCCAGCGGGTACCGGCGTGGTCATGTCAGTGTCTGCAGGCAGCCCGCAGTACGTCAACAACGATGGCAACGCACTTGTCAGTGCAGCGCTGACCGGCACCGGCGTGGTCACCGCCGCGGGCGTGACGCAGAATAATTCCGCCGTCATGTGGATGGGACCGTCAGGCAAGACAGTGGTCATTCGCAAAGGTGATGCGGCCCCTGGATTCACTGACGGAACAGTCTTCCAGCCAGACGCCTTCGGCATGGCGTGCAATGGCAACAATTTCGTCCTCACTGGCAAGTTAGCTGCGGCGAGTGGCATCACCACCTCCAACGACACCGTCTACCTGACGAACGCATGGGGCAACGGTCTCGAGATCTTCGCTCGTAAGGGAAGTCCGATCCCGGGCTACCCGACTCTGAACTTCCAGAGTCTTGTGACGGCCACCACGGCTCCGATCACGTTGGCTCAGCACTCGCTGATGAATGACGGATCAATCGTATTCCGCTCAAGCCTCGGTGGTTCCGGAGCAACAGTTGGCCTCAACGATTCAGCAACATTCTCCGCAAAGAACGGCGTCTTCACCATGCTGCTGCGCAAGGGAGATTCTGTGCCTGGTATCTCTGGTCTGGTGTTCTCATCGACCGGCGCCAATTCGGTGATGAACAACAACGGTATGTACGCCTATGAAGGCATCTTGATGAATGCCGATGGCACCAGCATCACCGATTCCACGATCGGTAGCAGTTTCCTTGCCGTCCGCAAGGCGAGCGGCACCGTGGTGGTGCTCGCCCGCGCACTCGATGCAATTCCCGGCATTCCCGGAGCCACCTACGCTGGCATTGCCGGTAGTTCGTCGGTGTGCATCAGTGATTCCGGCGTCGTGGTGTTCGCCAACAGCTTCAATCTCGGTACAGCCAACAATACCGCGATCTTCGCGTGGGACGAGGTCACCGGGCTCCGAGTCATCGCGAAGTCTGGCGACACCAACTTCACCGGGACTCCATGCAACCAGCTCACGCTCATCGGCGGCACCGGTGTGTCTGGCAATGGAATCAACACGGGTCTCAATGCAGCCGGGCAACTGGTCCTTCGTGCTGGCGATTCGGTTAACAGTATCAACACCATCGCCAAGATTGACCTCGGTTCGACTCCGTGCCTTGCTGACCTGAACGGTGACCGTGTCGTCAACGGCGCAGACCTCTCTGCTCAGCTCGGCGCATGGGGTCCTTGCAGCGGAAGTTGCACGGGCGACCTGAACGGCGACAACACTGTGGATGGCGCTGACTTGTCTGGAATGCTCAGCTCGTGGGGCAACTGCCCCTAAGCGTTTCTGAGTGACGCTTGTTTCATGATCTCTGGTTGGCGCGCGGCTCCCACGCCGCGCGCCAACCTTTTACTGCGCCGGCAGGAACTCCAGAATCACCGAAGTGCCATCCGAGAGTTGCAGGCGCCCGTCGGTGACCGACCAACGTGTCACTGCAGCGAGCGCATTGGCATAGGCCTGCTCAAGGTCCATACGCTCCGGCGGTCCTGCCATCCGTGTCATGCCAAGCAAGCCGAACTTCACAGTCGCCCCGTCCACAGCGCACGGTCCGAACCATCGGTTGACTCCGGCAAACCCACTCGCTTTGCCATCCGCGGCAATAAACAGGGTTGGCGTTCTGCCCGGGTCGACGACCCGCGTCCCAATCCGGGTGCAGTGCCATTCGGTGCCCATGAGTGCCAACGTAGAAGCGGGGATTTCGCTCGGTGGTACTGCAGGCGTTGGCCCTGGCGCGGGGCGGGGTGATGGTGCGCATCCAGCCAGCAACGCCATTCCCAACGCCATGACGGTCGCTTGGAATGAAGCGTCACTGCGTGCTGAATGTGCGTGCGGATCGGACTGTTTGAGGGATGGGTGAAAAATAGTCATCGAAGTTTGAATTTTCCCTAGGGAATGCCGATTGTGCGGCGTACATTGAATCTGTTGCCAGGTTTGATTGGAAGGCCTAGCCATTGAGAGAGTACTCATGAATATGAATCGAGCAATCACCGTCATCGCCATCGCCGCCTCCGCGCCCTTCATTGCCTCGACGCACGCCGGCGAACTGTTCCTCCTTGGAGCGGTTCCGTTTGCATACGCCTTCGACAGTGGCGCCAACGGCACGGTGGTGGCTGGTCAAGATGATTCGAAGTACTGGTACTGGACTCGGGACACCTGGGTGGTTGCACTTGAGGAGTCGGTTCCGCCCGGACAAGGTATTGGTGGAAACCCGTGCATCACCAATGACGGCGCAGTCATGACCTGCAGCACGTTGGTCGACTTGAATGGTGTTTCGAAGGCCGAGGCCACGTTGTACAACATCAATACGGTTGCCTACGACCCAGCGGTGGGGAGCCTCGGTTTCAACTGTGATGCTGAGCGCGATGGAGCGTGGGGCATGAATCCCACAGCATCTTTCGTGTGCGGATTAATTTGGAATAGTGGTTGCGCTGCCAGCGGGTTTGTGTGGGACTCCGCCACCGACACCATCAAGTTGATGCCAACCAAGTACTTCTTTAAGCCGACCCGCGCCAATGACATCAGCGATGATGGAACCGTTGTTGCCGGATGGAACGATGACTACAACGGCTTTCGCCAAGCGTGCTTGTGGGTCAGGAATTCTTCGGGCAACTACATCGCTACCGTGCTGACGAACGGTCTCGCCACTCCCGCCAAGTTGTCTGAAGCCAGTGCCGTCAGCGGTAACGGCGTCTGGCTTGCTGGGCTGGGCCGAAGCAGCATTGACGACGGTGCCCCGTGGCGTTGGAGCGCGGCGACTGGCTATCAATCGCTTGGCGCCCAGCCAGTTCCTGGCGTTGGCGGAGCCACTGCCATGAATCCCGACGGCACCAAGATTCTGTGCTACATGGGTATTGCCGCGGCCTTGGGCGAGGGCTACATCTGGATTCAGGGCCGCGGCTATGTGGCGATGGAAGACTACGCCGCTGAGTTCGGCGTAACCATGCCGGATGGGGTCCGTTTGGCGCTGCCGCTCAGCATTTCCGCTGACGGATTGACGATCACCGGCACCGCGCGCGGACCGTTCGGTACCTCACCGTTTGTGCTCGACCTGCGTCAAAGCGGCGGATCGTGCGTGGGCGACCTGAATGGCGACGGCGGTGTGACCGGGGCTGATCTTGGCATACTTCTCGGTGATTGGGGTCAAGCCACGGCAAGCGACATCGATGGAAATGGCGTTGTGGATGGCGCAGACCTTGGTCGGTTGCTCGGTGCCTGGGGTCCGTGCCCGTAAGTGACGGCGTGACTGCAAATCTGTAGAGTGTTCTACGCGCCCCGACTGTCGGGGCGCGTTTCTTTCAGTTCACTCGCCGAGTTCCACATGATCATTCGTGCCGCCTTG
>DBCE01000056.1:0-5510 GCA_002292895.1 Phycisphaerales bacterium UBA966
ATTGAGCTGCTTGGCAGCCTTGGAGATTCGTTTGACCAAGAGCGCGTGCAGCGCGGCGAGATCACGCCGGTCTACTTTGGAAGCGCCATGAACAACTTCGGCGTGCAGCTGTTGCTCGACGGGTTCTTAGCGCATTCGCAGGGCCCCGGTCCGCGGCGCTCCGGCGACCGCATGGTGATGCCTGAGGATCCAGCGTTCAGCGGCTTTGTATTCAAGATTCAGGCGAATATGGATCCGCGCCACCGCGATCGCATTGCATTTGTGCGCGTGGTGAGCGGTGGATTCGAGCGTGAAATGACCGTCCTTCACGTGCAGAGCGGTCGCAAGATTAAGCTCAACAACGCGCAGCGCCTGTTTGGGCGTGACCGTGAAACGGTGGACGAAGGTCTTGCCGGCGATGTGGTTGGCATTGTTGGCCATGACTCGCTTGGTATCGGTGACACGCTCACTACGGATCGAAGCATTTGTTACAACGAGATGCCGTCATTTGTGCCGGAGTGCTTCTCGTACATTCATAATCCGAGCGCTGGTAATGCGAAAAAGTACGCGCTTGGTCTGAAACAGTTGCTGCAAGAAGGCGTGGTGCGGCAGTACCACATGCTCAGCGGTCCGGGTGGCATGGTGCGGCGCCCCGTACTTGCTGCGGTTGGGCCGCTGCAGTTTGAAGTGCTGCAGTATCGAATGGAGAGCGAGTACAGCGCGGAATGCCGGTTGGAGCCGACGCGTTGGAAACT
This sequence comes from Phycisphaerales bacterium UBA966, assembly GCA_002292895.1. Lineage (GTDB taxonomy): Bacteria > Planctomycetota > Phycisphaerae > Phycisphaerales > SM1A02 > UBA966. The sequence continues at coordinate 735 of DBCE01000056.1, forward strand.
GGCCCGTTGGTGGAAGAAGGACGGGGCACCGGCGGACTTCCATCCGGAGGTCTTTGCTGATGCAAGCCTCGCCGAAGACCACGAGGGTCGCCCGATGGTGCTCTTCTCTGATGAGTGGCCGATGCGCTACTTCACGCAGAAGAATCCGGGCGTGGAACTGGGGACAGCGCCGTTTACGGGGCGTTGATTCGAGTTCATTTGTAATCAGGACGCAATTTCGTTTGCTCGGACCTGCGTTGGATGTGTGCTGATATGCGCGCATGCATCGACGACAGTATTTTTCAAGGCTAGACTATTCCACTATCACGCCGCGATCACGCCGCGATCACGCCGCGATCGCGCCTCCGTTGTTTGATGCAGCATCTGGCACTTGCATCCCAGCACCTGTCGTTGCTTGCATGACTGCCTCCGCTGCAGCGGTCTTTCGGGCAGCCTGCTCCAGACGCGCCAGCTTCTTCTTGTATGCAGCGACACGCTTCGGGTCGAGGAGCGCGGCGAACATGTCCTCGAAGTGCTCGCCGTACGTTCGCTGATCGAGGCGCTCAATGCCACTACTACGCATCCGCTCGACGATGGCGTTGGCAGCCTCAAGCGTGCGGACGCCGAAGGTGGTGGTCACCTTGGCAATGAGGCAGATCACATCGTCATCGACGGTTCGGTCGGTATGCCGAAAGAGTCGGCTCAGTCGTGCAACTTCGCCTCCTTCGTATTGTTTGGTGAAGTAGTGCCGTTCGACCCACCGCAGGTAGGTGGCGTGGGCGGAGTGGCTCTTTCGACCAGTCAAAATCACTGTGAAATCTGCGTATTTCAAAGATGCTTGCCGGGAGTTTTTCTGCCATTCCTCACGGGTCATCTCCCGCATCCACGAGGCAAGACTCGGCTCCTTGAGCCGCTCCCGCCCGTTGACGGCGCGTGCAAGGTCCGCAAAAGTTCCCTCGTAGGTGCAGTCGATGCCGCTCATCAGGACTATCGCCCCGGCGGTCACGTGGCGGAGCACCGCATGCAGTGCATCGCCGCTACGGATCTGCACTAAGTCCACGTAATGAATCGGCACTGCCATCTCCGCGGCGATCGTCGCGGCGATCACGCGCTTTGAACTATCCGCATCACCAATCAGGAGCGTGTGCGGAAAGCGCTTGCCACTCTGCAGCGATTGCTCAACGATTGATGCCAGCGCACAGCCAATGGCGGGACATTCTCCAAGATGACTCAGGGTCGGCGCGACCAGATGCGTGTGATCAAGCGTCGTTGCGTTGCTCTTGGCGTGAGCGCGGATGTGAACCTTGCGTGACTCGTCCATGAGTCTCTCCTTCAAGTGGTTGGTGCGTGAGCATGTCCATCCGATGCGAGCGTGGAGCGTCCGCAGTCGGCCGGTGGTTTCGAATTGAGCAGAGCTCCGGAACGTGCGAGCGGGACCGATGGTAATTCCTAGCGCCGCGCGCGCAAGTGAAATCAACGCGGATCTTGACGGATCATCAGATTGTGCATGACCTGTCGTGGGGCGCGCATTTGGGGCACTGTTCCGCATAGCATCGCAACCATCGGTGATGCAGCGCTTTGCATCATCGACCGCCGGCATTGTGCCGGAATTCACCCCAACAGCCCGCATGTCCGGCGGATCAATCGAAAGGCCATCGCATGAACTGGTACCTCGCCGTCCTCAAGAACTATGTCGGCTTCTCCGGCCGCGCTCGTCGGATGGAGTACTGGATGTTCATGATTGTGAACTTCTTTGTGTATGCCGGTCTGCTAGCTATTGACCGCATGATGGGACACACTGCGTTTGAATATGGCCCAGGCGTCTTGTGCGGTCTTTACAGTGTGGTCGTCGCGCTGCCGTGGCTGGCTGTTGTGTTCCGCCGCCTGCATGACACGGATCGCACCGGGCTCTGGATATTCATTCACATGCTCCCGTTCATCGGCAGCATCATCTTCTTCATCTTCATGTTGATGGACAGCACGCCCGGTACGAACCGCTTTGGCCCCAACCCGAAGTCTGCCAGTGCCTAAACGCTGACTGCTCGGCGGTTACTTCGGAAACGCAATCCACACGTAGTAGTCGCCGCCTTGGCAGGGCGGAACCGGCGATGCAAGCATCTCCACGGTTCCGTCTTCGAACGCGCGGTACGGACCAATGACGGTCCATGCCATCACCTGGTCCATACATGGAATGGAACCGCGAATGGTGAGGTTGGTGGCATTAGCAATCACTTGCTTTGGTAGTCGCGATTCGCGCCCGCTGGTGTCGAGACCCATGGCAACGCAGCGACCGGGGTTGGGCGCCGTAGCGCTCCCCGCGGCAAGAATGGCCGCCGCGCCGGCAACGATCGCAATGGAGGCAGTAAGCGATTTCCAACTGAAACCCAGCCCGGAAATGGTTGTATTCATAGACGGTTCATCGGCAGGGTGGCCGTTGAACCATTGATTTGCGTCCCGCGCGGCGCGTGCCTGCTCAGTTACCGATCAGCCGTCTCCACCCATTGCGCGCGGAGACGCTCGGCGGCGGTTTCGGCTGGCATGGCAGTCCAGACGTCGCCCGCACGTGTGGCAACGCCCAAGCGCGCCAGCTTGGCAAGTGCATCGTCCACTTCAAAGTCGACTGGTGCGCCGATCTTGGTGCGCAGCCACTGTTCAACGCGTTCATCGAGTGCTGTTTCAGTGCTTGGTCCGTGTGCCAACAGGAACGCGTATGCCAGCACCGCCTCCTTGGCTTCCTCCTCAAACGCCTCGTCAAGCACCCGCAGGAATGCACCTGATTCGCTATCGAGCGTTTGGAAGTACAGCGTTCGTGAATGCGCGTTTGCGTACTCAAGGCGCCGCTTCTGATACTTGGTGTACGCGCCCATGGTGATGCCAAGCAGCGTGAACGATCCAGCAGCCACTAGCCCCCAACCGCCGGAAACAATCGGTTCGTCTTTCGAAAGTCCGGTATAGAACTGAATGGCGCTCCAAATGGCCGTGAGTGAGAACAGCACCTTCGAAGCAGCAAGTACAACGCTGATGGTGGCTGGAAGGAACACCACCGCTTGGTCAATCCGGCGCATCTTCACTTTGCAGTTTGGAAGCAGCATTTCCATGTCCGGCACCGGGATGTTGCCGAAGAGCTTGAGGTTCAACGCGCCGTCAGTTTGCGCAAGACTTGAGAACACAAAGACGCGCTCAAGAACATCAAACTCAACGCGCCGTTTGCGCAGACCAAAGAGTGAGCGCACGGTTTCGGAGCGGCGCTCTTTGCCACGCGCAAAAATGTGCAGTGCAGCGAACGCAGTCATATCAACCTGGATCTTGACTGATGAAAGCGCTTCGGAATCAAAGGCCTCTTGCAATTCCGCGCCAGAAATCTCGCGGTAGTTGGCACGACCAAGTAATTCATGCAGTGCCGCGACGAACGAGTCATAGGTAGGAGTGTTCGGCACCGCCCCAGCTTCGATCGTTGCAGCAAATGCAGACTTCAGCGTGTCGGCGCGGTTCGTAGATTCCAGGCGCAGCAGAGCGGTGAGCAGTCGAAGGGCGGAAGCAGTCGGTGCGCCGCCGGCGGCGAGTTGATCCGCGGCTACCCACGCAGTCACGCGTTCGAGTGATGCGGGGATCGAATGGTCTGTCGGCTTCAGGTGTGTCATGACCTACGCAGCGTAATCGGGCGCCGTTCGGTGGGTAGTGTTCGTTCAGTGGCATAATGACGGCTCAATTTCGAGCAAGATGGATATGAGCACCGCAGTTGTGATGGCTGTTTCGCGCAGGTACCTTGCCCCTACATGTCGCTCGGTGTAATGCCCACAACCCTGTTGATTGCCGTTGCAAGCGCGCTGGGTGTTGCCGTGCTTCCGGCGTGGTGCAGGGACACCGATCCTCCCGCTTTGCCCTCGGCGCCTGAGCCAGCGGCACCTGACCGGGTCGCCACTCCAGACTCGACCATGGACCGATTTGATCGCTTGCAGTCGGAGGTGGCAGCGCTTCGGCGCAAGACCGAGGAGCAAGAGAAGAAGATTGAGGAACTGAAGTCAGAGAACGGTGAAGTGTGGCTGACTGCGCAGCGTGCACAACAGATTCGGGGCATTGTGACCGATGCGCTCAGTGACGCGGCCAATCGGTCTTCATTCCGCAGTGACAGTGCTGTTGCGGGCTACGACAATGGGTTCTACCTCGCCAGTGCTGACGGCAACTATCGGATGAACATCGGTGGGCAGGTGCAGTCACGATTTTCATATGCGTATGCAACTCGAAGTTCGTTGAATTCCGAACAACGACAGGCCGGTGCGCAGAACGAAAGTGGCTTTGAGTTGCGGCGCGTGCGAATCAATTTCTTTGGTCATGTGTTTGATCCAAGTTGGACCTACCGCGTGCAGTTTGCATCTGACCGCGATGGCGGGAACCAGAACAACCCTTTCAATCTTGAGGATGTATTCATTCAGAAGGCGCTCGGTAATGGATTCTTCCTGCGCGCCGGGCAGTGGAAAAACTTTTTCAATTACGAAGAGAACACTTCGAGTCGGACGCAGCAGTTTGCAGAGCGGTCGTTGGTGAATCAGTACTACAACACCAAATGGATTCAGGGCATTCTGCTTGGGTGGGAGGCAGAGAAGCTTCGCACGTACGCCTCGTACAACGATGGTGGCGCGAATCGAAATCTTGCTGCCATTCAGCCAAATGGCGAGGTGATCGATTGGGCATTCACCGGTCGTGTGGAGTACAAGCTTGACGGCGAATGGGGTCAGTTCAAAGACATGCAGGGGTGGCGCGGAAGCCCGTTTGCGGCGATGGTGGGCGTGGCGGTGA
>DBCE01000056.1:5568-9527 GCA_002292895.1 Phycisphaerales bacterium UBA966
GGTCGCCCATCGATTGGCAACGGTCAGATTTCGCCGACCACAAATGATCAACTGACGCTCCTCACTTACACGGCGGACTTCAACCTGCGCGGTAACGGGTGGAGTCTGTGGAGCGCGTTCCTTGGTAACTACCTCTATGACGGAACAAGTGCTGCTGTTGCACAGGGCATTGAAGGCAGCCTCTCGTACGGTGCGGTGATTCAGGGCGGGGTCTTCGTTGCAGACGCGCTGGAGCTGATCGCGCGATATGAATTCCTGCGTGTGAATTCCGGACAAGCAGCCTCGGATGTGAATTCCGCGCTCAGTCGGCAAACGCTCAATCTGGCGACGGTGGGCTTCAACTACTACTTCAACAAGAACGACGTGAAGTTCACTCTTGATGCCGGATGGGCTTTCGATTCCATCCAGTTCTCGAACGGTCTCTTTGGAGAGCCGATTGCGGGCACCGACTGGCGTGCAACAGGTACCGGCACGGGGAACGGCGGCGTGGTGGTGCGGGCGCAGTTGCAGTTGTTGTTTTGAGCGGAGTGGCGCTGCTTTGGCTGGGGTCGCCGTCATTGGGGGCAATGGGCAAAGCGGGGGCGCCTGGGGCGAGCCGAACAAGTTGTGAGAACTTCAATGGTGGGTGAAGCAGTTGCTTCACCGTGGCGTCGTATGTTCACACTCGACCGATTGACCAAACGCCCGCTGGCGCCGCCTGCGGATTCCGGATGGGTCGTCGATCAATAAGGAGACGCATATGTTGAAGTTCAGTCGATTGGCTTACCGTACGTTTGATATCGCCTTTGGCATCGCGGGAGCTTGTTTCGTCGGCCTGGCGATCACGCCTACAGCGAGCGCGGACGCGGTGTTTCGGATCTCTGACGGCCTCTATGTATGGAGTGGCCCCGGCGGAACCGGTATGGCGAACCAGCTGTCAGCGGGTAACTGGGTTGGTTCTGGCTGGGATTCGTTCCCTGGGGTGAGCCCGCCGTGGAATCCAGTAGTCCCAGTGAATCCCGGAACTACTGGAATTGCGGTGACATCAGGATCTTCATGGAGTTCCGGCGTGGGTGGGCCGGGCGCCGTGTCGATAGCCGTTCCACAGCCAGCAGCAGTGCAGGTTGCTGTACCAGTGGTGGCGGTCGCCGCGCCAGTGACGGTGCACGTGCATGTGACGATTGCGGCACCGCCTCCGCCGCCAGCACCGTTGTATCTATCGATAAATGGGGAGCCGGTGTTGGTGCCGGCGTCGTTGAGGTGAGAGGGGGCGTGTCCTTCGTCGCCCCATCATCAACTCTTCTTCCCGCGCCCTGCATCCTTGCTGCGCGCGAGTTCCTGTGCAAGCATCTCGACCATGCGCTCCAAGCGCGCCAAGCGATCGGGTTCTGCTTCGTCCTGTGCCTTCGTCGTTTCCGAGGGCATCGAGGCGCGGGCGATCGATCGACGGGGCGATGCCAGCCAAGAAGGAAGGCCGCGCGAATCGGTGGATTCCTGTGCAGACCCGGAGTCGACATCTCGGCGAACGCTGTCGCCTTCGCTCGCGCGTACGTCGTTTGCCCGCTCTTCGCGCAAAGTTGCGCGCATCTGCAATGTCAGTGGCGACATTGGCGACATTGGCGACATTGGCGGCACTGGGGACATGGGCGATATGGGCGGGGAGAAGTTGACCGGCGTCCGTTGCGACGATCGCATCGACACGGTGCCGCCTCGTTCTTCCAACCATATTCGCCACGCATATTGGTCGAACTCGTATCGCCGCGGCGGGCGGCCAATACGGTCCGCTTCGGATGGATCGCGAGTGGTGCGCACCTCTCGAAGCACCCCGCGGTGCACGAATTCCTGCGAACGCCGGCGAAAACTGCTGTTCGACTCCATGGCGTCGGGCTCGAGGCCGAGCGTTGCGGCAATGGCGTTTTGCAGTTCATTGAACGTAAAGCTCTCGGGCAAGAGCGCTATGACGGCGGGCAGTCCGTCAGTCGGGTTCTGCGTGAGTTGATCGCCGCTCAGTGCGCTGAGGCGAAGGTCATCACCCAAGATGCGTTGCGCAAATGGATCGGTGGTGAGCTCGGCGCGCATGGAGGACATGACATGCCGGCCGAAAGATCGATCGCCCAGTTCGCGACCGAGTCGCTCGAGACCGTACGCAAGATCTTGATCAGCCTCTTGACGGGAGGACTTGCGGTACAGAACTCTTTCGCTCTCGCTGCCATCTGTGCTGAGATCGGTTCCGCTGCTTCGCGCGGCGGCCCACACCGGCATGGCTACGCGATTGCCCCCCATGAGGCGGGGGAGCAGGGGATGTACGCGCGAGGTGAGGCGCAGGTCTGGCAACTCTTGCGCGATCAACTCGGCGATCCATGCCGCAGGATCCGAACTGTTCTGTGTGGCGCGCATGGCAGCCATCGAGTTCACCGGGATCGCGCGCGTGGCCGCGAGCCGAAGTTGGCACGAGCGGTCGGAGAGCGTGAAGATGACGGGAACAATCAGTGGTTCGAAGTTCGGCATTCCCATGTCGGGGGGTCCTCAAGTCGTTGATCGGCAAGCGCTTGTGGGACTATAACATAATTTCGGTTAATTACAAATACATTAGTTGCAATGTTGTGATATAGTGCTAAAATACTCGAGAGCCCTTCCAGGGGCCTGCACGGCCGAAGCCGGGCAGTGGGAACGCCTTTCACCAGAGGAACTTCTAAATGCCAGACACAGCGACGACGGGGAACACGGGGAACGCAGCAAGTGCAGCCAGCTCGTCTGCCGGTACCAAGGGCACGGCGGACTGCACGCAAATCACGGTCATTCTTGACCGCACCGGCAGCATGTCATCGATCCGCGCCGACACGATCGGTGGTTTCAATTCCTTCCTTGCGGAGCACAAGCGTCTGCCGACGCAGGTCACCCTCACCCTCGTGCAGTTTGATTCTCAGGATCCGTATGAAGTGGTGCACGCCTACGCGCCGATCGTTGCGGTTCCGGAATTGACCGAGGAAACATTTGTGCCACGTGCGAGCACGCCACTCTTTGACGCCATCGGGCGGGGCATTGTTGACCTCGATACTCGGCTGCGGTCAATGCCCGTGGACCAGCGACCTGCTCGCATCATCTTTGTCATCGTGACCGATGGTCAAGAGAATTCGAGCCATGAATTCACCGGCGCGCAGGTGCGCAGCATGGTGACCGAACGCCGTGCAGCTGGATGGCAGATTGTCTTCCTGAGTGCCGACGAAGGCGCCATTGCTTCGGGAGAGTCAGTGGGAATTCGCGCGGAGCAGTCCATGGGCGTCTTGAAAACGGCACGTGGCTCAAGCCGCTTGTGGAGCACCGTTGCACGTGAGTCCGCAAAGTACAGCGTGTGTATGGCACAGGAAATGAACTTCGATCAAGCCAAGGCGGACTACGCCCGGGAGGATGCTGAACGCGGAAACACTCCGCAATAATTGACTTGCATTTGGATTTGGAATCAGTACACTGATTGCTGCATACAGATCCCCAGCCTTCCTCTGAGAGCTGGGTCGCAACCGAGCGCGCGCAGGCACACCCCTGAATCGCGCGCCACGGTGCGGAGGACACCCCGAAAGGGGCATGTGGCGCAGTTGCGCAAATTGGCCTGAAAACAGGCCGTTTCCGCTACTGATCGCATAGCCCGCGGGTCCGCCGGAATGGCGCGCGCACTTGATTGTGCCGCGTACATCCGGCGGATCCGCGCCTTGGCTGGTGGCATCGTTCGCCATCGGCGTTCAAGGTCTCGCGTGGTGTTCATCCAATTTCTGCATGCGCTCTTCGGAATCGTCCGCTCGTTGCGGGCGGTTGGTTGTTGTTTGTCGCGCACGCGCTTTGGAATCACTACTCACGCTTGAAAGGCACCGTCACATGAATCCGTCTGAATTGCTCGCGTACCTCTCGTCCGTTGTCGCCAACGAAATTCGTATCAGCCTCATGATTTGGGGCGCCCCTGGCGTTGGCAAGTCAAGCATTGTTGC
>DBCE01000056.1:9677-12554 GCA_002292895.1 Phycisphaerales bacterium UBA966
ATCCTCTTCCTTGACGAACTGAATATGGCCGCGCCGAGCATGCAGGGTGTCGCGCAGCAATTGATCTTGGACCGGCGGGTTGGCAATTACCAGCTGCCAGACGGCTGGTTTGTATGGGCCGCAGGTAACCGCAAGGAAGACCGCGCATCGGTGTTCGACATGCCCACGGCGCTCGCGAATCGATTTGCTCACCTTGAGATCTCGCCCGATGTCGAGAGTTTCAAGAAGTATGCGATCGCGCACGGGGTGTCGGAGCACATCATCGCGTTTCTATCGTTCCGCCCGGAACTGCTGCATCGCATTGATCCCGCGCAGCCCGCGTGGCCATCCCCTCGTTCGTGGTTTACGGCGGATCGGTTGCTCAAGGCAGGTCTCCCTGCAGACTCTGCAATCGGTGCGGCGGTGAGCACAGAACTCAGTGCCTTCATCAAGCTGTTCGAAACATTGCCCGATGTCGAGGCAATCCTTGAAGGGAATGGCAAGCACGTTGCCTGCCCGGCGGAACTTTCAGTCAAGTACGCCACCACCGTGAGTCTGGCACTTCGCGCACGCAGCGGCGAACACGCCGTCAATGCGTTCCGATGGTTGACCGCCAAGATGAGTACGGAGTGGACGCGCACATTTATCCACGATCTTCGGCAGTCGATGCAGTCGAAGGGACTCCAAGGGCCGCTTGCCACGGCGCTGCTTGCTGAGCCAACATTCAAGGCTTTTGTCAAGGATTACCACGAATTGCAGGTGACAGCATGAGTAGTACCCACGCAGTCGCGCCCGCGGGCGAGGCGCGCATCACTACGGCCGCTGATCGTGAATCACTGCAGATTCAGCAGCGCAAGCGCATCGCTGCAAGCCAGATTCGTTTGAGTGAATCATTTCCATTCTTTGGAGCGCTCCTCATGATGGCTCCCATTGTGATGACCAACACCATTCCGACCGCGGCCACGAATGGTCGAGATCTTCTATTCAACGCGGACTTCGTGCATGGCCTCAACGCGCAAGAATTGGATGGAATTCTCGTTCATGAGTTGCTTCACCTGGCGTTGTTACATGTACCCCGGCGCGGAGTTCGTGATCACATGGTTTGGAACATCGCGGCGGACATCCATGTCAACGGGATCATTCATTCGATGAAGCAACTGAAGTTGCCGGCGGGTGCGGTCGAGGATTTCGGGCTTGCGCCGCTGTGCGTTGAGGAGATTTATGAAAAACTTCTCAATGACAGAAAGAGCACTTCAAAGAATCGATTGACATTACGTCGCGAGGCATACAAGTTGGACGTGGTTGACTTGGTTGAACTTCCGGACGACGGAGTGGAGTCGCATGACTCCAGGAACATCTCCGAACTATCAGCCCAACTCGTCAACACGTGGACGTCGAATGTGAGTTGCGCGTTGGGAATGGCGGGTAGGCAGCATTACGGCTCACCACCCGCCGCGCTCTTGCGCATCGTTCTTGAAGCAAATACTCCGCAGATCGACTGGCAATCGGCGCTCTGGCGTTCGGTGGTTCGAACTCCCGATGACTTTGCTGGATTCGATCGGCGTCACCTGTGGCGCGGTCTGTATGTGGAGGTCCTTGAAGCAGACACGGTTGATATCGATGTGTGCATCGACACCAGTGGTTCGGTGTCGGACAGTCAGCTCTCTGATTTCCTGGGCGTACTGCGCAACATCGTGTGTTCGTATCCATCGGTGCGCTGCAGGCTCTACTACGCCGATTCGCAGTGCGTTGGCCCATTTGAGGTTGACGTCAATCGGCCACTCGCGTCCGCAGTCGGCGGTGGAGGAACGGACTTCCGGCCGTTCTTCGACGCGGTTGCGGCGCGGGTGGCGGCGGACGGCGCGCACAGCAACGCATCGCCAACGGTCATCTACATCACTGATGGATACGGCATGTTTCCGAAGACCGCCCCGGATCTTGACGTGTTGTGGGTTGTCACTGCGGGCGGGCGGGAGTCACGCGATTTCGCGTTCGGAACGGTGTTACGCATGGGAGGTAAGCGATGACTACAAGAAAAATTCGTTCGAATATCAGCGCTGAAGCGGCAAAGCATCCGCTGCTGGCAAGCGATCAAGCACGATCGCTCCTTGAGTACTGCGCCGCCGATCTCCGCGTCTGTCCGACGCCCGAGGTCTGGGAGAACATTGCTTCGCGGCTTAAGGAATCGGTTGGAAACAACGCGGCAATTCGATGTTTTCCAAATTGTCTCACAGGTGCTGCTTCGTTATATCACACCGATCAACATAAATCTGGGTGCATCGAGGAACAGATTGTCTGGGCGGTGAAGTACGGCGTTCTTGATGTTGCCGACGCGTTGTTTCGATCGGTGCCGCACGCGCAGTGGTACCTCGGGTCAGTCAATCTGCATTGGATGGACACCATTGGCGGGCAGATTCCGCGGTACAACCGGGCACAGCGAACGCAACGGCGCGAGAAGGTGTTGCGTGCGAAGGCGAAGCGTGATGCCACGGAGCCGGTTCCGTTGATTCTGCACATTCCGCACAGCCAGGTTGGGATACCTGCTTCGTTGAAACGTGAGTTTGTTGTTCGTCACAAGAAGTTGTCCGCGCATCTGGCGGCGTCGACGGATCACTTTACGGATGAACTGTTCGACAGCAACCTGCCGAACACCCAGGCGCTGATCTTCCCAATCAGCCGCCTGGCGGTGGACCCGGAGCGATTCGAGCGCGAAGCGTTGGAGCCGATGGCGAAATGCGGGCTCGGTGTTCTCTACGAACGTGGTCATGATGGAAACGTGATACGGGGGCCGATCACTGGAGCGCGGCGGGAGGAGATCTTGGCGGCGTGGTATCGGCCGCACCATGCGTGGCTCATGCAGTCAGTGGATGACGCGCTGTCGCGTGCGCCACGCGCGTT
>DBCE01000165.1:0-2562 GCA_002292895.1 Phycisphaerales bacterium UBA966
CCAGGCGCGGGTGCGCATGGGGGCATAGAGTGTGACCGCTAGCTGAGGCCAGTCACTCAGCTGACGAATCACGGAACATTTCTTGTAAACCCCTGAGCGCTTCAGGGCGTTCGGCAAACTCTGCCAAGGGTGTCAGGCGCTGAACCACGGTATTCCGATTGATGGCTGCACCCTGCCGACGAATGATCCCGCGGATATCACCCCAGTCCTTTTCGCGCCCGGCAAATGCCTTCAGCACCAACAGGTCTTCCGCTAAACATGTACGAATCGAGGGGCATCCGTCGACGGACCACTCGGTTGAGCGAGCAACCATGTCTCGCTCAAACTCCAATGCACCAAGTGAAACATCAAGCCGCACGCCTTCCGAACTCTCCAGAATCAGAACGCGATGAGCAAGCGCAAACGCCCGTGCATCAGGCATGCGCGGCATGAATTTCACTAACAACGCATCGACCGCTTCCGCATCTCGACTGACTGCAGTCATTGCAACAAGATCAACATCCACAGTGAATCGCGGCTCGCCCCAACGTGCTACTGCTAGCCCTCCGATGACGCATGCGTCAATGCCTTGCTCGCTCAATGCTGCCAACGCAGAAGCAGCAGCCCCAAACAGCTGCCTCATTTCGCGCCCCGCAGCACCAGTGCCGCATGAAACGCAATCAATCCCGACTCTGGGCCGCTCCGATCGCGGAGCCAGGATGACGGGATATCACCAAGGAGGGCGTTCAACGACCGCTGAAATCGAGTTTCGCAGTCTGACGCACTCTCACGTTGCAATGCCTTCGACATGGCTTTCCACTGCATTGCCCATGCGGTTACGTCTTCGCGATTGTCTGAAGATTCACTCTGGTTCATTCCTTCACAAGTGTACTCGCGACGTTGAAACATCACGAAATCCCAACGCACACACGCCCCCAGGCGCGGGTGCGCTTGGGGGCGTGGAGCAGGTAGGTGCGGGGATACCCCAGACCGACTTTACGCGTACGAGTGCAACCCAGAAATCACAAAGTTGATGACGATCCAATTGAAGAGCATCACCGCCGCGCCCGCTACTGCCAGGATGGCCGTCCACAGTCCCTTGTCACGCACCTTCCAGCGCACGTGAATCAGAAGCGCAAAGATGATGAACGTATTGAGCGCGAACACCTCTTTCGGATCCCAGCCCCACGGGCGGCCCCAACTATGGTCAGCCCAGATGGCGCCCATCACGATCCCCGCCCACAACATCACAAAGCTCAGCTCCGTGAGCAACATGGTGACGCCGTCGAACACTTCGCCGACGCCCGTGGCGCGGTGATGCGCCGTCTTGCTGACCGCACCGCCGCCACTCGCCGCGCCGGCCGCCCCACTGCCCGCGGCCATCATTTCCATCGCCTGCCCTGCGCCGCCCACACGCGCGAATGCCAAGCCGCCGCCGCGCATCCGCCACACGAGGTAGCAGAACGCCGAAATGGATGACATGAAGATCAGCGCGTAACTAAAGATGATCACGTTGGTATGGATGTACAGCCACACGTCGTGCAGCACCGGCATCATGTTGGAGATATTTGAATTGAGCTGCACCGGCAGGAAATGCGCAGCCATCAGCGCCACCATGCTGGTGACGCACGCACCGAGCGCCACGACGCCATGCATGGCAGTGCGGCGCAGGAATGTCACCTCGGCAATGAAGGCCACGGCTGTTCCCATCCATGCTGCAGTGGTCACCGCCTCAAACATGTTGGAGTTGGGCCAGCGCCCCGAGATATACCAGCGCAACATGACCGCAAAGGTCTGCAACAAGAACGCCACCGCAAAGACGCCCATTCCGATCTGCGTGGCACGCTTCCATCGATAGACAAGACCAAGAAGCAGAAACACAATCGCTCCAAGGAACACCAGCCACGAGCGGCTCAGATTGCCGTTGCGGAAGTACCAACCCTCCCACTCCAGGCGTTCCGCTGGCGGATAGATGGACGGCACGAGCGTCGGCAACAGCGTGGCGATGGCCTTGACGCGCGTGTTGACTGCCGTTGCATCACCTTGCTGCCACGCCATGACAAAGCCGCGCCAATCGGCGGCAAGCTGTCGCTGCTTGGCTTCGTCGATGCCGGGCACCGCGTTCATTGGTCGGTCGCGCGCGGCGGCGGGCAGCGTGGCGGGGTCAGCGCCGAGCAACATGATGTCGCCAATCGAAACCCATGGCTTATCAAGCGATCCGTCAGCGGGCGGAATGACGCGCAGCGATCCAAGCAGGAACGATGGATCCTTCACCGACAACGCGCCCTTGATGGAGTCCATTTCCTTGGCGGTGCGAATGAGATCGCCTTCCATCGCTTGCAATTCCGTGCGCACTGGCGGCAGGTTGAGGATCTTCTGAGAGACAAGGCCGCTAGCTTCAAATGCTCGCAGCCGTTCAGTCAGCGCAGGATCGGCACGGAGCGCCGCTTCCGAAATGCGCGCGCGCACTTCGCGGTTCTTGACGTAGATCACGTCCGCGTCTTCGTACGCATTACCACGGAAGAGAAGGTCAAAGTAGGTGAAGTCCGATCCCTGACCGCCGATCTTGCGCGGACCGGTGAC
>DBCE01000165.1:2637-5530 GCA_002292895.1 Phycisphaerales bacterium UBA966
GCAACGCGGTCGAGCGGCGTGAGATCCACTTGCTGCGCAAATGGGAGATCATCAGCACGCACCGGAGCGCACGTCACCAGCGCGACTACTGCAAGAAGCAACACGGAACAGCAGGCGGATAGCAAGCGTTGTGAACTGTTACGCATGGACGGACTCCGTATGGTGCTTTGCAAACGAGGGGCGCCGGCCTTCAGCCTTGGCGCGCGCGATCTCTTCAAGAACAAGGCGTTCATTGCGACGCTTGATGACGGGCTTCACATAGAACGCGTACATCATGCCCAGGCAAGCGACGATGCAACCAATGAGCTGCACCCACACCCCGTGGCGATTACCAACACCAAGCACCGTGTAGTTGAGTCCGGCGCTCGCCATACCGCCCTGCCGCGCTTCTTCCGGTGGGTCCCACTGACTCTGGAAGAACGACATTCCGTCAAACTCCACGGGTTCATTGACACTCAGGCGTTCAGGTGCGCCCCACGTGCCGCCCGCTTCCTGGAAGCGCACCACGCTGGTGTAGTTACGAATGCTGGAACTCTGCCCGGAGAAGCCACCCACTTCGGTGGTCAACTCGAACGTCTCCAGTGCAACGGGAGCAGGGAGCGGCTCGCGCTGACGTGAGAAGAGCACTTCAAGCGCAGTGCCATCAGCAAGTGTGAGCGTGCTGGGCGTCAGCCAATAGCGGCGCAAGACATCCTGGGCGCGATCGAAGACATAGGGGTGATAGGTGAGCCATTCGGCGGTTGATGCGGACGCCGCGCCCGGAGCGGTTGGCGCCGCGGCGGCCTTTGCTGGAACCACCTGATTCACGCGCATCATGGAGAACAATTCGCGCGCGTCGCGCTGCCGTTGTGATTGCGGCACGACGAACGGCTTGGATTCCTGAATAGCGTTTGGCATCCAGTCAGTCACCGTCAACTTGACGCCAGCAGCCAGTTCAACCGGGATGCGCGGCGTGACGTCCACAACGCGGGCTTCCGGGCGACCCAGCGAATCAACTAAGCGCAGACGCCCCGCTTCTGGGCCAGCCACCAGCAACGCAAGGGCAAGGCCGTTTCCGGGGCGATATTCCACTTCGAGTGATTTGTCAGTGAAGCTCTCGCCGCCCCGCTTCATGGCGGCCATGGGGTCTTCACCCGGCGCCAAGTCGCGGCTCATGGTTGGGTCGCTGAATGTCCAGCGGCGGAATTCACCGGCGGGTGTTCGCAGTTCAAGAATGGCTACTGAAAGCTCACGACCTCCAATGGGCAGGTCATCCTGCACCGCTACCACGCGGTAGGCGTATCCGGAATCCACCGGACCGATCGGGCGCCATTGCGCGTCCTTGTCCGTCAGCGCGGCGTCCTTCACGGACTCCGTGAGCGTGATGTTGCGCGATGGCACGCGGAACACAAGTGTCGGTTGCGCAAGCAGCGGAGCAAGTTGTTCCTCATCGGATATTTGCCGAATGGCAAGAACGCCGCCGTCCGCACTTCGCTTCTGTGGGTCAGAAGCAATCAGCCGGTACTGCGCTGCTCGACCCTCAGAATCAGAAACGTCAACTGCCGCCACGGCGTTGGGAGCGGCGTCCGTTCCGCCTGGAATCAAGCGCGTGCGCATCTGCCCGTAGCGCAGGTATCCGGTTGCTTCAAAGACCACGCCGGGAGCCGGATCATCAGCGGCAGCGGCAGGAATCATCACGCGGAGTGAACGCGGCTCAGCGCTCTCGGCTGGACCAAGGAAGACCTCGTTGAGATCCGGAACGTAATCGTTATAAAGAGGAAGACCGATGACTGGTCGCTCCACCCAGCGTGTCTCGCCGGGGCGACGAACATAGAGCGCCCAACTCTTTTCCAGGTCATTCTTCAGGTAAAAATCAGTTTGCGGGCAGTAGTCAAGCGCCACAAAGAGGCGGGAATCAATGATCGGCTTCCCGGTTTCCTTGACGGCGCGCTTCACTGGCTGCGCTTTGTCTTGCGTGAAGATCAGGTCTTCGGTGTATTCGGGGTAACCAGCGATCACCTGCCGCATGAAGCGGCGGTCCGGCGCTGTGATCACCAGGTTGACGCTGTAGGCGCGCTTACCGATATCTGCACCCGAGCGTAGTTCCCACGACGGGTCAATCGACTGCACTTCAACGTCGTATCGATCCGCGCCCTGCCCCACAGTGAGCTTGCTGCCTGGCATCGCCACGATGGTTCCGGTGGCAATGAGTTCCGACGCGGGGCCATCCTTTGCAGCGATACCAATGGTGACGGTGCGGCGGACCACTGGTGCCTCGCCTTCAACCTTCGTTCCAAAGTAGATCACGCTGCCGACGATCAACATGATGATGCCGGAGTGAATCATCCAGACGCCAAGGTTCACTACCCGCAGCGGAATACGGCGCACGGTGGTAGTGACCAGCGTGAGTGCAATGAGCGCCATCAGTACATCAAACGGCCACCAATGGAACCATTCGAATTCAGTCATCTCAAACGGGCGCCACTGGCGCATCTGCGCGTGCACCCATGCGTCCGGATGGAAGATGTTTGGATGAATCGGGTACAGGATGCCCGCCGACCCAACCGACATGTACGCAAAGAGAAGAACCAGCAGCACAATGCCAAAGCGAACGCTGCTGAAGAGGTCGAGGATTGGTCGGATCAGGGAGTGCATAGCGGTTGGGAGGTAGCGGAATGTGCTCGGCTGCACGAATTGCCGCAATCCTATGCAGTGAGACGTCCATTTGGCGGGCGAGATGGACATGAAATTGGCGGCATCACCTGCCAATTGCTGCGTATGATGCGCACCCCAACAAGGAACTCACCATGAATACCACTACTCGTTTGCTCCGCACCGTTACCGCTTCCTGCGCCTTCGCCTTCATGTCAGCGGCTGTTGCCCAAGAGCCGACCGCTCCGACTCCAGCTCCCCC
>DBCE01000165.1:5535-8036 GCA_002292895.1 Phycisphaerales bacterium UBA966
CCAGCTGCCCCGGCAACCGCTGCCCCGGAAGCGCCCGCGGCTCAGGCGCCTGCTGCGACTGGTCCAATCTTCATTATGCTCGACACCACCAAGGGCGCCATCGTCCTTGAACTTGATCCGGTGAAGGCACCAATCTCGGTTGAGAACTTCCGTCGTTACGTCAAGGAAGGTTTCTACAACCAGACGGTCTTCCACCGCGTCGTGCCAAACTTTGTTGTGCAGGGCGGCGGATTCGATGAGAAGTTTGTGCAGAAGAAGACCAACGAGCCCATCAAGAACGAGTGGACCAATGGTCTGAAGAATATGCGCGGCACGATTTCCATGGCTCGCACGCCGTCGCCAGACAGTGCAACCAGCCAGTTCTTCCTGAATCTGAAAGATAATCCGGCCCTCGACGGCGCCAACGGACCTGGCTACGCAGTGTTCGGAAAGATCGTGGTTGGCATGGATGTGTTGGATGCCATGGGCGCCGTTCGACCAGGCCCAGCCGAAGCCACCGACCAGACCGGAACGAAGCGAATCTTCCCGGATGTTCCGTCAGAGAAGCTCATGATGCGATCCGCGGCTGAGATTGATGCCGCCGCTGCCGCGAAGATGATGGCTGATGCGAAGGCAGCCGCGCCAGTTGCGCCGGTGGTACCGGTAGCAGCGCCGACCGGCGCGAATCCGCCTGCCGTAAAGCCAGCAGAACCGGTTGCACCAGCGGCCAAGTGAGTGCACTGTGAGCGGCGTGCCGCTCTTCGATTGAAACACCACGGCGCGGCGCCATTCAGGCCCGCGCCGTGTTTCTTTCACGCCCGTATCCTGCCTGTCCCATGGCAACTGACTACCTCAAGCGATTCGGCATCGCGCGCGACGCGCGCCTCCTCTCCCGCAATGTGAAGACAGCCACGCTGCTCGCTGAAGGAAAGGCGATCGACAGCCTTGAACCGGCGACCGGCAAGATCCTTGGCACCATCCGACTTGACGGCGCCAAGGAGTACGAGCGCGCCGTTCGCGCCGCGCGCGAAGTGCAGCCGGAATGGGCCATGCTGCCAGCGCCAAAGCGCGGCGAGATTGTGCGTCTCATCGGCGAAGAGTTTCGTGCGCAGAAGGATCAACTGGGCGAATTAGTCGCGCGCGAGATGGGCAAGATCTACGCCGAGGGTCTTGGCGAGGTGCAAGAGTGCATCGATATCGCTGACTTTGCGCTGGGACTTTCGCGGCAGTTGTACGGACTCTCCATGCACAGCGAACGCACACGCCACCGCATGTATGAGCAGTGGCATCCACTGGGAACGATCGGCATCATCACTGCGTTCAACTTTCCCGCTGCCGTGTGGGCATGGAACGCCATGCTTGCCGCGGTGTGCGGCGACACCATGATCTGGAAGCCTTCCCTGATTACGCCACTCACTGCGATCGCTATGAACAAGGTGGCGCAAGATGTGATGCGCAAGCAAGATGTGTTCGTACCGAAGTGCGGCCGCGCGGAAGACGTGTTTGGCTTGGTGATCGGCAGCGATGCCGAGGTGGGCGAGACCATGCTTGCGGATCGACGCCTGCCGCTGATCAGCGCCACTGGCAGCACCCGCATGGGGCGACGCGTGGGCGAGGTTGTTGGCAAGCGGCTTGGGCGCACGCTCCTTGAACTGGGCGGTAACAACGCGATCATTGTGATGCCGGATGCAGACATGGATCTTGCTGCACGCGGCGTGTTGTTTGGCGCGGTTGGCACTGCCGGTCAGCGCTGCACCACTACTCGGCGACTCATCGTGCACAAGGATGTTGTTGGCGAACTGACGAAGCGTCTGGTGAAGAGCTACAAGAGCGTGCCGATTGGCGACCCGATGAAGAAGGGAACGCTCATGGGACCACTGATCAATGCACGCGCCGTGGAGAACATGCGCGCGGCGATCGTGCGTGCCGAAGCCGAGGGATGCAAGGTGCTTGCTGGTGGTACCGCAGGTATCGATCGCTTCCGAAAGAAGGCAGGCAACTTTGTGGAGCCGACCTTGATTTCCGTTCCACGCGGTGTGGTGCCGGCGATCTGCTGCGAAGAGACCTTCGCGCCGATTCTCTACATCTTTACGGTTGATTCATTCGATCAGGCGCTTGCTATCAATAACGGCGTCGATCAAGGGCTTTCCAGCGCCGTCTTCACTGACAGCGTGCGGAGTGCGGAGCGATTCCTCTCCGCTGAAGGCAGCGACTGCGGCATTGCCAATGTGAACATTGGTACCAGCGGCGCGGAAATCGGCGGCGCGTTTGGCGGCGAGAAGGACACTGGCGGCGGGCGCGAATCGGGCAGCGATAGCTGGAAGCAGTACATGCGCCGACAGACCTGCACCATCAATTGGTCCAAGGATCTGCCGCTCGCACAAGGCATCGTCTTCGGTTGATCGAACCCGCAAACGCAAGGAGGATTCGTTATGGCACTTGATCGGAACCAACTGGCATTGCGTGCTTCGCGTGAGCTGCGCGATGGCTATTACGTGAACCTTGGCATTGGAATCCCCACG
>DBCE01000161.1:0-6312 GCA_002292895.1 Phycisphaerales bacterium UBA966
GCAATGCCGAGCGCCTTCTCCAAGTCATCGAGCAACTGCAGAGGCTCGCGCGTGGGGCGGTCGCACTTATTCATGAAGGTGAAGATCGGCACACCGCGACGTCGGCACACTTCAAACAATTTGCGCGTCTGCGCCTCGATACCCTTACCTGCATCAATCACCATGATCGCGGCATCGACGGCCGTGAGCACGCGATAGGTGTCCTCACTGAAGTCATTGTGGCCCGGCGTATCAAGAAGGTTGATGCGAAAGTTGTCGTAGTCAAACTGCAGCACCGTGCTGGAGATGGAGATGCCGCGCTGGCGTTCCAGTTCCATCCAGTCACTGGTGGTGGCTCGCTGGTTCTTGCGCGCGGTGATCGAGCCGGCTAGCTCAAGCGCTCCGCCATAGAGCAGCAGTTTCTCCGTAAGCGTGGTCTTGCCGGCATCCGGGTGAGAGATGATGGCGAACGTACGACGAGGAAGCGTGGCTGAAGACATGGAGGGAGCCAATGGTACGGCTCCTTGGGGCAACTGTTTCGGCGCGATTCCACGGTCAACTGACGACCGTACTCGGGGACGTTGCATCCAACGTCATTACGGGCACTTCGGGCAGTCGCTCGGGACGATGTCATGATGTGTCCCCCAGCGTGTGAGCCTCTTGGTGCTCTGTCTTTCACGATCACAGCGGCGATATGGTGTGAACGTCAATGTCACGCAGGCAGGGCAAGGAGTCCATGTGCGCCACGAGCGGTCGTATCTATGGCACAGAAATGGAAGCATCCGCGATTCCTGCACCGAGCCGGTCACCGCCGTCCACCACCACCGCGCCCGACGCCCATGCGCATGCCACCACCGCCACGACCATAGCCGCCGTAGCCGCCAAATCCACCGTAGTAGCCCCCGTAGTAGCCGTTGCCTGGCCACATACCCATCCACGTGTAATGCGGATTCTGGCCGCCAACCATGCCGTAGCCGAACATGCTGTAGTTGCGCGTCTGGCCTCCGCCCGTGTAGCCACTCACTGGACCGCCGCCGTGCTCGTACTTGGCGTAACCATCGCGATCCTCATAGCGCTGGTATCCCGATGGATTTGAGTAGCCACCGTTTCCCGAGTCTTCATCGGAACGAACGATGCCACGAGCGCCGGTGTATCCACTGAGTTCACCGTAGCCACGCTGACCGTTCGACCATGTGGAATTGTCGTTGGCGGATCCATTACGCTGATCCCAACCGCCGCCGTTCCACGCGCCGCCGCGCGAGTACTGCGACGAGTTACGCCCAGCGTTTCCCGGCTGCAATCCTTCGTTTCGATCAGCGTAATTCGTTTCGCCACGCGCGAACGCGCCGCGCGGGCTGCCGTCGAAATTGTGGTTTGGGTCCGGACGGAAGTCATCCATTGTCGACGATCGTGCATTGGAGGTTGCGGCGGCTGACCCGTCGCGCTCTTGAAATTGACTTGTGGAATTATCACTCGCCATCGCGCCCGCGCTGTTCGCAGCACCTGCTACCGCATTCGCGGAGCCATTACCCGGTGCCCTGCTCCATCCACCGTCTGCGCGTGCGAAACTCTGCGTTCCGCGCTGCTGCATGACCTGACCATCACGGGTCGCGGACACATCATCATTGACACCGCCCGCGTGTCGCCACTGCGCTGTGTTTGCGGTGGTCGCAGCGGTGTTCGCAGCGGTGTTCGCAGCGGTGTTCGCAGCGGTCTTCGCAGCGGTGTTCGCCGCAGGTGCACCCGCCCCCGTGCGCGACGATGCTGCCTTCGAGAACTGATTGATGTCCCCCGCTGCAGCCGCACGGTTGTAACTGCGCGCCGCATCACTCCACGCGCGGCGATATGCACCGCTCCAATGATTCATCCACCATCCATCAGTGCCACGCCAACCCCATGGGTGATAGCCCCAGTGCCACGATCCACCGTAGCCCATGCCCAATGCATAACCAAGTCCAAAGGAGCGTCCTGGTCCCCACCAACCGTTGCATGCCCAGGTCGGTGCGCATTGCAATCCGTACTCGCCCCAACCGGGCGCAGTCTCGTACATCCAGCCGGCGTAGCCGAAATTCGGCCAACTTCCGTAGGTTCCGGGGTAACCCAAGTAATCATTGCCAGCCACGCCCGGCGCCGTCATGCCCGCTGTTGCGAAACCCGTTCCATAGGAAACGATTCCGTTGTTTGCATAGCTATTCATATAGCCAGCCGTGAAGCCAAAAGTCACCGTGTCGGCCGTTGAGCCCATCACGCGAACAAAGGTCACCCCGTACACCGGCGAACTCGGCGGCATCACATACATCAACTGCGGGACGGCATCGCACAACGCCCACGGTCCGGTGGCGGCGTCGGAAGTGAACCACGCTGCATCTTGACAGACGTAGTACGAGCCCTCACAGAGAATGAGTGGCGAACTCGCGTTGGGTGCCCAACTCAAACTCGTTCCATCAATGGCCACAAATCGCGCAGGACCACCGATCGTCGAGAGCGATGCCTTTGCCTTCGATCGATCCAGCGTTGCGACATGCGGCACAGACTGCTGATAGATCGCGTCATTAGCTGCAGATGTTCCCGGCACTGCTGCCAACACATTGCCCCATGTTCCCTTTGGATCAATCGATGCAAACGATGTCGGAAGGGCTGATGGCTTGAGATAGCTCCACGGTCCGTTCATCAGATCACCGCTTGTGAACCAACGGCCAGATGCAAGCAAATACCACGTGTTGGATGCCGTAGCGGTGAAGAGGTCGCAATTCGCGTTTGAAATTGCAAAGAGCCCGTCGGCTACCTGCGCTAAGTTGGGTGCGCCATTGATCGAAACAAGGCACAGCGGACTGGTGCTGACGACGACTTCTGGTACTTGGCTTGTTGCAGATGCAGTTGACGCAGACGATCCAGTCACAGCTGTACTTGACCCATCCGCTTGTACTGCCGCGGTGCTGCGCGGCAACGCAGCATTAATGGCGTTCGCCACTGAATCAACGGGCGCCGCGCCACTCATGAATGGTCCGCTGAAACTTGCAGATTGCATCCAAACGCTCGCGCCCACACGCGTGAACCAGGTCTTACTGGCGGAATCGAACGCCAAGAGCGATGGCGTGTTCTGTGCAATGCCAACACCCGACCCGACATCACGAAGTACTGGCGCCCCATCCAGAAGCAGCAACACCGCAGGATGATCAATGACTCGAATCACCGGCGCTGCATTTCCAAGCGGCGCAGCTTCAGCCTGCAGCGATGTCACCTGCATATTCTCCAACACTACTGAACGCTGAATAGTGAACGTTGCGCTGGCAAGCATCTGCTGCAGTACCGCGGTGGTGGCAGTGGAATCTTGGCTACCCGCCAGCTGCACGCGGGTCACTTGCATTCCAGAAACCTGAATCAGTCCAGCGGCCAGGTCATTGTCAAGTGTGGCGCTGAAGAACATCGCTCCATAGGTGCGCTGCGCGCCCGGCGTTGCAATCCGGAACGCCGCGCGACCCGTACTTGCCGTACCAATGATGGACTCAAACTGCGGGGTGTACAGCGTGTACACCGAACCATTCACCGCCGCGACCTGCGGCCAAAAGGTCTCGCCGTTGTCTTGATCGGGTGCGGGTGGCAGGTTGTCCGGATGGGTGAGCCCAGGTGCGATCGAGTACTCGCCGGAAACTTGCGCGCTGGCGTGGCCGACCGCTAGGCACAACATCGCAAAGGCAGTGGCGGCGGACAGATAGGAACGGTGCGTGGGGTTGCCCATCGCCTCATGGTATGTACCCCCGGCGTGGATGACCGAGGGAAGGAAACCTCTGGCAAACTGGTCAATTCTTTAGTGAAAATGTGAGTTTCCCCTCGGGACCGGGTCATCGGAACATGGCGGGTCGGCCGCTGGGACCGAGCGCATTCTTAACCGAATCAAGACAGTGCTCAACCATGAAACCACGAAGTGCCAAGTACCTTCTTGAAGTCTTTGAAATTGGGTGTGAATACACATGAGCGAGCCGATCAAGTCAATCCCTGATGGAGTCGTTGTGGTCCTTTCGGGTCGCCTCGATTCGAAGAACGCTGCTGAGACGCTCACCATGATTCGTGCGGTCATGAATCCCAGTGCGAAGCGGGTGGTCTTTGACCTCACCGCCCTGGTGTTTATGGCGTCGGCAGGTCTTGGCGTGCTTGTGCAATCGGCGGGACTCGCCAAGGCAAATGGTGGAAGCGTTCATCACTTTGGAGCCAGCCCCGCCATCATTCAGTTGCTGCGGATTGCCGGGTTGGGATCGGTGATTACGCCGTACCAAGTACAACCCGAGTCAACCAAGGCGCCCGCTTGAACACGTCCGAGCACTTGACGACATTTCCGGCGATAGCCATTTTCCTCGCGGGGCTCGCCTTCTTCTTTCATGGTCTGGATGGCGTCAAGGAATCCCTCAAGTCGATGGCCGGACGCTCGCTCCGCCAGCGCATCGAGCGATTCACGTCAACGGGCGCACTCGCCGCCCTGTGGGGATTCATCCTCGGAGCGCTCGCGCAAAGTTCCACCGCGGCATCGTTCATCGTCACTGGCTTTGTATCAAGCCGCTTGTTGACGCTCCGACGTGCACTCACGATGGTTGCATGGGCCAACCTGGGGACGGTGGTTCTCCCATTCGTTGCATCGTTCGATATTCGTACTGTCATCGCCCTGATCCTCGGCGTTGGCGGCCTGTTGGCAACCTTCCGTGCCGGCCGAGAATTCCTACTTCCCGCGTGGCGTGGTCTGTTCATGCTGGGTCTGCTGATGCTCGGCCTGCAATTCCTGAAGGATGCCACGGGCGGCATCCCTGATGAGCCGTGGTTTAGGCAGTTTGCGCAGACCTTGGGCGATTCGCTCGTGTTCGGCTTCGTAGTGGGGATCGCATCGCGCTTGGTGATCCAATCAACATCAGCGATCGTGGTGATCGTTGTTACGTTCGTGAACAGCGGCATCCTCACTGACAGCCAAGCTGCCATGATGGTTCACGGCGCCGGTGTGGGTGTCGGTGCGACGGTGCTACTGATGGGCCGCAGCTCACATGGCCTACCCCGACAACTGGCGTACTTCCAAGCGATCATCAACTCCGCTGCGGGCGCCATATTGGCGCTTGAAGTGATCACTACAAAGTTCACGGGACTACCAAGCCTGCTGGATCTGATTCGCAACACCATCACCTCAGACTCAAGCCGCATGCTGGCGGTCGTGTACGTGGTGCAGCAATCGCTCTGCGTTGGAATTGCGGAACTGTGTGGCAGCCGTTGGACGCAATGGTTGAACCGGCTCAGCCCGCCAACCGATGCGCAGAATCTTGCCACGCCGATGTACATCGACCAGGGCGCGGGTGTTGATCCGACCAGCTTCTTGGACATGATTGCGCGCGAGCAATCGCGGATTGTCGAGCGACTTCCTGACATTCTTGACTGCGTGCGTTCTGATGGCGAGCGGACCCTGGCTGAGTGCAACCACATGGCGGAGTCGTGCAAGTCACTGGGCGCTGAGATCCATCATGCGCTCCGGGAACTTTCGCAGACGCGGCTTGATCGGCAAGACGCTGAGCAGCTGCTCGCGTTAGACATGAAGCAACGTGCAGTGGATCAGCTGGTGACCGAAGTCGCACACTTTGCCCGCGCATCGCTGGATGAACGCCGTGCCAGTGAGACAGGGGGCGACTCCGACGGCAACGCGCTGCTGTTTGGGATGACGGAGGGGCTGCACTTGGTGCTCTCGCAACTGGTGGAGTGCGATCGCAGTCGGGTACCGAGCGATGTTTCCATGTTGCTCATGATTGTCAGCGACCGCGGCGACCTCATGGAACAACTGCGGGCAGACATCGCAGCGTCAACATCACGCGGCGCTCGACCCGGCCTGCAGTACACGCTGGCGCTCTTTGAGCGGGCGATGTGGCTGGTCGGAAAGGTCGTGCCAGCGGCGGCGAACGGCAACGATGGCCTTGATGGGCTCGATGGCATCGGTGGTGCGGATGGCATGGGTGGTGTGGACGGAACCGGCGGAACCGATGACACTGACGGATCTGGTGGCACCGACAGCAAGACCAACGACCCGACCGACCAAACGTCGGCAACGTCCAATTCACTCCAGCACACGTAACGTCCCGGCACTACAACGTCTGGCGTGCAGTTACTTCGGCACAGGTGTAGTCACCGCTGGCTGCGCGTGCTCTTTGAAGAATCGAGTAATCAGTGCAGTCGCGCCCTTCGGAAACTCGTGACCACCTTCATGAATGACGGTGACGAGTGGCGCGCCCTTGCTCGATTCATAGAGCGTTGCGGTGAGACCACCCTCGGTTGCCCACGGCTTACCTTCACTTGTGCACGCATCGGCAG
>DBCE01000161.1:6364-13713 GCA_002292895.1 Phycisphaerales bacterium UBA966
ACGTTCGCTCCTGCCACGAAAATTTCACCAGGGGATCATCCTTGCCAGCCACATGAATCACCGGCAACGGCTTGATATCCGCGGTGGGCTTGAGGTACGCGGCAGCCACCGGGCCGATGGCCGCGAGCGTTGCACCGCGCGTTTGCCATAACAAGTAACTGAAGAACCCACCGTTTGAATGTCCAGTGGAGTACGTGTGTCGTCCGTCAAGTTTGTACTCCATACGCAATGAGTCAACCATGGCGTCATACAACTTGATGTCGCGATCGCCGTCATTGCCAGCAGTGGTTTGCCAACCAGACTTCTTTCCTTCCGGGTCAACAAGCGGGCTCGCGGTCTTCAATCCTTGCGGATACACAACGATTGCTTCAGGCCACGCGACTTCAAATGCCGCGGTTGCGCGCGAATGCACTGCGGTACCGCCGTGACCGTGCCAACAGAACACTAGGGGAGTCTCCGCCGTTCGGTTGTCCGCGGGTGGAAGGCACACAATGACTGTGCGGACCACGCCGTCCACCGTCCATTCCCGCTTGGAAACGCTGGCGCCGGTGCTGACGCTCGCACTGTTTGGCGTATCGGAGGTCCGATTCGACAGTTGAGTGGCTGGATGAGTTGGCGGAGCCAAGCATGCGCACGTCAACACGATTCCGATGACCTTCATACGAATATAGTACGCGTGTTCACAGCAGGGTCACTACCCACCGCGATCGAACAACAACACTCATGACGCACTCCGCTCCACGCCCTGCCACCCGCGCCGATCTTCCAGGCATTCTGGCGATATACAACGCGTCGATTCCTGCGCACATGTCCACCGCGGACCTTTCGCCGCAACAACTTCCTGCCCGCCAAGCGTGGTGGGACCAGCGGGACCACGCCACGCGACCCGTTCTGGTCATGGAAGAGTCCGGACGAGTCATCGCGTGGGGCGCGTTTACCAACTTCAAAGACCGCGCGGCCTATGCGCCCACTGCTGAAGTGAGCGTCTATGTGGATCCATCAGCCGTCGGCAGG
Organism: Phycisphaerales bacterium UBA966; assembly: GCA_002292895.1. Lineage (GTDB taxonomy): Bacteria > Planctomycetota > Phycisphaerae > Phycisphaerales > SM1A02 > UBA966. The sequence goes on from DBCE01000161.1 coordinate 7,379, forward strand.
GGCGTGGGCAGAACTATGCTTGATGCACTGCTCGCACGCACCACCGAGTGTGGCATCGACCGCGTCATTGCTCTCTGCTTCGCTCACAACGAGGCAAGCGTGCGACTGTTTGGTTCGCGCGGATTCTCAGAATGGGGTCGAATTCCTGATGCCTGTGATATGCATGGCGTGCGCAGAACCGTGGTAATGCTTGGCAAAATCACCCCGCTACTGCACTCATGACCACGTCGAAAGCCGTGATGCTTGAGCCCGGGGCAACGATCACTCTTCCACCCTCGCCACAATTCCATCCGGGAGTGCATCCAGGAACATTCGCCCATAACGTTTGGTGAGGATGCGTGGGTCAAGTACCACCACCCTGCCCTCGTCAGTGGAACTACGAACCAGTCGTCCGAACCCCTGCTTGAAGCGAAGCACCGCGCGCGGAAGTGAGTCTTCCGAGAATGGCTTGCCCCCGCGCGATTCAATCAATTCATGGCGAGCTTGAACGATCGGTCGATCCGGCACCTCAAAGGGAAGCCGCGTAATGATCACATTGCGCAACGCCCGACCGCGTACATCAACACCCTGCCAGAAGCTGGCAACGCCAAAGAGCACGCTGCGTTCATCGGTGCGGAAACGTTCGAGCAATGTATTACGTGGCACCCCGATGCCTTGAATGTGCAGCGGGAAACTGTCATCAACAAGCCGATCGGCAATACGCTCAGCGACCGCATTCAGCGTTCGAAAGCTCGTAAAGAGCACAAATGCACCGCCGTCCGTCTCACGGATGTGGCTCAGAACCCGCCCCGCCAATTCATCTTCATAGTCCGGATGATTCGGTTCCGGCATGGTGCGATCGATGATCAGCGTAACCAAGCGCGCGTAGTCAAACGGACTGCCAAGCTCCAGCGTCTGCGGATCGTCGCACCCAAGGCGAATGGCGGCGTGCCGAAAGTCGCCGTGGCTTGTTGCGAGCGTGGCACTGGTGAGTACCACGCCCTTGTCTTGCGCAAAGAGATGTTCGCGCAGAATCGGCCCAACATCCACCGCCGCACACACAAGGGTCATGTTGGGGCGCTCGCCGCCGCGTCGCTTCTTGCCGATCTCCACCCAGTACACGCACCCCGCGAGCGCCTGCGCCAAGAGATCACGCGCACCCGTGGCGTGCGCCTCGGCGCGCGCAGCGTAGGAATTCAACTCAAACTGATCAGCTTCATTGGCGATACGGTCGCGCAACATGCGCAGCGTTGCAGCAAGTTGCAACATCGGCCCGCTCAGGTGGTCGCGCACCGCATCCTTGTCACGCATACGACCTGATGACTCGGCATACTCCTCATGCCAGCGCCACAGCGCGTCAAACTGCCGATCCGCAGCGCTTTCGCAGTCCCGAATGCAGCGAATGGCATCTTCAATTACTGTTTCCGCTGCGTCATCGGAGCGCATCGCGCTCAGATAGCCACGACCAGTGCTCACTTGATAAAGCGTCCGCAAGAGATGCCGAACGCCGCTCTCCGAGAGTCGAATCCCAAAGTTCTCTGCGGCAACATCTTCAATCTCATGCGCTTCATCAAGAATCACATGGTGGTAATTCGGGAGCACTCCGCCCGTAGCGCCCGCGCGGGCGCGCATGGCCAAGTCAGCAAAGAACAACGCGTGATTGGTGATGAGCAGCTGCCCATTCTCCATACGCCTGCGCGCCGCTTGATAGAAACACTTGTCAAAGGTTGGGCAGCGCCGCCCCATGCAATTGTGCGCGTCGCTCTGCACTTGATCCCACACTTCGCTGCGCGGCAATTGTGGAAGCGTTGCTAACGATCCGTCAGTAGTGTGGTACGCCCACTGCTCAACACGACGGAGGTCATTGCGATCTTCATCATGCGCAAAGAGGCGTCCCTCGCGCTCGCTGGCTAGTTTGAGGCGGCGCAGGCTGACATAGTTGCCGCGGCCCTTCACCAGCACCGAACTGAATTCCTCGGGAATCACCGCATTAAGAAGCGGAATGTCCTTCTCAATCAACTGCTCCTGCAGACTGATGGTATTGGTAGCCACCACCACGCGTTCGCCGCGTTCCACAATGCGCCGAATGGCAGGAATGAGATACGCAAAGCTCTTGCCGACCCCGGTGCCTGCTTCCACAAACAATCGCTGCCGCTCTTCAAACGCGCGCTCCACCGCACTTGCCATCAGAATTTGCTGTGGACGCACTTCAAAGCCGGACAATCGCCGCGCGATTGCCCCGGTGTCGGAAAGCAACATATCAACAGAGAGTGTCACCCCAAGGGCCTTCGCTTTGGCTCGCCCGGCAGACGCGGGTAATTGCGCGGTGTGGCACGCGTCTTCTCTAGGACCACCACCGTGCCGGTAGCCGTCTTGTGCAAGTCAACAACATGCGTGTGCAGTTTGTAGAGCGCTGGCTTGGCCTCTTCCACTTCCTCAGCAGCCTTATCGCCCTTGATCAGAAAGATCGATCCCGCCTCGCGCGCAAATGGAACGGTGAGTTCAGCAAGCACATTGAGTTTGCCAACCGCACGTGCCACCACAGCGTCATACTTGGCGCGGTGATCATGATGGTCCTGACCCGCTGTCTCAGCGCGATCGTTCAAGATGCGCGCATTGGAAATACCAAGCGCCGCGATGGTTTCCTTGATGAACGCCGCCTTCTTGCCAGTTGCCTCAAGCAGCGTGAACTGCACTTCTGGCATCACAATGGCGAGCGGGATTCCTGGAAGTCCTCCACCCGAACCAATATCAATCACGGCCTTTGCTTCGGCACTTGCAAGGAATGGCACCAAGGTCAGGCTGTCTTGAATGTGTCGCACCCACATGGCTTCCGGCTCAACGATGGCGGTCACATTGAAGCGCGTGTTGGCATCGCGAAGCGCTTCCAGGTACGCGCGTAGCCGCTCGGCGTCACCAGGTTCAAGTTCAATGCCCATGGTGGCGAGTGCTTCAGTGACCGCTGCTGGAATGTTCGGAACAGGCGGCAGCGGCGGCAGCGATGACGACGAAGGAAGATCAGCAGCTGAGGAATTGGTTGATTCAGTATGAATGGCGAGACTTGTAGGGTTAAGGTGATGAATGAGGGTGAAATTGCAACGTTCAGTAGTGCACCAATTGTGAATCTTAGGCGTCGAGGTCAAAGCCCCTCGATCGCCGGCTGGCTACCGCAAAAAGGACACTGGTGGTGATCCACAGACACACCAGGCTCGAGCCGCCGTAACTCACGAACGGAAGCGTCATGCCAGAGACCGGCAACACGCCGATGGTCATGCCAGTATTCACCATCAATTGCAGGAACACCATAGCACCGATCCCCACCGCGACCAAGCGTCCAAACATGGTTCCGGCGCGCACTCCCACCATGAATGCCCCAAATGCATAGATGGCTGCCAGTGCCCACAGCGCCAAACCACCAAGGAGGCCCCAGCGACAGACAATGACCGCAAAGATCATGTCCGTGTGCTCTTCGGGTAAGCGGTTGTAGTGAATCAGTGCGCCAGACTCTGACTTGCCAGAACCAACAATCCCGCCCGCTGCCGCCAGGGTGACCGCTCGGCTCGACTGAAATCCGTTCCCGTTGTTGAGACGCGTATCGCCAACAATCTGCGCGATCAGTGTGTCAATGCGATCGCGTTGATGCTTCTTGAGGACGGGATAACTGCATGGCGCCAGAACCACTGCAATGCACGCAATGATCAGCAAGTACTTGATGCGCGCACCGGCGGCCAGCAGCATCACTAAAAGCACCGGCGCGAACAGTAGCGCACTATCAAGATCCGGCTGCAAGATGATCAGCCCCACCGGAACAAGCGTCACCACCATGGTGGCGATAATGCCACTGAAGCGCTTCACATGAGCCGTGGTGCGCATCCACGCGGCCATGGCAACTACCCAGGTGAGCTTTATCAATTCGCTTGGCTGGAAGTCCAACGCCCCAAGATTGATCCAGCGACGCGCGCCGTTGCGTGGGCGCACAATGGAGTCTGGCACAAAGGGAATCAATAGCAGCACCAAGAACGCCAGGTTCACTGCAAAGAGAAGCCATGCCCAACGCCGCATCCAACGCCACTGTTGTGCACCAACAAACGCCGCTGCAAGCATGCCAACGATCAGAAATCCAAACTGCCGTTGCGCCAGCACTGGCTCCGTGGTGCCAATAGCAGCAATACCCAGCAAACTCAGACCCAGCCCAGCCACAACGGGTAACCAAGCCCAATGCAACCACTGCCGATCCGCAGTGCGCGTATCAACCGCGCGCTCGCGGCGCAGTCCGCGCGCCAGCGAATTGGAGACCAGAATGCTCATCCAGCGCCTCCGGTTGGCTCAATATCGTCAGCACCGATTGGTTGCAACGGCTTACGCGCGGGGCGCGATTGCGGATCCCCTTGCAAGTAACCCTCCGCAATCAACGCATGAATCACCTGATTGGCAATCGGGCCCGCAGACTTTCCGCCCGATCCGCCGTGCTCCAATAGCACCGCCACCGAATAGCGCGGGCGGTGCTCCTGCGCGTCACCAACCAGACCAACAAACCAAGCGTGATTCAATCCAGTAATCGTGCGATCGATCGTGCCGTTGCCATCATCATCAACCTTCAGCGGCGAAGCCTGCGCTGTACCGGTCTTGGCCCACACCACCACGCCCGGCGCATTGATGATTGCCTCCGGCCTTCGATCTTCGTAACTCACATGATTGCCCGTGCCGTGCTGCTCCTCAACTGCCTGCCGCAACCCTTCAAATGCGCGCTCGCAACTATGCGGGTTCAATTTCAAATCGCCAGTCCGACGCGCCGCACGACCCGGAATCGGAGTGACCAACAACTCCGCATCGCGAATCACTCCGCCGCGCGCAAGTGTTGCGTAGGCGTTGGCTGCCTGCATGGGCGTCCACGCGATTGGACCTTGACCAATACCAGCGATGACTGGAACGATTCGATCGCCCGTCGATTCAATCTTGGCGATTGCCTGCACCGACGGCAGCACGCCAGGATGCTCACCAGACAGTCGATCCCCAACGATGTTGCCCGCGTCATCCAATCGCGGCTCCCATCGCGCAATGCCGATGTCCAACTTCTGACCAAGTCCAAAGTTGCGATACCAATCAGTCAGCGTGCGCAAGCCCATGCGCTGCGCGATGGTGTAAAAGTAAATGTTGCAACTGCGACTGATGGCCGCCTCCACGCCCAGCGGTCCAGAGATGACTTTGCTGTGCGTCAGGTATTTATTCTGCTTCGTGTAGATCCAGCAGCGCCCGAATGGATCGCTCTCGCCAAAGAAGTGTCCGTTGCACTCGACTTCTTCATCAGCACCAAATGCTCCGCTGCGTACCGCGCTCACATACACAATTGGCTTGATGATCGAGCCAGGCGGATAGAAGCCCTCAATGGCCCGATTGACCGACGGATGGCGTGCGGCACGCACCGCGTCATCAAAGTCCTCCCCCGCAGCGACTGTTGGCCATGACACCATCGAGAGAATCTCGCCCGTATCAACATCAAGCACCACCGCAGCGCCATTCAATGGCGCCAGATATGACAACGGCATTTGCTTCGGCGTACCGTCGTTATCCCATCCGTAATGCCACTGCTGTGCGCGCGCGAGTCCCACTTCTGGCATGAAGAGCGCTTGCACGCGAGCCTGCAGCGCAACGTCGAGTGTCAGTTGCAAGTCGGATCCAAGCACCGGCTCGGTTCGCGATGTCTCGTTGGTGTCGAGGCGCTGCACTGTTCGACCGCGCAGGCCACGGAGAAGATCCTCATAGGTGCGCTCGATTCCGTAACTGCCCACCATGTCGTGGCCAGGACGGTAGCCGCCTAAGTCCAACGCAACATCGCCCGCGGAACCAACAACGCGAAATGGTCGACGCTCCAGATCCTGCCGCCACACTTCATCACGAACCCCGCCGATCACATGATCCGCAATGCCTTGCACATCAAGTTTCAGCGTGCTGCCACGAAGCGGTCGCGGCATGCTGGAACGATCCAAGTCGATCCGCGCCGATGCCCACGGATAGACGCGGCGCGTACTGTCTTGAACTTCAATGGTCCCCGGATGGGCATCTGCAAGCTTTCGCAGTACGAAGGCGCTTGCAGTTTCTATGCCTGATTTCACCACATGCGCTTCGCTCTGTTCCGCGATCGGCTGCGCATCAAACTGCCCCTCGGCATCCTCCCCGTACTTGGCTCGGTCAATTTCAAGCCGGGCCTCCCATACCGCGCTCGCCTTCTTCTCTACGTGCATACGCACGTCGCCCATCTGCGCTGACAACTCATCGCGCGTCATGTGGCATGCCGTTGCAACGTCATTCAACACTGACTCAAGTTCCGCTGCTAGTTCTTGTCGCTGCGCCTGAAT
>DBCE01000120.1:0-24361 GCA_002292895.1 Phycisphaerales bacterium UBA966
GCGCCGCATCGCTATCACTGAGCGCGGTGCCAAGCACCGCGGCAATCGCAGCTTGGAATTCCGCATCTACACGAGCGCTCGCTGCGTTGCGCTCCTCGCTGGCGCGCACGCACGGCGGGCACTGCGCCACGCCATCAGCATTCACCGTGGCGGAGCGGAACGACTCGTCATACGCAGCCTCCAACGGCTCGACAACTTCTTCCCAGCGCTTCAAGTAGTCCGCATGCAGACCGCGAATGGTGTCTGCAGATTTTTCCGGCATTCCAAAGGAACGAAGGGTCGCTAGCAGCGCTTGCAAGTCCGCAAATGAACTGGCGGAAGTGTCGTTCCCGTTTGCTTGTGCAAGTGCCACGGACAGCGGATCAGCGGTTTCCCCTTGTGCTGCCTCTTCGGCTTCCAACTCCTCCGCCTTGGCCGCATCCACGAAACTCTTCGCTTCGGAAATGCCGGCAAGCAATGACCAGTCTGGCGATTCTTCCTCGTTGCCAACACAACCTGCGCCGCACGGGGCGAGTGCGCGCTTCTCAAACGCTGCAAACTCCTTGGCGAATTGTTCGCTGATAGCTAGGTTCGCCTGATACCACTGGTTTTTTTCGTCAACCTTTCCCAGCGCTTGATACTGGCGGTCAACAAGCTTGCTACCCGCATCAACCAAGAATGCTGGGAAGTCGACACGCCACTTTTCGATGGCGCTATGAAGGCATTCGCGACAGGCGTTGTCAAGCGTTGGCCGCACAAGTGGCGCCAACAATCCGCCCAGTGGGATTCCAGTACTTGGATCATTACAAGCGTTGAAGTCGTACACCTCCTCGCATAGGCGGAGCGCAAATTTCCAGCGCGCGCGTGGGGGCAGCGTTTCCAACAGCACGCGACACGCGTCCCACTGCGCGCGCAATACCGCGGACGCTGGACCACTGAGTTTCTGACGTTTGTCCAAATATGCCTGACTCATTCCGCCAGCGACGCGCGCAAACTCCGTTCCGGCAACGGGCTCATCATCGGCATCAGGAGAGCGCGATGCCAGATCGGCAGCGCGCAGTTCCATGTAGTCCAGCATGGACATCTTTGAAACCCCCAGTCGATCCATGTCCGCTGCAAAGTCCAGGCGCGATTGGCGCACGCCTTGGCACAACGCGCGGATAGCAGCGATCCGACGAGCGCGGGTTGGTTCCAACGCGGTCATCGCGGCTGCAAGTGCATCATGGTCGTCTGGAAGTGCGCGCATGAGAGCGGCTTCAACATCAAACTCTGCAAGTTGCGCGCCCAGTGACGCTATGTCGGAGGGTTGATCAGCGACCGCGCTTTGCAACGCTCGTTGAGCCCGCACGCTGGCGATCTTGGGACGCATTGATTCATCGCTTGCCAAAGCGATGGCGGCAAAGAGCGCGTCCTCAAGGCGTTCGCGTTGTGCGGCACACGCGTCAAGCGCCGTGAGCTGTTGCAGCACGGTGGCCCGGGACTCTGCAATCGGGCGGTCGCCAAACAAGCGGCTGGGCGTGTCTGTGCCACTACTGGCACCTCGCTTTGCGGCGTTCGCAAGTTCCGCAGTGCGCCAGTCCGCTAGATAGCGTTCATACGCATCCAACACGCTGCTGCGCGGGGTAGTCACCCCTGCGCCATCAAGCATGGCAAGCACGGCGCTGAGTGGCAACAGATCAATGGCGCCGATGGCGTAGCGGACGGCATCGCTACCCGCTGTGACGGGTGCAGTGATGACTGCCGAAAGCAACAGCGCGAATACTGCGATCGTTGATCGAAGCATTCGCGCTACGCGCATCACATGGCGCTCCCGAGGCCCATGATGCGTCGCCATGCGCTGATCTGCCCAAGGTGCATCTGCATGTGGCCGATGCACAGGAAGGTGATCGCGCCGCCCTTCTGCGGGAACATCTCTTTGAAGCGACCTTCGGCAGGATTTTCCTCAGCGAAGACGGAGTCCGGGGCCGTTTCAAGTGCCTTGGCTACGGAGTGGTAGCCGGCGGTGAAGTGCTTCATGATCTCGTCCTTGGACGGATATTCGCCAGGCGCGGCTTCGATGCCAGCCTTGAAGCGATCATCCCAACCAGCAGGATTTGGAACGATGAGATCGGGGCGGCCGAGCGCGCCGAGCGCACGATGCGGGTAGAGCGACAGGTGCGCCATGTAGAAGGCGGGGCAGACCACGTCCTTCGCGGGGAAGTGCGCGAACTTGTCGGCGGGGATGGACTTGGTGAGGACGTCGGCGTAGCCGAGGCCGATGTTCAGGCCGGAGAGGACGTAATGGGCGTATGACATAAGACCCGCAGTCTAGACAAATTTGGTTACTGTCCGATGCAGCGATCGTAGATGGTCTGCGCAACCATGGGGTCCGTGGTGCCCCGCACAATGGCCCGACCGTCAGGGAACACTGATAGTTCCATCGACCCGGCAAGTGAACCCACGAGCAATCCATCCGCCATCACAAATGTTCCGAGCGACGCAAGGCGCATCTGCAGACGCACCAGATCCATCTGCGCCACCGCCGCCGGGCGCACCTGCACCGCGTTGCGGCCACACAACACCGTGCATCGGCCATCGGTTTCCGCGTCCAGAAACTCAAACTGCCGAGCACCGCAACATGGGCACTCCGCCCGCCCCGCCCCCGCGAGCGACATGCGTGACATCCGATTCGTTTCAAGTTCCATCGACCAGAATGAGACATCCAACAGGTCCACGCGCCCCGCAAGCAACTTGATCGCCTGCCCTGCCGCATAGGCGCCAACCATGGCAACCGCTGGACCAAACACTCCGGCCGTGTCACATGTTTCGCCCTCGCCCGGCGCGGGTACTTCGGGGAACACGCACCGCAGGCACGGGGCGTCAGACCTTGGAATTCCAAGGGCGCCCGCTACGCCAGCAAGTATCGGCATGGATGTGCCTCGCATCGCCACCGCACCGGCGTGCACAAACGCCTTACCAAGTTTCACCGCCGCATCATTCAACAGGTAACGCGTTCGATAGTTGTCGAGCCCGTCAATGATCACCTCGCAATCGTTGACAAACTCTTCAACATTGTCAGATGAAAGATGCTCAACACAGGCGTGCACACGCAATGCTGGATCGATCGCCTGCACGCGACGCTTCGCTGCTTCTGCCTTCGGCACACCAGCGCGCGCATCAGCGTCTACGTAGAGAGACTGTCGTTGCAAGTTGGTGAGTTCCACCACATCGCGGTCCACCAGCGTCAGCGTGCCTACACCTGCGCGCGCCAGTAGGTCAATCGCTGTACATCCAAGTGCACCACAACCAACTACCAGCGCATGCGCCCCAGCAAGGCGCGCCTGCGCCGCCACGCCAAACCCCGGCAAGATCATTTGCCGGTGGTGACGAGCGTGCGGATCTGGCAACGAGTCAGGCATAGACACAACGATAGAGAAAAACACCGAAGCGCCAAGTTTGTGCTTGGCGCTTCGGGAAATTTCAGTAAATCAAGCTGCGGAGCAGGCGATCACCACGCAAAGTGCGCGAACGCCTTGTTGGCGTCAGCCATACGGTGCGTGTTCTCGCGGGTGGTCACTGCCTTGCCTTCGTTCTTCGCTGCGTCCATCAGTTCCTTCGCCAGGCGAAGGTGCATCGGACGACCACGCTCAGAGCGAATCGCGTCGATGATCCAACGGAAGGTCAGGCTCTGCTGACGACGGCGGTTCAGCTGCATTGGAACCTGATAGTTGGCTCCGCCGACGCGCTTGGAACGAACTTCAACCACTGGGCGCACGTTGTCGCACGCCTTCTGGAAGAGCTCGATCGCCGTCTTCGGCAAGTTCTCGTTCTTGTCCTTATCGAGGCGGGTCTGGATCTCATCGAACGCGTCGTAAACAACGCGCGTGGCTGGACCCTTCTGGCCGCCGTACATCATGCAGTTGATGAACTTGGCAACAACCTTGTCCTGATAGCGGGCGTCAGGCTTGAGTTGCGATTCGCTAGCGGTGAACTTCCTGGGCATATCTCTCGTCTCCTTCTGGCGAAACCGGCGAAAGCCGGTGGTTTCATGCCGCGCGGGACAAATGTCCCTGAGGTAAGCGCGGAATTACTCGCCGATACGTGATGGAACGGTGGGCGGGAACAGCCCGCTCACCAATGTGCGTGATTACTTCTTCTTCTTCGAGGCAGCAGCCTTCTTCTTCACACCGTACTGCGAACGGCCCTTCTTGCGGCCTTCCACTCCGAGGCAGTCAAGCGTGCCACGAACGATGTGGTAACGAACACCAGGAAGATCGCGAACGCGACCACCGCGCACGAGCACGATTGAGTGCTCCTGCAGGTTGTGGCCTTCGCCGCCGATGTAGGCGGTGACTTCCTTGCCGTTGGAGAGACGTACACGTGCAACCTTGCGAAGCGCGGAGTTCGGCTTCTTCGGGGTGACGGTCTTTACTTGGAGGCACACGCCACGCTTTTGCGGGCATGCTGCGAGGTCCTTGACCTTTGATTTCGCATCCGGCGAGCGGCGGGGCTTGCGGACGAGCTGATTGATCGTTGGCATGGTTCTATCTATGTTTCCGTTTGGGTGAAGGGGTGAACGATAGCGAGAATCGTCAATGATCGCAACCGCCACGGCGGCACAATCAAACTTCATTCACCGAATGATCAATTCAGTTATGCGCCACGATTGTGCACACTTTGCCGGCTTCGACGCACTTCATCGATAGCGGCAACGGCCAATTGGTCACATCGCTCATTCTCTGGATGCTGATTGTGGCCACGAATCCATGTCGCACGCACCCGCAAGCGGGTTCGATGCGCGTCGAGCAATTCCCACAGGTCACGATTCAGTACTGGTGACTTGTCAGCCTTGCGCCAACCACGCTTTTTCCAGCCTTCAATCCACTCATTCAGTCCCTTGACGCAGTAATCGCTGTCCGTGGTCACAATGACCTGCGCACCGTCGGGTAGTCCATCAAGACCACGAATAATCGCCGTGAGTTCCATACGATTGTTGGTGGTTCCGAGCTCCCCGCCGCTCTCAAACTGCTCATGCGCAAGGTCCCCGCCGCGCAAAATGAATCCCCAACCCCCGGGGCCGGGGTTGCCAGAGCACGCTCCGTCGGTGAACAATTCGAACTTCAACATCAGGGCGTGCAAGATTACCGGAAACAGGGTCGCCTGTCAGCGATGCGGCACGCATCTTGCGTTGCGCATGCTGTTTCGGCTACCATCCGCCCCCTGCGCTTCGGTCAGGCCCCCGCTGGGGAATGCAGCGCATTTCAGTCCATAGATAGAGGCCCACACACCATGCTTCCAGCATTCCGCACATCTCCCGGCCGCACTCGTCGCCGCCGCGCTCACCAGGCGCTCACCGTCGCACACACCGTCAACTGCCCGAACTGCGGCGCAAACAAGCGTCCGCACACCGCGTGCCGCGACTGCGGCTACGTGCGTCCTGGCCTGCAGTTGAGGGTGGCCCAGCCCGAGGCGTAAGCCCCGGTCTGGTGCACAACTTCTCCGATGCGCATAGGCGTAGACGTGATGGGGGGCGACAATGCCCCCGACCAAATTCTCAAGGGATGCGTTCAGGCGCTCCCGGCTTTGTTGCATGATGATCGCCTCGTCCTCTTTGGGGACGAAGCCGTGATCCGCGATGCACTCGAAGAGCGCGGCTTTCTCAACGATGAACGCGTCGAGATCGTTGCGACCACTGAAGTGATCGGAATGGACGAGTCGCCTGTTGAGGCGATGAAGGCCAAGAAGAATTCCTCCATCGTGGTGATGAACCAGATGGCGTCACCGAAGGCTGAGAATCGCCTTGATGTAGTCATCAGCGCTGGAAACACCGGCGCGTGCGTGGCTGCAAGCCAGTACTTCATGCGCCGGTTGCCTGGCGTTGTTCGCCCTGGAATCTGCGTCACCATCCCAACCTTCAGCGGCCCGATCATCTTGATTGATGTCGGCGCCAACATTGAGCCGAAGGCCACTCATCTCGCCCAATACGGCGTGATGGGCGATGTCTACGCGCGCGAAATCATGGGAATCAAGAACCCACGCGTGGCGCTGATGAATGTTGGTGGCGAAGAGCAAAAGGGCACGGATCTGATCCGAAACGCTCGTGACTTGATCCGCCAATTTGATCACTTGAATTTCACTGGGTTCGTCGAAGGACGCGGCGTATTCAATGGCGAAGCTGATGTCATCATCACTGACGGCGTCGTTGGAAACGTCATGCTGAAACTCGCTGAAGGCCTGTCTGCTGGCATCTTCCGCGCCATCGCGCACGAAGTCATCGCCACGGATCCAGAACTCGCCATGCGCTTTGAACCAGTGGTGAAGAGCATCTATTCCAAGCACGACTACCACGAGTACGGCGGCGCGCCGCTCTTGGGCGTGAACGGAGTGTCGCTCATCAGTCACGGTTCCAGCAAAGACAAGACCATTCGCAATGCAATCTTGCGCGGCAAAGCCTTCGCTGAGGCGCGTATCAATGAGAAGATCGTTGCGCGCCTTGCCACCGTCAAGATGGAGCAGGTCGAGGCATGACTGCTGTGCCCTTTGGGCGTGGCGTGAGGATCGCGGGCACGGGTCGCGCGGTTCCTGCTGAAGAGCTCACCAACAAAGACCTTGAGAAGATCGTCGACACCAGCGACGAGTGGATTCAGCAACGCACCGGTATCAAGGCGCGCCGACGTGCCAATGATTCGGAGACCGTCTTCTCGCTCGGGCGCGATGCGCTGCTGAAAGCGCTCGCTCATTCTGGCATCAATGCTGCAGATCTTGACATGATCATCGTGGCCAGCGTGAGCGGCGAGATGATTTGCCCCTCCACAGCGGCGCGCATCAGCGAAGCAGTCGGTGCCGATGAGGCTGCTGTGTTCGATCTTGCTGCAGCCTGCAGCGGATTTCTCTACGGCATGAATCTGGCCGACACCATGATCCGATGCGGCAGAGCCAAGAACATTGCGGTCATTGGCGTTGAGGTGCTGACCCGCTTGGTTGACTGGTCCGACCGTTCAGTCTCCATCATCTTTGGCGACGGCGCCGGCGCTGCCATCTTTACTGCGGATCCCGATCCTTCCAAGGGTTGCATCCACCAGACCATGCATGGCGACGGACGTTTGTGGCGCACGCTCTACCACCCCAAGCTTGATCGTGATGTTCCTGCGGGCGATGAAGCGAATCCGATTCGCCTGGGCCATCTCCGCATGCACGGGCGCGAAATCTACAAATTTGCAGTGACGCGCTTTCAAGAAGCGATCCGCGACGCACTTGATGCCACTGGTATGAAGGTTGACGATGTGCAGCAGTACATCTGTCATCAATCGAATATTCGGATCATTGAGAGCGCCATCGAGAAACTGCATTTGCCTGCCGATCGGGTCTACATCAATATCGATCGCTACGGGAATACCAGCGCGGCGAGCATTCCAATCTGCCTCGACGAGTTACTTGAAGCAAAGACGATTGGTCCCGGGAAGCCCATCATTCTTGTGGCCTTTGGTGCAGGAGTGACTTGGGCTTCGTGTGTTTGGAACATGTGAGTGCGCACCGGCTTGCCGGAAACGCACTTCACTCAAGAAGGAAATAATCGATGAGCGCGATCAGCAATGGCTTCGTCTTCCTCTGCCCCGGACAAGGTGCGCAAACGGTTGGCATGGGGAAAACATGGGTGGAATTCAGCCCAGCAGCAGCCAGCGTCTACCAAGCAGCTGATGAGATCACTAGCTTCGGCGCTCGGCGACTGAGTGAATTCTGTTTCGCTGGTCCGCAAGAAGAACTCAATCGAACGGACATCAGCCAGCCCGCGTTGTTCACGTGCGGAATGGCGTGTCACTCCGCTCTCTTGGAGAAACACCCAGCCATCGTCACCGTTGCGGCCAACGGCCTTTCGCTCGGTGAGTACACCGCGCTGTGCATCGCGGGTGCGTTCTCGTTTGCAGATGGACTGCGCCTGGTAGCCACGCGCGGCCGACTGATGCAACAAGCAGCAGAAGCGTCGCGCGGCGGAATGGTGGCGTTGATCGGCGCTGATGAAACGCAAGCCAACGAAGTCTGCGCCGCCGCTGCAAAGGGCGAAGTGCTTGTGCCTGCCAATTTCAACGCTCCCGGGCAAATTGTGGTCTCTGGATCAGTGTCCGCATGCGACCGCGCCGTGGAGGTTGCCAGCACCATGGGGCTGCGCGCCGCCAAGCTGGCGGTCGCCGGAGCGTTCCACAGTCCGCTGATGGCCTCGGCCGCCGAGGGCATGGCTCGCGCCTTGGAACACGTGGAATTGAAGCCACTTTCGGTGGATGTGTGGAGCAACGTCACCGGGCTTCGGCACCACCGAAATGATCCCGCGCGGCTCCGAAAGTTGCTGGTGGAACAAATCGTCTCCCCGGTACGATGGAGCCAGTCCTGCACCGACATGATCGGCGCACTCAAGGGCGGAGAGATCGCAGGCGGCAGCGATGCAGCCTTCCACGAGCTTGCTCCGAATACCGTCCTGAAGGGACTGATGAGACGGATCGATCGTTCGACAGAGGTACACACCCATGACCAACATGACCAACCCCAACGAGATCATGCAGTCCAAACCAACGCGTGAAGTTGATGCATTCCGAGCCATTGCGCGCGTCGCAACGACCACCGGTCTTGCCGCAGCACTCCTGCTTGCACCGCTGACTCTCAGCGGATGCGGCGAAGAAGAAGCCGCTCCGGTAGCAGTAGCGCCACCACCGCCACCGCCGCCACCACCGCCGCCGGCACCAACCGTCACGCCCATTGCCCAGCTCATGAAGGAACTGGGAATCAGTGACAAGATCCGCCTTCCAGAAGACAAGGCTCCCGGCACCGACCCAGAGCGTGTTGCCGTCCTGAAGTTCTTTGACGGATTTGCAAAGTCGAAGCCAGAAGCCATTCGTGCTGCCATGGGGCCGCAAGATGCTGCGGTGCTCGATGCCATGAAGAATGGCGGCGGATTTGAGAAAGCCTGCGCGCCGGTGACTCGCATTGACTTGACCACCACCAACCGCGAAGGCAAGGCCTACGTGATGGCCGTCTACCGCGCCGGCAGCGATATCGAGGCGCAATTGTGGGCATTCAAGGCCACTGGCGAAGGCAAGAAGGTCGAGACGCAACTCTTTGAGAGCTACGTTCAACCCGTTGACATCATGAGCAAGATCAGTGGTTCCAACCTGATCGGCGAGTGGGTCAAAGTGGTCGATGCCGATCGAAAGGTTGCCTTGGAGCCTGACGAGACCGTCAAGCCGACCGCGCGCGTTCAGGAGCAGGAGAAGCCCGAAGCTTCCGGTTCCGGCGAGGAATCTGGACCAATTGGCGCTCCTCCGATGCGCAACAAGCCGCCACCGGGAGGCATTGATCGCCCGGGTCGTGGCCCTGGCAAGTGAATTGATGCGCTGCGCCTTCCGCGAAGGCATGCGTAAACAGCGGGACTGGCTGACGCCGGTCCCGCTGACTTTTTGCTGCGCAGTTACACTTCGACCCCCCATCTATAGAGGAGCTTCTGCATGGATAAGCGCGTAGCAATCGTCACTGGAGCAAGCCGTGGAATCGGCCGCGGAATCGCAAAGCGCCTTGCAAAGGATGGCCGCCATGTGGTGGCCGTTGCGCGCAACGCCGAGCAATTGCAGTCGCTGGAAGCAGAGATCATCGCTGCCGGTGGCACCTGCGAACATCGCACCTGCGACATCGCCGACGGACTTGCCGTGCAGCGCATGGTGGAAGAAGTAGCGGAGAAACACGGGCGTCTTGACATTCTTGTCAACAACGCCGGCATCACCAAGGACGGCTTGCTCATGCGCATGTCCGACGCCGACTTTGATGACGTCATTAACGTCAACCTGCGTTCGGTGTTCATCGCTTGCCGCGCTGCATCGCGCCCCATGTTGCGCGGGAAATTTGGACGCGTGGTCAATATCGGTAGCGTCAGTGGTGTTGAGGGCAACAAGGGCCAGGCCAACTATGCGTCCGCCAAGGCGGGCGTGATTGGCCTAACCAAGAGCATCGCCAAAGAACTTGGAGCCAAGGGCATCACTGCCAATGTGGTGGCTCCGGGGTTCGTTGAGACGGACATGACCGCGTTTCTTGGCCCCGACGACAAGAAAAAGGTGGCAGAGCACATTACTGTCGGCAGGCTTGGAATTCCTGAGGATATTGCCGCCGCCGTGGCCTATCTGACTGCCGACGACGCCGGGTACATCACCGGTCAAGTTCTTGTTGTAGACGGCGGTCTGCCGATGTGACGGTTGCTGGAAATGTGACCAGCCGGCTTCGGTGGCAAACCGCACCTCCATGGGCCGATGAAATGCGCTATATTCCCCCCTTCGCCTAAGGGGCCGGAAACCTCCGGCCGCCCGTAACCCTCTCAAAGGAGAGCGACGTGACCGTGACCAAGGATGAGATTGAACCGCAGGTGATCATTGTTGTTGCTGAGAAACTCTCGGCTGACAAAGACAAGATCAACCGTAACACTAACTTCACAAGCGACCTCAACGCTGACAGCCTTGACCTCGTCGAGCTGGTGATGGAACTCGAAGAACGCTTCGATATCCAGATCCCAGACGACCAGACCAGCAAGATTCTCACCGTCGGGAACGCTGTGGACTTCATTCACGACCAGATGCAGGCCAAGGGACAGAAGTGACCCTTGATTTGACTCTGGGTAGCACCCGCTGACCGAAATTGCGCCCCGGCCCCACCCCGGGTCGGGGCGCATTCCTTCCACGGACCCAAACCCGCCATGCGGACGATCACACTTCGACGAGTTGTCATCACCGGGCTTGGAACCGTGACAGACGTCGGCAACACCGTGCCGGAATTCTGGAATGCTCTCGTTGAGGGCAAGTCAGGAATCGGTCCCATCACGCTGTTCACTCCCACCCCGGAGTGGAGCGTGACCTTTGCCGGTGAAGTGCGAAACCTGCAGCCAGAGAAACGCATTGACCCCAAGTCCATCCAGCGCATGGACCGCTTCTCTGTGTTCGGAATGTGCGCAGCGGAAGAAGCAGTCGCTGACAGCGGCATGGACTTCTCACAGGGCGATCCGTACCGCTACGGCGTGGCGATTGGCTCCGGAATCGGCGGCATTGACACCATTGAAGTTGGGCTACGAAAGCTCTTTGATCGCGGTCCGCGGTCAGTGAGCCCGTTTGTTGTGCCGAAGCTCATGGTGAATGCATTGGCTGGAAATGTCAGCATTCGATTTGGCCTGAAGGGCGCAAACATCGCTACTGCGACTGCATGCGCGACAGGAAGCCACGCGATCGGCGCAGCATTCCACATCATCCAGCGCGGAGACGCGGATGTGATGGTGGCTGGTGGCAGCGAAGGCGCAGTCACCCCGCTCTGCGTCGGCAGTTTCGCGGCAATGAAGGCGCTCAGCACGCGCAACGATGATCCAACCCGAGCCAGTCGACCATTCGACCGTGACCGCGATGGATTCGTGCTTGCTGAAGGCGCGGGAATCATTGTCATGGAAGAACTTGAGCATGCCAAAGCACGCGGCGCACGCATCTATGCGGAGCTTGTGGGCTTTGGAGTCACCGGAGATGCCACGCATATTGCGGCACCGGACGATCAGGGTCGCGGCGCGCGCAAGGCAATGGAAATTGCCTTGAAGGACGCCGAACTGAACACTACCGACATCAAGTACATCAACGCGCACGGCACCAGCACCCCCTTGGGTGACAAGGCGGAAGTCTTGGCGGTGAAGGCGCTCTTTGGTGCGCACGCTGCCAACATTGCCATGTCGAGTACCAAAGGCGTTACCGGGCACACGCTCGGCGGCGCTGGCGCGATCGAAACCGTGGCAACCGTGAAGGCCATCGTGGAGGGCGTACTACCCCCCACCATCAACCTGGAGAACCCGGACGAGGGCTTCGACTTGAACTTTGTGGCCAACGTGGCGCAAGAGGTCAAGTTTGACTACGCCATCAATAACTCGTTTGGATTTGGCGGCCACAACACCTCGATGGTGCTGGCGCGATTCCGTGGCTGAATCTGCACCGCTGGGGGGCACGAACCCACATCCGATGTACCGAGTGTCACGAGAGCACGCCTCCGCGATTAGCGCCGTTCAACGCGGTCTTGCGGACATTGCCGTTGACCTCCACTATGACAATGACCCGTCGATGCACGGGCGCTACGGACCCGAGGGGCGACGTTTGTGGCGCACTGAAACCCTTGCGCGGATTTCGCATTTGGTAGAAGCCATCGCCTGCCATCGTCCCGAGTTGTACGGGGGCCATGTGGCTTGGGCTGCCGAGGCACTTCGTGCGCGCGGGGCTTCGGAAGCGGACATCCAAGGTCATGTCTTGGCGCTGTGCAGCTGCCTGTCGAAGGAACTCCCTGACGCTGTCGCTACGAGCTTGAGTCCGTTCTGCCAAGCGGCTACCGCTGCGATCGCCGATCCTCCGGATCATGAACACAGCCTCATGGAAGCAACTGCACAAAGTGCCACGCTGTCGCGGCTGGTCTTGCTGCATCTCTTACAGCGCGACCAAGAGGCAGCCGCCAGCATTGCCGTCGAGGCGCTGCGCGGCGGAATGCCACTCATTGCTGTCTATGAGCGCATCATCGCGCCAGCGCTGTATGAGATCGGCCGCATGTGGCACATGCAGGAAGCCTCCATTGCGGATGAGCATTTCTGCAGCGCAGCAATGCGCTCCATCGTTACGCAATTGCGCGCTTCGGTACAGGCGCCACCCGCCGATGGGCGACGCGTGCTGTGCTGCACCGTGGGCGGAAACTTTCATGACGTTGGCATTCGCATGGTTGCCGATGTCCTGGAAATGGACGGATGGACCGTTGAGTTTCTTGGAGCCAACGTGCCAGCCCATGAAGTGGTCATGTCGATCGTCGACAGCGCGTCGGACGAGCGTCGCGCGTTCCACCTAGTGGCAGCAAGTGCGTCCACCCTGCTCTCGGTACGCGCAGCCATGGACCTTGCGGACGCCATGAATGCCTATCCGGAAGCTCACGACGTACCGCTCCTTATTGGCGGCGGAGTGTTCAACGCCAACGACGGGCTTGCGGAGGCCATTGGAGCAACGGCATCCGCCGGAAGTCTTAGCGAAGCGGTCGCCGTGGCCGCGCGCCTAGTGCCGGCACCGGGCGCATTGAAGCCTCGCTGAGCGGCGGCACATCCGCCTGCGAAGTGGTGAATGAAACTCCAGGAAGCGCCACTGCCAATCGCCGCGCAAGTTCTGGCATGTAGCCGCGCTCCGTCTGCGTGTGGCCCGGCAACAACAGCGTGATGCCCGCGGAAATTGCAGCAAGATGATCATGGTGACGCGCTTCACCAGTCACCAAGAGCGTTGCCTCGCGCGCGGCTGCTTCGGCAAGAAACGAAGCCCCTGCACCTGGGCACAGCGCAATCCGTGTGTGCCGCAATCCTTCGCATCCAGGTGGGCACACGGAGTCAATACGCTTGGTAGCAAGATGGCGCCGCAGTCGTGCAGCAATGTCTCGCGCCGTGGCGGGGGTGCGCAAGACCAGCAGTCGTCCCGAGCCTTCATCCAATGATGGTCGAGCAGCCAGCGCATGGATCTCAAACACCGGTTCTTCGTATGGATGAACAGCCCGCAGAGCAGCAATCGCCCATGGCAATCGTTCCGCACTGCTGACCATTTCGATCCGCTCTTCGCGTACTTCCTGAGTCACTCCGCGCGTGCCGACTGTGGGCTTTGCTGCATCGTTAGGGCGAAATGTTCCAGTGACGTCGCCGCGAACGGTGCACTGATCGTAATGACCAATGACTCCTGCGCCAGCTTGCGCGAGCGCATCACGCACAGACTGCGATGCATGTGCCGGGGCAAACACCACCAGCTTGAACGCCTCGCCGCGGGGCAGCAGCGATGCTGGACGGAGTGGCTCAAACCCCGCACTCAACGCAAGTGCGTCTGCTCCGCCAGCAATACCCTCCGCAAGCCAATCGTTCACTCCGCCCTTCACTGCATCAAGCGCAGTATGTGGCGAGAGAAGCGCAATGCCCGCTTGCGCCGCATCAAGCAACAGGCGCTGTCGTGGGTCGTCCGATGCCAAACGTTTGAGTGGGTCGAAGATGGGCGGGTGGTAGCTGACCACCGCATCCACGCCCAGAGCGAGTGCCTCTTCCATGACAGCCGCTGTCCAGTCCACCGCCACCAGTACGCGGCCGCAGGGCGCAGCGCGATCGCCAAGCAGTAGTCCCACGTTGTCCCAACTTTCCGCCAGCCGAGCGGGCGCAACGGCCTCCATGGCGGCAGCCAGTGCCCCCACCGACGACGGCCTGCCCGCCGGCGGGCGCTCCGATCGACGAGTTCGTCCAACAGGAGCGATCGGGCGGGGGCGGCGTGGTGATGGGCGTGCCATGGATTGCAAGAGTAGCGTTCATTCGTCCGGAAACCCCTTGACGGGGGGCCGAGAACATCGCACTCTTATGTCAGTTCAAAACGGGGACCGCACGGATGCGGCCGCCAATGACCGGCATCGCTGCCGGCACAGCACCTACGGAGCCGCCCTCAGGCTCTGACAACTCAAGGATCGCGCGTTGACCACTCACACCCCTCACGACGCGTCTGAAGCCCGAAGCACAACCCAATCCGCCGCGCAGGGAGCGTTGGCAACCAAGAAGTATTTCGTCCTTGACACGAACGTGCTGCTGCACAATCCGCAAGCGATCTTCAAGTTTGAAGAGCACGAGGTGGTCATTCCGCTCACGGTGATCGAGGAGCTGGACACGTTCAAGAAGAACAATGATGAAACCGGTCGCAACGCGCGCCAGGTGGTTCGCGGCTTGGACAAATTGCGCAGCATCGGCCATCTGTTTGAAGGCGTCGTCTGGAACGAACAAGGTGGCATCATTCGCGTAGCGCGCGTGGAGCCGATGGAGGACGAGCGTTCGCTGGAGCTGAACAAGAATGACAATCTGATTCTCAGCGTTGCCGCCAAGTTGAATCGCCAAGGGCTGCGCACCATCTTCATTACTAAGGACATCAACGCGCGCGTGAAGTGCGATGCGTTGGGTATTGATACTGAGGACTTTGAAGCAGACCGCGTGGATGCAGACTGGCTGCACTCCGGTTATTGCTCCATGCAGGTGAGTACGGAAGTCATCGATTCGCTCTATCAAGAACGACAATTGCCGCGCACCATGCTTGATGTCACGCCGGGAAGAACGCCGGATGGACAGTTGATGAAGTCCGAGGATCTGGTGCCGAATCAGTTTGTCATCCTGATTGACCAAGCAGATTCGGGGCACACTGGCCTTGCGCGTGTCCTTGGAAATACGGGGCATCTGATTCCTGTGACCGGGCCACGTAAGCCGGTGTACGGAATCATGGCACGCAACGTGCAGCAAACCATGGCACTTGATTTGCTGCTTGATGATGATGTCAAACTGGTCACGCTGATTGGGCCAGCAGGCACCGGCAAGACGCTGATGGCGATCGCCACCGGAATGCAGAAGGTCTTCAAGGAAGAGCGCTTGGACAAGTTGCTGGTGGCGCGTCCCATCATGCCACTCGGTCGCGACATCGGTTACTTGCCGGGCGACAAGGACGAGAAACTATCCATGTGGATGCAGCCGATCTTTGACAACGTCGGGTACTTGCTCTCCACTCGCTCCGCCGGGCAAGGCGATGCCGACAGCAAGAGCACCGAGCAGCGTTTGGATCAATTGATGGCCACCGGAAAGCTGGTCATGGAACCGTTGACATACATTCGCGGTCGCTCCATTCCCCATCAGTTCATGATCATTGACGAGGCACAGAATCTCAGTCCCCATGAGATCAAGACCATTGTGAGCCGCGTTGGTGACGGCACCAAGATTGTGCTGTGCGGGGACATTGGACAGATTGATAACCCGTACTTGGATGCCGCCTCTAACGGCTTGGCACACGCTATTGAGCGCCTGAAGGGCCAGACCATCGCCGGACACGTCACGCTGAGTAAGACCGAGCGCAGCGAATTGGCAAGCTTGGCGGCGGAAGTCCTCTAAGAAAAGGCGTGCAATTGCTGAACTCCATGGTGGGGGGCTACAATCCCCCACCATGCTTGACCTCCGATCATCCAACCCGGTTCTCGCCGACACCCAACTCGCAGCTGATTCACACGCCCGCCCAGTGACGCAACTGGCAACCGTGGCTGGCGTGGCACAGAAGACCACCATTGCGGTCTCACTGGCAGTAGTTGGTGGCATTGGTGGCGGCGTGCTGGTGCGCACCGTCGGCCAAGGCGCCATCTGGGGAATCTTCATCGCAGCATTGATCGCCAGCCTGGTCTGCTTCTTTGCGCTGTGGCGCAAGCCGGAGCGCGCGTACTGGGCGGCACCGCTCTACAGCGTCACTCAAGGCGCCATGCTTGGCGTGATGGCGCTGCTCTTGGATTCAATCTTGGCATCGCGCGGCATCACTGCGTTTGGCGGGCTTGGTCTGCAAGCCTTCGTCATCACACTTTCGATCACGGCTGCCATGCTCATCGTCTACCGCGCAGGTTTGATCCGCGCCAACGGCCGCTTCGTTGCTGTGCTGTCAACGCTCACCATTGGTATTGGCATCATGTACTTGGCACAGTTTGTGCTGGGCTTCTTCAGTATCGAGATCCCGGGGTTGTCGCTGCAGAGCGCTACCCAAGGCGGATCGATGGCGTGGGTCGGCCTGGGCATCAACGCGGTGATTCTGTTGATCGCGTCGCTCTGGCTGATTGTTGATTTCCAACAAGTGGAGACCGCGGTCGCCAGCCGCGTTGGTAAGGAGTACGAGTGGTACTTCGCCTACGCGCTCATGGTGACGTTGGTCTGGATCTACTTGGAAGCCCTGAAGCTTGCGTTCCGCGCGGCCATGATGGCCAACGACCGCAAGTAATTCCAGCGGGGTTGAACAATTCAGCCCCGGATCACATCACCACCGTTTCACTTAGCCAAGCGCGTCCCACGCCAGCATGGCCGCACCAAGGACTCCTGCATCGTCCTTGAGTTTGGTCACGCGAACGCTCACCTTGGGCGCAATTGCTGATGGGAACACATGGCGCCGAATGGAGTCCTCAACGCGGTCGGCGTAGGGCTTGCCTAATGCCTCGGTGATACCGCCACCCAAAATCACCGTGCGCATGGAAGCCATGGTGATCCAGTTAGCAATGCCAATTCCAAGTAGTTCCGCTGACGAATCCACCACTTCACGGACCAGCGGATCGTTGGCGTTGTAGCACTCGGCGATGCCACTACTACCCAGAGGCCCAGCCTTGCCGTCCGCTTCGTGGCGCGCCAGAATCTTGTGGAAGAGCGATTCAGGATTCAATCCAGCCAACGTGCGCAGGGAGCGCACAATGCCAGTGCGGCTGCAGAATTCCTCCACCTTGCGGCTTCCGGGCTGACCGTTGCTGTACATGATCACGTGCCCAAATTCGCCGGCGGTAAAAAGGTCGCCGCGCCAGATCTTGCCGCCCATCACAATGCCCGCCCCCACGCCAGTGCCAACCCAAACAGCAAGTAATGATTCGCATCCCTCGCCAGCGCCGACGGTGGCTTCGCCCCACGCGGCAACATTGGCGTCGTTATCAACGGTGACTGGAATGCCGAGACGCTTGCGCAAGATCTCCCCAAGCGGAACATTTTTCCAACCGAGGTTGCCAGCGGTAATCACTACACCACGTTCACTATCAACCGGTCCGGGGGCACCAATGCCCACCGTTCGAATGTCCGCAAGTTTCACATTCCCCGCCTCGCATGCGGCCTCCATGGTCATCACTAGGCGGTCAATGACAACATCGCGACCCTCCTGCGCCTTGGTCTTCTTCTTTGCACGCCCCACCACCCTGCCGCGGCGATCAACCACGCCCACGCTCATGTTGGTTCCGCCAAGATCAATGCCGATTGCTAGTTCGCTCTTTGCCATGGATGCGCCAAGATAGCGCGGCTTCGTACACTCATCCGCCATGCCAGACAACCCCCATTCCAAGACTGCCGCCCTCACTACGGCACAAGTCGCCCATGTGGCCAAGCTCGCGCGTTTGGAAGTAGCGCCGGGGCGCATTGAGGAGTACCGAACGCAACTCGCCGCGGTGCTTGGGCACATTGCACAACTCGACGCGGTTGACCTCGCCGGGGTGGAGCCGATGGCACACCCATTTGAGAGCCACAATCGGTTGGCTGCTGACATTCCTGTGGATGGTCTTCCCATTGAGGCAGTACTGATGAATGCGCCGGCGGTTGAAGGGCGATTCTTGGCGGTACCTAAGGTTCTGGCAGAGGGAGACTGACATGACTTCGCCCACACACAACACACCCAGCGACATGACCGCCCTGCGCGATGCCGTGGCCGCGGGCACCACCACCGCGGAATCGATCTGCGCGGGCATGCTGGCGGTGACCACCGAGCGCAACACCGAGATCAATGCCTTCCATGAGGTGTTCGCCGAGCACGCCTTGGAAGCGGCGCGTCGTGTTGATAGCGACGCGCGAGCAGGACGCCCATTGCCTCCCCTTGCGGGAATGCCCATTGCCATTAAGGACAATGTGGCCACCACGCTTGGTCGAACCACGTGCTCAAGCCGCATGCTTGAGAACTATCGATCCCCATTCGATGCCACCGCTGTGGAACGCCTTGCGCACGCCGGCGCGGTGGTGATGGGCAAGACCAATATGGATGAGTTTGCAATGGGCTCGTCAGGCGAACACTGCAAGTGGGGGCCCGTTCGTAATCCATGGGATACGACCCGCGTGCCCGGAGGCAGCAGTGCCGGAAGCGCAGCCGCCGTAGCGGGTGGAATGTGCGCCGCCGCCATTGGTAGCGATACCGGCGGTTCCATTCGGCAGCCCGCGTCATTCTGCGGCATCGTTGGACTGAAGCCAACCTACGGTCGTATCTCGCGCTGGGGACTCGTTGCGTTTGGATCAAGCTTGGATCAAATTGGCCCAATGACACGCAGCGTGCGCGATGCCGCGCTGATGCTTGATGTCATGAGCGGCATTGATGAACGCGACAGCACCACTGCCGACCGACCGCCGACCGAACTAGCCAAGACTGTGGAACGCCCGATCGAAGGACTTCGCGTTGGTATCCCGCGGCAGTACATGAGTGACGCCAATGACAGTGAAGTGAATGCTGCCGTGAACGCCGCAGCGGATGCATACCGTGCTCTGGGCGCAACCATTGTTTCTGTTGAGTTGCCGTTAACGGATGTTGGCATTAGTACCTATTACGTCATTGCACCCGCAGAAGCGTCCAGCAACCTGGCTCGCTACGACGGCATCCGCTACGGACACCGCGCGCAGTTACAGCCTGGCGAAGACCTATTTACGCTTTATGCTCGCTCGCGTTCGGAAGGCTTCGGCCCGGAAGTGCAGCGAAGAATCATGTTGGGCACGTACATGCTTTCCAGCGGGTACTACGACGCTTACTACAAGCGCGCCCTGCAAGTACGGCGCCGGATCAAGCAAGAATTTGATCAGGCTTTCAGCGCCTGCGATGTGCTACTTGGACCAACCGCCCCGACCCCCGCGTTTGGATTCGGTGCAAACTCGGATCCATTGGCGATGTACCTGTGCGACGTCTACACCGTCAATACCAACATTGCGGGTATCTGCGGCGTGTCAATTCCCGCCGGGTTCGCGGAACGCAACGGGAAGCACCTGCCGATCGGTGTGCAGTTACAAGCGAATGCGTTTGAGGAAGATCGATTGTTGCGCGCGGCGCGGATGTTGGAACGCGCGCTGGCTGCAACAACCAGCGCACATGCTCCGCGGGGGTGATTATTACTGTGGTCGAGGAATCGCACCGAGGCGCAACATCTCTGCGGCAAAGGCCTTCGCGAACAGTTCGTCCCGCTGTGCATCGGGGAAGACGCCAATGTTCACAACGGTAGTGAAGTCACCGCTACTGACCCGTTCCACGGTCACCGTCCCGTCCTGACCATCCGCGGTAAGCACGGTGGCCACAAAGCGATCGGCGCCCGACTCGAACGACTGAACGCCAAGGAACTGCCGACTGGCAACATTGCGCATTGCCATTGGAACATCAGACCAACGCACATGATCCACTGCCGGTACCAGCGGACGAGCTTGGTAGCCCGCGGTCGGTTGGCGCATACCTGCGACTGCCTCGGTGGCAGCCGAACCCTTCAATACCACCTCCGGCGCAAAGGTATCCCCGGGCTGCGCCTTGTTGTCGCTAGCGGCGTCCGGCAAAGTGCAGGACGTCAGCAGGCACGAGGCAACCACCGCGACCCGATAAAAAGTGCTTGGGCTTGAGAGGATTGCTGCGAAGGCGGGCATGAACGCGGATGGTATCGCGCTCTGTGGGGCGCGCGACGCACTGACCGATAGACTCAAATGGCTGCTCTTCAGCGGCCGTTCGCTCGCACCTGCACCCACATGGTCTTTGGTCAACAATCCACTCGCTTCGGCCGCTCCGTGAGGAGGACGCGACTTCGTCGGAAACTGCCCCGACAGACTGCGCCGGTATTGCTTTGGTTGCGCGACGAATGCAACCTCAGCGCGGCACTGGTGGTGACGGCGTTCGCGATTACCTCTGCCGTCCTGATTGCTTGGAGCGCCGACCTGCCCCGCGTATCTGTTGGTCAACGAGCGGAGACCGGTCGAGTCAATCGACTGGAGTACAGCGACATTGACGAAACCGCCACCGGATTGCGCCAAGACGAGGCCCGCAAGTCGGCGCCGTTGGTGTACATAGTGAACACGGATTACTTGGAACGCATGCAAGGTGAGATTGAGGGACTACCACTTCTCGTCCGCGACAAACTCACGTTGGAAGAAGTGCAGCCCGCCCTTGTTGAGCGATATGGACTGACTGAACCGACCTTTGCCGCGCTGCGCGAACTAGACCGCGCCGACGAAATGGAACTGTGGCAGCGCTGGACCAGCAGACTGATTGGGAAGCTCACTACCGGCGCGCCACTTGTCAGCACCAGTGAGTTTGACGCGTTCTCAATTGCTGCTCGACGCATGGTCATCATTCCGCCGCGCACTGATGTGCCTGGCGATCGAACACGCACTGCGCCACTTGGTCGCGGTGCTATCGAACTACGCACCGATGACCTTGCCGCCACGCGTGCCCGCCTGGCTGCAGAATCAGCCGAAGCAGGATTTCCGCTGGAATTTGCCCGTGTTTCCGTGGCTCCCCTGATTGCAGACCCAAAACCAACCATCACCTTTGATGCCGTCGCCACCAAAGCGGCGGCAGATGAAGCAGCCGAAGCGGTTCCATCTGTCGTGCGCGTTCACCCACGCGGAGAATCGGTGTTTGCGCCTGGCGATGTGCTGACGCAGGAACAAGTCTCGCGCGCCAATGACGAACAGCAACGCTTCCAAGAGTCACGAAGCGCGGTCGGATTCATTGGTGACCTCGCGCAAGCGTTGGGCATCTCGCTGGCGATCGCTTTGCTTGCGGCCACGTTCCTTGCTCAACACGAACGGCCCATCTTTCGCAATTGGCGACGCTTGGCCACCATGTTTGTCATGGTGCTGTTCCCAGTAGCGGTCACAGTGCCGGCATCCGTGGCGTTCCCGCAAGCCCTCCTGTTCTGCGCGGTTGGTAGTTCACTACTTTCAACCGGAACATTGACCGTTGTCTTTGGGCTTCGTGTCTCGCTGTTTGCCATTCTGCTGCAAGCAGTACTAGCGATCTTTGCCCTGCACCCACCCATGGGGGTGTTCTTGGCTTGCTTGGGCTCATCGCTGGCGTTTGCGATCGCCGTTCGTAACTTGCGGCACCGCTCCGCGCTGGTGATCGCAACGGTGGCGTCTGGAGCAACTGCAGGCCTGGCAATTGTGCTGGCGGGGTTCGCGCAGGGATTTGATGATCGCAGCGTTGTCACCCAAGTCATTGGCGATTCACTGGTAGCAGTGGTCACCGCGTTCTTCATCGGTTTCCTAGTAATCAGCCTGCTTTCCACCATTGAACGAATCTTTGGCGTGACTACGGGGCTCACCCTGAGCGAACTGCGGGATCCGCGCCAGCCACTCCTCCGCGAACTGCAACGCCGCGCGCCTGGTACATGGAATCATTCGCTGCAAGTGGCCAACATCGCAGAGGCAGCAGCCGAATCAATCGGTGCCGATGCATTGCTGACGTACGTTGGTGCGCTTTACCACGACATGGGCAAGATGAACAAGCCCGAGTACTTCGTGGAGAACCAAAGCGGCATCAATCGCCACGAACGACTCTCACCTGCCATGAGTTTGCTAGTGATTGTTGGACACGTAAAGGATGGCATGGAACTTGCCGCTGAGTATTCACTTCCGCGCACGGTGCGGCACTTCATTGAGAGCCATCACGGCACCACGCTCATGGAGTACTTCTTCCACGTTGCACGGAACCGCGCTGGTGATGATGAGATCAACGAAGCAGACTTCCGTTACCCAGGACCCAAGCCCGAGACTCGCGAAGCCGCCATCTTGATGCTTGCTGATTGCGTTGAAAGTGCAAGCCGCACCCTGAGCGAACCAACGCCGGCGCGTATCGAACAATTGGTCCGTGATCTCAGCCACAAGCGACTGGTGGACGGACAATTTGACGACAGCCCACTGACGCTGCGGGAATTGCGTGTTCTTGAAGATTCCATCATCAAGAGCCTGAACGCCATCTACCACGGGCGAATCAGCTATCCGTCGGCGCGGACCGAGCAGCGCGAGGCGCGCGGCGACCAGCCGATGCCGAGAGTGGCGTCTTAACCGGGACACCGGCGCATTCCATCACTCTCCATGCGGCATTGGATAGCGCTACCGACTCAAGCAATTCAAGCGGAACACGGTGCGTGCCTGCGATGGCTGGCGTGCATTCGCTGGCACTCACCAGCACTGTGAATTCCACCGTGCGATGACTAGTGACATGCGTGAACTGCGCAACTTTGTTGACTGGCATTCCCCACGTCGTGCTGAGCACGGCGACATCCATCGGCGTGTCTGACTCAATGGTTGGTGGTTGCAACATGCCAGCCCACAACCCGGCGGCGGGTCGTTCGGTGAGCAACACTCCGTGCTCGTCAACGTGCACGAACGAATGCCAGTAGAGAGTGCGACGCGCTGCGCTACGACGCGGCGTTGGAATGCTGGCCGCGCGGCCCGAAGCCCGACCCGCGCATTGCGCAGCGAGCGGGCAAGCATCACACCGCGGCGCGGCGGGAGTGCATACGGTTGCGCCAAGCTCCATGAGTGCCTCGTTGGTCACGCCTGGTGCCGAGGCAACCTGTACCAGCCGAGTTGATTCACGCCACGCCCATCGCTCCGCGGCTGGGTCGCCCATGCGCGTTTCATGGTCAGCAAGGCGCGACAAGACGCGCAGGACGTTGCCATCAACAATCGCCGCCGCCTGACCAAAGACGATGCTGGCAATGGCGCCAGCGGTGTATCTGCCGATACCGGGCAGTGCAGCGAGTGCTGCAACGTTGTCCGGAACCTCGGCGCCGTGCATGTCTCGAATGGCCTCCGCCGCACGGTGCAAAAATCGTGCTCGGCGGTAGTAGCCCAAGCCCTGCCACGCTGCCAGCACCTCCTGCTCCGGCGCGTCGGCGAGGGAGCGCAGGGTGGGGAACCGTGCCATGAAACTGGCAAATCGCTCAACCACCCGGGAGACCTGCGTCTGCTGGAGCATCAGTTCGCTGACCAATGCTCGATATCCAGAGCGCTCTGACCGCCACGGCAACTCCCGCGCGGCGGAGGGGTACCACGCCTCTAAACGGGCCGAAACCAGTGGTAAATCAGGAATTTCAGGTCCGGCGGGAGATGTTCCCGGGGAGGGGGAACCCGCGCAGGGGGTGGTGCGGATGCTCATAAGCTCAATCGGTTCGCTTGCGGTGAGATCAAGGCCGCAGGTAGCGTATCCCGCTTGGGCGTCTTGGACGCCGTTGCCGTTTCGACTGCCTGCCCCGTGGCGGGTTCAAATCTCTGGAATACACACCATGGCTAAGTTGTTCTACACGCTCGAGGAAGCTGCCCAGAAGCTTCACAAGTCCCAGGACGAGATCATGAACATGGCCCGCGCTGGCCAGCTTCAGGAACTCCGCGACAAGGACCAAGTGCTCTTCCGCCGCTCTGCGATCGATCAGATTGCCGGGGATGGGGACATGGGGAGCGACATCAACCTGGATGGCCTTGATCTCTCGAACGCCGGCAGCAGCATGGGTGCCATGGATGAGCTCCGTCTTGACGACAGTTCCGTCAGTCCAGTCGCGCCAGCCGCGGCCAGGATGGACGCCGGGCTCAACATGAATGATGACTTGAGCATGGACGATGGCCTACGGATGGACGATGGCCTCAGCCTTGACGACGACCTCCGCCTGGATGCCGGTCCGATCGCCGCAAGTGGCGCTGACGACTCCATGGGTCTTGATGAACTGAGCCTTGCTGATGACGATGAGCCAGCCCCGGCACCAACCCGCGCACCAACGCCATCAGCGGCGCCAATGGCTCGCTCAGCCCCGC
>DBCE01000120.1:24378-35787 GCA_002292895.1 Phycisphaerales bacterium UBA966
CCCCGCCGGCACGATCACCGGCTGCCAGTAGCGGCGGCAGTGGCATTGGTCTTGCAGATAGCAGCGCTGACAGCATGATGATGGATGCTCCGGCATCCTCGGGCGCAGGTCGCGCTAGTAATAACGACGACTCCATGTCTCTCAACTCCGACCAGACGCAGCTTGAGGCTGTTGGTTCCGGCAGCGGATTGCTTGACATCTCCAGCGACGAAAGTTTCTTCGGCGCGCAGATGATTGAAGAGAGCATGGGCGGCGAAGACGCTGCGATGACTGAAAATACGGCTGACATCTTTGGTGGCAGCGAAACCGCAGCCACCGAGGAAGCCGCACCAGTGACTTCGGGAACATCTGCCGTTACCTTCGGCGCCACCGCGTTGGCCGAAGCGAGGGACCCAAAGTTCTCAGGATTCACAGCGGGAGCGATGATTGTTGCAACCATCGCCTTGGTTGGCATGGGCTGGTCCGTCACTGAGATGATGGTTGGCAATTACACCGATGTGGCGAAGATGATTGCTGAGAACTGGATGTACGTTCTCGGCGGCACCGCGACCGCCATCTTGGTGTTCGGCGGAATCGGACTCGGAATCGGTAAGGCAACTGCCTAATTCGCATGACCCTTACTCACTACGGATTCAAGGAATGGGGAACGATCACCCTCATCGCTGCAGCCATTGCTGGCGGCTTTGTATGGGCTGCCATGTGGTGGCCAGTGGCGGCAACGGCGCTCGTCTGGCTGGCGCTGGTGGCGTTCTTCCGAGATCCACGCGGCCGGCGCCCGGCTACTGACGCCCCCAATGACATGGTCAGCCCAGCAGATGGAAAGATTTCTGCTGTGTTTGATGTTGAACACCACGCATCGATTGGCGGCCCCGCCAAGGTCATTCGAATTTTCCTGAGCGTCCTTGATGTGCACATCAACCGGTTCCCATGCGACGGCGTGGTAGCCACCATTACCTACACGCCGGGCAAATACCTTGATGCACGCACCGCAGAGAGTGCCAAGGTCAATGAGTCAACAGTAACCACACTGACCACTGCGAGCGGTGAATGCATTGGCATTCGCCAGATTTCCGGCGCAATCGCTCGAAGGATTGTGTGCGGGGCGCACATCGGTGGTCGAGCCAAACGCGGCGCGCGCTTTGGAATGATCAAGTTTGGATCAACAACTGAGCTGATCTTGCCACGCCCCGCCGACGTGACATCTCACGTTGCGGTGGGCGACCGCGTCACTGGTGGCGTCACGATCCTGGCCACGCTTGCTGCGCCGCGCTGAAGTGATTCAATCATGTTCCGGCGGAGTGCTCGGCCACTCTGTTCCGCGCTGCACAACGATGCGCGTGATGCGTTCGATTTGTTCCCCTAACACAGCGCCAATCGAGGCCACAATCTCTGGGGCATTCGGCTGCCATGCTTCCGATGCGGGCTGGAAGACCAACACTGCACCAAACCGTTCGCCACGAAACACCAGCGGGGCAATGATGGCGCGACTGTCTGCCAAGATGCCGCCACCCGGCGGTGGCACGCTCACCATCTCCGTAGCCGTGTCAAAGACACTGGCCACTGGTTCATTTCCTAAGTGCGGGCAGGCTTCACGACCGAGCACGCCAAGCGATGCCTCGGCACGAGCCCGCGACACGCTGTTGGCGCCGTAGGCAGCAACTGCGTGATCGCCACGACTGTTGCACAGCCAGATAGCTACATTCGCTGGACGGACACGCGCCAGCAGGTGCTCGGTTGCAACCGTCAGCATGGTGTCGATATCGAGGTCCTGGCACAGCAGGCCGCGCAGTTCTGCGGCAGCAACCGCTGCTTCCGTGCGTGCGTCGATGGCCTCGAACGCCACAACGAAGTCATCGCCAGCGCTTCGCAGGCGAGCGCGGGCGTTATCGCGTTCGGCGCGGGCCGCTGATCGGCTGGAGAGCGCTTGGCGCAGGACCGACTCAAGGCGCTCGCAGCGCACACGAAGGTCTGCAAGGGTGACGCGAGCGGTGGACGGGCTATTGCGGCGGCTTGACATGGCAGCCCAAGCATCGACCGAGCCAGAGGCGCCCTTCACCACAGTTGCGACGAACGGCCACATTGGCTCTTTCGGGCAGCCTGCACAGACGGAACCACGGTGGCGGTCCTTCAAGCCGCCGACCTTCTCGGGCGTCCAGAGAGGCGCCAGACGCCTACTTACCCCCCCGGCGGCAGCCCGTGCCGGGTTTCCCAGAGCGTAACGGCCTCTGCGGGGCGTGGGTAGAGCGGCGCAAGGTGCAGGGGGTCGGTGCGCTGCCCCGCCCCAAGGAGCGCCTCAGCAACCTCCAGGCAGGCGGCGGCCGACCAGTTGGCGTTCTGGAGCCCGCCATGTTCAACAGCAGCTCGCACAAGCCCAGGTGGCACCTGCGAGTCGCCAAAGAGCGGGAAGGCAATCGACTCCGCCTCGCTTTCAGCACACAGCCCGGCAGACAGGACCTGCGGCATGCCATGAACGATGCTCATGTGGGTGCACCACGCGGTGCCCGACTTGGACGCCAGCGCAACGGTGCAACTTTCTTCCATGCCAAGGCGCCCCGTGCGCACCGCTGCCCGCGCCACCACCAAGGCCGACGGCACTGCCACCAAACCACAACCAGTGACATCGGCAATCGCCTTGGCTGTAGCGCATGCAACACGCAGACCGGTGAATGCCCCGGGACCGCAACTCACCGCAATGGCGGCAAGGTCCGCAGGCGCAACGTCGTGCTCCCGGCACAACTCATCAATGGATGCCATGAGATGATCGTTGGCATCATCGGAGACTGGAACCTCCATCTCAAAGATCCCGCCCTCGGCGCGCGGACGCAGGGCAATGCTGCCAGCGCGTTGCGAGATTTCGATCGCCAGAATTGACTCACGCATCGCTTGCGCCGTAGGAGGAGAGCGGGACAGAATTGAACATTAACTCCTTGGCAGTCGGCACATCTTCGGAAAGATTGACTGCCACCACACGCGCGCCTTCATGGTCGGTGTTCAACAGGAGGAGGTTTGGGAACGGCGCATCAGCACCATGTTCCACCAGCGCATGACCAAGGACGAAGGTTCGAACATTCCAGCGCGCCGCAAGCGTTGCTAGCAAATTGCTGTCCCATCCTCGTCCCCACACCATGCGCCACGCGTCACCCGTACGCAACGTGTAATCCTTGTCCACCAACAACCGATCAACCACTCCGCTGTCAAATGCGGCTAGTTCATGCGGCGCAGGCAGTGAATGACTGAGCATCAAGCCATTGGCGCAGCGAATCGCCAGTGGCATAGCGCGCACGAATCGACCGATGGCCTCATCAACGATGGAAGCATCATCGCCGAATGCCCAATCAAGTCCAGCGTCAAAGAGCTCCAGGTTGTCACCTGCGCCCTTCGATACCGGGTGCCGAAACACCTGCGCCAATTCATGGTTCGCAAGCACCACATGCACTTGCCCAGGGAATGCAAGCGTCAACTGCGCCACGCGACACAACATGCGATAACTGAGATCAACACCGTTCACAAGCCGGTCACCGTGGATCAATTCATGGAGCACTAGATGATTGTCAGGCGACGCCGTGAGCTTGGCCAACTGCTGCACCAACATGAAGTGCACTGGGTTGTCATGCAAATCGCCAGTCAGCAAGATGCGACCGCGGCGTGGAAGAAAGACCGATGATCCCTTGCGAAGCGGATCCGCAAGCATTCGCTCGGCCGCAGCGTCAAGCAACGTGCTCACACTGACCGCATCCTGCATGGAAATCGTTTGTGGATCGAACGTCACGGAGTGACCGTCACTGCAACAAAGATGGGGCCCTTGCCGGTGGGGGTTTCAATCATCACTGGGATGTAGAGCGAGCCGAAACGCCCGGGCTTTGGAGTGAATTCAAAGGCAATGTCCACAAAGTCGCCCGAGCGCTTGGTGGCGGAGATAAATCGAGCCGTTCCCTCAGCGCCAGGGACTGTCATTGCCGAAACATCGCCCCAGGTGGGAGCGGTGACTCGGCCCTGCGCAGCGGGATTCAAGTGCTCAATAGTGGTGGTCAGTGCCACCGGCACCCCAGCCTTCACGACGCCAGCAAGAACGATGCTTTCGGGCGGAAACCAGAAGCGCGCGGCTCGCTCCGGATCAAATCGACCGCCGGTTGATTCATGGCGAACTCGTAGCGGAATCTGCGCGCAGTCCGCACGGTCGGTGTCAATCACCCACCACTGCGGAAGTGCTCCAGAGGCAATCTCTGCCGTGCGCCAGCGAATGTCGTACGCAGCGCGCGGGGAATCCGTGACAGGATCAAAGCCCACAAAGAGCGGCGCCCGACCGCCAGCACTGGTGACTTTGAATGGCTTGCCATCAATGGATGAAAGATGCACCACGCCCTCTTGCTTATCCTTGAGAGCATCAACAAATGCTGGCGCAGCGCGAATGGACTGCGTGACATCAGCCACCATGTTGGCAAGTACTAGACCGGGGTAACCAGCAACGGTGATCATCACCTTGGCGTCCTTGTCGCCTGGCGACTTGGGTACCAAGAGCGATGCCGTCAGTTCCAATGTGCCGCCCGGCGCGATCACCTTGCCCGCGATGTCTGAAATGTCCGTGCACTTACAGCTCGGCTGCGCGCGCTCGATAGTGAGTGGCGTACTACCAATGTTGCGCAGGACAAAGCGCGCGGGGTGCTTGGTGCCCGGTGCAACGACGCCGAAATTCACCACGGGCGGTTCCACCATGAGTGGCGCCTGTACTGGGGCGCCGGGAACGGACGGCGGAGCGGCCGCCGCCACTGAACACAGCCCCACATGCATCAGGCAGGCGGCAAGGACGGCGGCGGTCATAGCGCTACGAATGGTGTGTAGAAGCATCACGGTTCCCTTCAACCGTGATTCTACGAAGATTGCTGCGCGCAGTTCGCTTGAAGGATCAGATGGTCCAATTACCCAGCATGGTTCCTAAGTCAGCGCCGTTGATGACTCCATTCAAGTCCAAATCGCCAAGGCACGGCGCGCTGCAGGTACCCCAACCACCAAGTAGCACACCAAGGTCCGCTCCGTTGACGACGCCGTTCAGATCCAAGTCACCAACGAGTGGCGGAATGCACGGGCCATCACCACTCGCGGGAATGATCTTGTAAATCTGCCCACCGTGATCGGCGATATAGACCTCGCCATCTTCATCTTGGCCGAACGTCACTACCTGATTGACCACGCCACCCTCAACGGATGTGCCCAGCGCAGCGTTGCGATTCTGGAACTCGGACTTCACACCATTGACGTAACGGAACGACCAGATGTTGGCATTCACGTAATCGGCAAAGAAGTACGTGCCCTGCAGATCAGGAATACGGCAGCCCCGATAAACGACGCCGCCACTGATTGAGTAGCCGCCCGTGGTCCCGGACACGTGGCTGTAAACATGAATAGGAGCAGTCAGTGATGGGCTGCCGAATGTGCAGCCCGTGAGACCGGTGCTCGAGTTGCCTTCGGTGCATCGCCAACCGTAGTTGCGCCCCGCGCCAGTTCCAGCTGCTTGGAAGTTGATTTCCTCAACAGCGTTCTGGCCAACATCCGCCATCCAAAGATCGCCGGTGGCGCGGTCAAAGCTGCACCGCCACGGATTACGCATTCCGTACGTCCACACCGTGTCGTCAGCCGTCGTTGCACCGCCGGCGAAGGGATTGTCGGATGGAATCGTGTAGTACGGCGCGGAACCACCGGTCGTGGGCTTGATTCGATGAAGTTTGCCGAGTCGGTCACTGAGGTTCTGAGCGCGATTGCCCGGGTCGTTGGCACTGCCACCATCGCCAACACCCATGTACAGGTTGCCGTCTGGTCCGAACTCAATCCAGCCTCCATTGTGGTTGGTGTATGGATCCGACCACGTCATCATCACTACCCCAGTGCTGTTGGCAACATTGGGATTGGAAGACACGGTGTATCGAGCCAAGTTGTTGGTACCCGTTCCCGTGTAATAAACATAGAACTGACCGTTCGTGGCGTAATTGGGGTCGAAGGCCATGCCCAAGAGGCCTTGCTCATCGCCGGTTGATGCACCCCCAGTGACGAGCGCATCGATATCAAGGAACGAAGTGGCTACGAGCGTATTGGTAGCCAAGTTGATGATGCGGATCCGACCGGCCTTCTCAAGCACGAAGAGTCGAGTGCTATCGCCAGGAGCGTGGGTGATGCATGTTGGATACACCAGCCCCGTACTGATAATGCGCTTGGTGTCGATGACTGTCTGTGCAACGCACGGAGCGGCGACGGTGGCGGCAAGAACAGCGACGGCGAGTGTGGAAATGGCCTTCATGGGGATCATTAATTTCGGGTCTGCAGGTGAGTGGGGTCGGTAACAGTCCAAACAATACGCGCCCGCGCGCCGGGCGGATCGCTGACTTTCTAGGATGTTCTGAGAATGCACATCAGCAAGAGGAATCGGTTCACGGGGTGCGACATATCAGTGATAGTTACTCAGAAACTTCACGCGGGGACAACCTGGATTGAAAGTTTCCGGACGCTGACGGCTCAGCGCGTCCCCAGGGGCGCCGGCGGTCCGTTGCCCCCGGATACCGATTGCATGGCCGCCCGCGCCTGATCGATCCCGCGATCCAGACGGTCGAACACGGCTTGGTAGCGAACCACCGCGGCACGGACGCGGTTGACGTCCCCTGCGTCCACTGCTTCAGTAAGAAGTGGAAGCATGGTGGCGGCATATCCGCTGTCCTTGTCACTGGCCGCAAGCATGCTGCGGAACCACGGGCGCCCTTCAAGGCCGGCATCATCAAGCCATGCGCGGTCAAGCGAAATGAGTGCACGATCGATCGCTGCGCATGCATCGCGCGCCGACTGCGAACGATTGGCTGCTGCGGTTCCGATCCATGGATGCGCAGACGCGAGCGCGGCATCAAGTTGCGCACCCGATTCGGCAGTCCGACCAGCACGCTCAATCAGTTGGTCAATGGAGAGGGCAACTTCCGGCGCGGTAGTACGTTCCTTCAACGCCCGCAGGAATCGTTGACCATCAATACCGTGCCGCGCCGCACTCAAGGGGAGTACCGAAGAATCCGCCAAGATGGCTGCCAGCGCATTGGTGACACGAGTCACCATCAATGCCGGCGCGTAATCATCACCAACCACCGATCGATACCAAGCGATGGTGTCATAGTTTGAGTGGTAACTGTTGCCTTCGGAACCACCGCTTCCAAACGAAGCGCTGGCAACACCAATATGGCAATTGAACGCCACGTGATCGGATCCGCCGCCGAGTGTTCCAAATTGTGGTTCGTTACGACCGCCACCCGAGAGGCGATCGTAAACCGTTTCATTGGCAGCGCCGCGCGCTTGCGCAACGCGCACGGTTGCGCCAAGGACTGCTTCGCGCAAACTCGGCGAACATGACGCACCGAATGTTGGCCCCATAGCGGCCATGTCCAAATTCACATAAGCCACTGCACCGCGCAGCAATCGATCGCGGTGGCCTTCGACCCATTCGGTGCTGCCAATGATGCCAAATTCCTCTGCGCCCCACGCGGCAAACACCACGGTGCGCGCGGGACGTTCGCCAGCGCGCAATGACTCAGCAAAGCTACGCGCACATTCCATCAACACGATGGTGCCAGCCAATGGATCCGCTGCACCAAAGCACCACGCGTCGTGATGGCATCCAATGATGATCAATTGTTCCGGATGCACTGCGCCCGGAATCATGCCGATGATGTTTGCAGAGCGCCGTATCTTGCGATCCTGCACAACCTTCACGCGAACCTGCAATGCGTCGCCACCAGTGATTCGATACTCAAATGGCAACCCACCCTTCCAACCAGAATCAGCGGCAACCGGCTCGCCTTGCATGCGGCGCACGATCTCTGCGGCCGCGGCGTAACCAATCGGTTGCACTGGAATCTTGGGAAGGCCGATCGCTTCGGTGTCGCAGCGCGCGGCGGTAGGGTCCGATGGATTGAACGGCGTGGTTGGGTCACCGGGCTGATCAGACGCAAGAATGGAGCCGCGCTGCACGCAGGTGTCATTGGCCCATCCACCGGCAGGCCAAACCTTCCCCTTGCTCACTCCGGTGTCAGCTGGATCCGTGTAGATGATCAAGGCTGCAGCACCGGCTTCTTCTGCAAACTTCGCCTTGTAACCGCGGAAATTTCCACCGTA
This sequence comes from Phycisphaerales bacterium UBA966, assembly GCA_002292895.1. Classification (GTDB taxonomy): domain Bacteria; phylum Planctomycetota; class Phycisphaerae; order Phycisphaerales; family SM1A02; genus UBA966. The sequence continues at coordinate 32,518 of DBCE01000120.1, forward strand.
GCGCGCCAGCACCACTTTGCCCTTGCAGTCAACGCCCAGCGCCTGGAGCTTGGCAAAGTCCGCCTTGGTGCCGTAGTTGGCATAGACGATGCCCGCGGTCACATCGCCGGATGCGCTGTACGCATTCCATCCGAAGGTGAGGCCAGGATGCGTAGTGGCGGGATCCTCCGCAAGATTGCGTTCGACGGTTGGAAGCGCAATCACGCCGCGTCGAGTGCCGTCAACCGGTGGCGCGATATCTGTGGCGCCAACAATTTCTACAAGCGCCTCGGTTGCCTGCGGCAGAAGCGCATCAAATTCTTCCACCGTGGTGGCGATGCCCATGTCCACGAACGCGTTCTGAATGCGGGCGATTTCGCGCAGGTCGCCATCGGTTCCGGCCACGTGCGGCTCGCTGCCGAGCAGTTCATGCCACGCGCCGAGCGATGTTGCGGTTGGAACTGCGTTCAACATCCGCAGCGCGCGGTCAACCGGCGTGAACGGCGTGATCCCGGCAGCGGGCAATGGAGCACCGCCACAGAGCAGCGCCACCACTGGCACTGCTATGACACCGCTGAAGATGGCTCGCAAGTGAATCACGGTCACACAGGTCTACCGGAACCACCGCGGGAAGTTGCCAAGGTCGCGGAAATCAGTGTGCTGCCGGGACACCCTTCGCCGCTTGACCAAATACCTGTGGCCATGGATTTGAGCCGTGGCAGGGCCGTCCGCTGCGTTCCACGTAATCCTGGTGATAGTCCTCAGCTGGGTAGAACTTGCCGCCGCCGTCCACAATCTGCGTGACAATCGGCTTGCCGCCGAAACTCTTTGCCGAGCCGAGTTCGGCAACATACGCCTTGGCAGCGGACACTTGTTCAGGCGAGGTGCAGAAGATGGCGGATCGATACTGATCGCCAACGTCGGGGCCCTGCCGATCAAGCTGCGTTGGGTCATGCATGATGAAGAATCCTTCCAGCAATTGCCGGTAGGAAACCTTGGACGGATCAAACTCCACTTTCACAACCTCCGCATGCCCGGTGCCGTGGCTGCAGACATCCTTATACGTGGGGTTGGCCTTGGTGCCTCCCATATATCCACTGACGGCGTTGGTAACGCCCGGGCAGATCTGGAACCAGTGTTCCACACCCCAGAAACATCCGCCTGCAAAGTAGGCAGTCATGGTGCTTGCGGGGGCTGATGCACCTGCCGCTTCGCCGCGCGCCAGTCCGGTTGGATTCTTGGTGATGGTGTCAGCAGGCAAGGCGCCCTTCTCATAGAACTTGAGCGACGCGGAGTTGAGACAGTAACGCTGGCCGGTTGGCTTGGGACCATCATCAAAGACATGCCCGAGATGCGCGTTGCATCGGGCGCAATTGATCTCGGAACGCATCATGCCGTGCGAGACATCACTCTTGGTAGTGACATGCGCGGGGTCGACGGGTGCGTAGAAACTTGGCCAACCGGTGCCAGAATTGAACTTGTGCTCGCTGGAGAACAGCGGCAGACCGCACACCACACAGGCGTACGTGCCCTGCTTCTTGTTGTCGAGCAGATTGCCGCAGAACGCCGCTTCGGTACCGGAATTCTGGGTGACCCGATACGACTCGGGATCAAGTTTCGAGGCTAGCTCCTTGACAACGGCAGGTGAGAGAGGCGTGATGTCATAGCCAGACTGGCTCTGCGAAGGCGTTGCGGGCTTGGTGGTCATGGGAGTCGAGCTCGGTTCAGGCGGGGCACACGCAAGAAGCGCGGTGCACCCAAGAGTGGCAAGGAAGGCGATGATGGACGGAATGAATCTCATGGGAAGTGTCACGACGGGAAGCGTAGGCGGCGGCGGCGGCACCGTGTAGCGTTCCGGGTAGATCAGTGTTATCCATCGCCGTCATGGCGCCAATTTCGCACCTCTTGACTGCCACCGTGGCGCTGTGCGCGGCGCCACTTGGGCAGCAAGTTTCCCCACCCCCTGACCCAGACGAGTCGATGCGGCAAGACCGACCGGGTCTTGAACCGGAGCCGGGCCCCGTTGGACCGTTCGCGCAACAGGCCGGCTTCTCACTGCTGCCCAAGACGCAGCCGACCCTGATGCCGTACTTGGCGACGGTGAATCTGTACGGCGACTCCTGCACCGAAGCGGGAGCGTTGGTCACCGGAGACCCGTTGTCGGCGGCGGCGCAAAGTGTAAAAACTGCGTTGGCGCAGTACGGCGTCAATTACGCCATCTGGCAGTCCTACGACTTTGTTGCAATGTCCGGAACGCTTGGCGACACCAAGGATGTCCTGAACTATTACGCGTTCAATTCATTCCTCACTTGGAACATCTTTCAGACGGATGAATTGGGCGGCAGTGCCGGGTGGCTCACTGTGGGCGCTAGCGCGGGCACTGGCCTTGGCTACGACGGCGACGAACAAACCGCGCAAGGGAACATGGGCACGTTGGGCTTTCCACTTGGGACAGACTTTGGGCAAAGCGCCTATCTCTATCAACTTGCGTGGCAGCAATCGTTCATGGCTGGGCAAGTCATAGTGACCGCCGGGTTAGTGGATCCCGAGATGTACATGGATCTGAACACCTACGCCAACAACCAGTTCAATCAATTGATGAATTATGAATTCATCAACCCGGCAACCCTGCCGTGGTCGTACAACGCGTTGGGCGTAGTGGTGCAGTGGCAGCCCGTAAATTGGTTTTACGCCATGTTTGCAAGCATTGCCAACAACACGGCCTATGGCGCAAGTCCGGTCCAAGACATTTCCAGTGACGACTGGACCAACACATTTGAGTTGGGCCTGATCGGTGAAGATGTCCTGGGACTTGGACCGGGGACTCTCCGCGTGCTGCCATTCTTTGGAACATCCAAGGGTGAAACCGGTACGGGAATCGCCATCAATCTTGAGCAGAAACTCAGCAAAAGTTCCCCGCTGGGAATGTTCATGCGGGCGGGCTTTACCAACGACGCACTTGGAGCGGTGCAAGGCGGGAAATCCAGTTTCGCCAGTGGCCTGGTGCTGAACGGACCCAGCGAGTCCCCCCTACTGAAGACGCAACAGGCGTACCTGGCTGGGGGTTTCTATTGGCTTGAAGCACCGTATCCAACCACTGCGCATGAGAACGAATACGGATTTGAACTCACCTATGTGTTGCAACTCACCGAGACACTGACACTCCAACCTGATCTCCAAGTGATCTTGGATCCCGCCAACAATCCAACTACTGATTCGGTGCTGATGTTCACCATGCAACTCACCTACACGTGGTGACGATGCTTAACGCGTGGCGGGAACGGCGGGGGG
>DBCE01000120.1:35813-41321 GCA_002292895.1 Phycisphaerales bacterium UBA966
GAGCCGCGGGAGCCGGCGCTGCTGGCGATGCTGGCGCAACAACCGCCGTCGCCATCGTCACGACCTTTACTTCTGCCGTAAATGCCGCCTTGGGATCAAAGCGTTCCTGCAACGTGCGTTCGATCACTGCCTTGGAACGCGGCACTCGCCCCGCAAAGAGTTCTTTGCCATCTTGGATTACACGAACATCCTGATCAAGATCCAGCATGGTGTCGTCCAGCAATATGCGCACAGCCACACTTGGTGGCGCTTCCACAATGGTGATCTCTTGCCCTTGCCGCGTGACCACCATGCGCTGACCTTGCTTGGGTTCATCAACAGCAAGCCAGTAGAAGCGCGGATGCGTGACATCGTCCTGCACCCACACCACTTTCAAGGGTCGTGTGTTGCGCGTGTACTTCGCCATCCACGGCACGGCCGATGCGTCTTCCCGGTCCATCCAATGACCCTTTCCTGCATGCACTTCCACTTGATGCACGTAGGCGCCCGGGTCCGCTTGCGCCAGCGCGTCAAGCATGCCACCCCATTGCGCAGCCACTTTGTTGCGATCAAACGCACCATCCTCACCGCCAACATGAATGGCGAACGGCAAATTGCGAAGCCCTTCCGGGCGCGCGTCATTGGGGTGCCCCGCCATCATCGACGCGGCCGCAAACCGATCTGCCATTCGGGGCGCCAGTTGATACACACCATCGCCACCAGCGCTGTACCCCATGAGATACACACGATCCGGATCAACACGCTCGCACATCACCAAATCTTCAATGAGCCGTTCAAACAGTCGATCGACTGGCGCCTGGTGCCAGAGATTCCATTCATTGCTTGGCGCGCGTGGTGCAACATAAACACCTTCAGACGGCTGATAGAGACGCTTCTGATTATCCCACTGCTGATCGTTCACCTTTGCGGGTGCACCACCGCCGCCATGCATGGAGATCCATAGTGGCCGCGTTCCGTCCTTTGATTTGGGACCAAACTGCGTCGCCCAGATGGGCATACGCACGCCGTCAACGGTGAGTACACCCGACTTGAGTTCGGCTGCTCGCTCCGCACGTGAGCGATCCGCAATCCGTTTGACGGCTGCATCCACTGCTGCCGTTGCCTCGGACTGAGACAGAGGCTTGGGTGCTTCCGTTCCTGCAACGGCGATGCACAACAAGTAGACGATGAGTGCGAATGTTGTCATGAGCGTCCGCGTTCGTTCCACGCCTGTGCGTGACGTATTGAGTGACGATTCAATTGTGTGGGTCCGGAGCTGTCCGCCTCATGCACGGGGCACTCAGCAAGTCGCGCATGCAACTCCGCCGCTGCAGTTGCGTTACCGCGCGCACGCTCTACTTCCGCCGCAAATGCCAGTGATTCACGGTTTTTAGGGGCAAATTTCAGAGCAATCTGCAAGCTCTGCGCGGCATGTTCCAACTCGCCTCCCCAAGCAAGTGCAGCTCCAAGCAGATGGTGCGCTTCAGGAATTGCCATGTCGCGCTCCGTGGCGTCCATGCAGAATTCGGCGCACTGCTCATAGTGACCAAGTTCCAAGGCCGCACGCGCTGCTGAAAGCCGCGGCTCCGGCGCATTCGGATCATGCTCCACGGCGCGCGCCGCATATTCACTGGAAGCCTGCCACTGCCCAAGCAACGCCAAGAGGTCGGCGATCGGGCGTGCCTTGTCCGGCGCGCTGCCATGGTGAAGTAGAAGTGTCTTCATAGCAAGCGCCGCGTCTGCATCATTACCAATCGCAACGAGCGACACCACACGTAGCATGGCAGCCTCTGCATTCCCGGGGGCAAGTTGCTCCCACTGTTCCAGCGAGACGAGCGAGGCAGCGTGATCGCCGGCTGAGTGCTGGCAATGCACCAAGAGCGAAAGGTAACGGGCTTCGCCGGGAAACTCAGCCACCAGTTTCAGGAAGATGGGTACCGCAAGCCCAGCCCGCCCCGTGGTCATCAATACAACGCCAAGATTGAACTGCGACTCTCGGCGCGTGAGCTCCACGAGTTTTTTTTGGTCGCCGCCCATGTCGGCCATGTAGCCAAGGTCGATGAGTTGTTGCAGCGCGTCGGATGCCTCAAAGGGATCCTGCCGCATCTCTGGTGGATGCATGCCCGCCTCGCCAGGAACATCGTCCCAACTGGGGACGGTGGCGATCGTTGGGACAACTGCAAATGCCTCGGTCACAACACGGCCGTCCATGTCGAGCCCAACGGGAAGCCCAAGCGCCGTCAATGCGGTGGGGGTGACATCAAGAAGCGTGGGCGCGCCGATCGATGCTCCGGCGTAGAACCCAGGCCCTGAGAAAATCGCCACGCCGTGCACTCGGTGCCAGCGGCTCTCAAGCGTCGCGCGCTCTTCTTTGGTCACATCCAAGATCACCGGCCGTTCAGCGCCGGAGTGGAATCCATGATCAGAAATCAACATGACCGAAGTGCCCGGGCCAGCGACTTCCATGAGTTCGCCAAGCAACCGGTCGTGCATTCGATAGACGCGGTCCATCACTTCGCCGTAGACGCGTAAGTCCGCGGGTTTGACATGGCTCATGCGCGGCGGTCGGTACTCCATGAAGTGATGACCGATGGTGTCGATGGTGTCATGGAAGACCATGGCGCAATCCCACGCCCCGCTGCGCAGCGTCTCAATTGCGGCGCGATGCAGCGACCGCATCCGCGCAAATTCCTTGGCAAGTGTTGCCGGGCGGTGATCGCCACGCGCTGCCTGCGCAGCATTGGGCAACAATTCTTTCAACTCATCGCGCGTGATATCGGTGACGCGCACGCGAGCTGCAGCAATACGAGTGGCGCACTCTGGCGAACCCTGCACCACCCCGCTCATCAGTGGCCAGGGCGCGCTCGCTGAACTTGGCGCCTGCTCCATCAGAAGATTGCTGACACATGTTCCGTTGATTGGCTCGGCGGGATGTGATGCGTACCAGCCCACGGTGTGCACGCGCAGTGCATTCTGCGTCAGGATGTTCCAGAGCGCCTTGGTCTTGCGCGTAGTGCTTGCGGACACACGCACGCCATCGCCGGATGGATTGGGCTCAACAAAGTTCAGAATGCCGTGCTTGTCCGCCGTCTTGCCGGTGGCGATGGTGGACCACAGTATCGGCGAGAGTTTGGGCTCCATGGTGCGGAGGTTGGCCCGCGTGCCGGCCGCAATGAGTGCGGCGAGATTGGGCATCTGTCCGCGCGCAATCAGCGGGTCAATGATCTGCCAATCGGCGGCGTCCCAACCGAGAATCAAGAGGCGTTGGACCGGGCGAGTGTGCATCAGGTACCGCATCGTACGAAGCAAACGAGGGGCGGCTATTGGGCCGCCCCTCGTGGGGTATCAAGGTGTTGGGCTCGCACGCACGGCGAACCGTGTAGGTAACAGACTTAGCGACGACGTCGCGAACGACCGAAGCCCGCCAGTCCCAAGAGTGCCAACGCGCCCGGCGCTGGAACTACTTGCACTGCGGCACCCGGCGTATCGTTCCACTCAATGAACTTGAGGGTACGAACATTGGCGTTCGCTCCGACGTCCATGCGGCCGTAGCCGTAGTGAATCGCGCCAGAGTTGGCCGCGAACCGGAACCCGAAGTAATTTTTGGAGTTCAAGTTCCAGTTGCCAGCGCCCGACTGCCCGGCCGTATTAAAGATCGCGCTGTACGCGTCACCCTCCGGGTTGAACAGTCCCTGAGCGAACTGCACCGAGCCAACATCTTGCTCTTCGGCCAGATTACCCACGGAGTAGCCAAATTGACCAGGCGTACGCATGAACCTGGTTCCAATGTTGCCGAACATGGTCAACGAAGGAGCGGCCGGGCTGGTGGTGTACAGGTCGAAGTCCCAGCCCAGTACCGAAGCACCGGTGGTTCCGGTGACGCGGGATTGGACGTTGATAAACAGGCCAGCGCTGGTCGCTGGAATACTCAGGTTGCACTCCCAGCGGTTCACTGCGGCGTGGGCGGTGCCAGCCGTGGTGATAGCAACTGCACATGCAGCAAGAACGTGTCGGCCAAGCCGGTATGAAATAGACATGTTTTCCCTTTCCTTCCTTCCGATTGTTCCAACGGTAACTGCGCGTCTGGCGCCGACTCCTTGACGGAGCGCCTGCTCAGACAAAGAACAACATGCCGCGGATTTCGGGTCATGCAAACGATTGATCCACCTTCGCTGCAAGAAATCTTTGTTTGTCAGATAACCAGGCTGAATAGGCAGAAAAAAGCGTCAGGGGTAGCCCATGTGGGCTACCCCTGTGATTACACGCGTAGTTCGGGCAGATGTCTGCCCGAGATGGAGCGTCAGTCCCGTCTTAGTTACGACGGCGACGGCCGCCGGCGAGGCCAGCGACGCCGAGGAGGGCGATCGCGCCTGGGGCTGGGACAGCGCCTGCACCAGCAAGGATCGCAGTAGCAGCGGTCGACTCGTAACCGTAGTCAACCAGGGTGCGGGTCATCGAGGTGCCCGAGCTGCCAGCGGCGCCCATGAGGAAGCGCATCCAGCCGTAGTGGGTGGTGCCAGCAGCGGCCACGAACCGGAAGCCGATGATGTTCTCTGCGCTGTAAGCCCAGTTGCCAGCAGCGGAACCGAACACCACGCCGGTGGTGGAGGTATTGAAGGAGCCAGTGGCGCCGATCGAGGTGCCGAGGGCAAGGTTGCCTGCAGGCCCGGTCGTCACGCCCGGATAGCGCATCTGGCCGCCACCCGTGGAGTTGAAGAAGTTCATGCCGCCACCGGAGGAGTAGGGGTTGACGTCCCATCCTGGAACGCCAGAGCCTGGGCCGTTGCTCAGCTGATTGGTTTGGACGTTGATGTAGCAGCCATCGATGTCAACGGCGCAAACGAAGTTGATGACGCCACTGTAGACAACGGCGGCATTTGCAGCGGCAGCAGCGCCCATGGCGACAGCGGCGGCAGCGACGACGTGCTTCTCAAAGCGGTTCGAAATACGCATTTTTCTGATCTCCGAAATAGGGGAAACATATTCCTGCGAAGGGGAACTTGCAGGCGGAAGGTGGACTGCTGGAAGGCAGAGATCTGAGTGGGAAACAATCAGATCTGAAACGAATGTGTCACTAACTCTGCTGGGTGCAAGAATTTCAAATGATTCTTACTAAATTTTGTATTAAGTCCTATAATTATGTGATTGCTGCCAAGGATTCCGGGGTTGCCTCGCGTGAAACACATAGTTTCCACGTCCATGCACGACACGGTGTGCGCACTGGTCACCCAAGAACCCGCGACGGTGAGCATGGCGAGTCATGATTGGTTGCCAATTCCGCGCGTAGATTCAGCCACAAGGAGATGTCATGCCCGCCGCCGCCTTCACCCTCGCTGTGCTCGCTCAACTTGCCATGATTTCCGCATCCACCCCGCCGCTGCCAGCGATTGCACCCGTACCGACGCCTGCGCAGCGGGCATGGCAGGACATGGAATTCACGGGGTTCATCCACTTTGGACCAAACACCTTCACGGACCGCGAGTGGGGGCACGGCGACGAACCGGCCGCCGCGTTCACACCCTCCGCGCT
>DBCE01000181.1:0-164 GCA_002292895.1 Phycisphaerales bacterium UBA966
TCAGCTTGCGCCGATGAATGTGCATCAGCAGCGCCACCGGCGACTACCTCGGCAAGCCAGGCCATTCCGCCCTGCACGGCGCGCAACGCGTCGCGGCGTACCTCGCCGAATTGCTCGCGGGCGTCGTCGTACACCTCTTTAATGGAGCTACCAGGCAGGATGTC
>DBCE01000181.1:191-22713 GCA_002292895.1 Phycisphaerales bacterium UBA966
TGAAACTGATTCAAGAGCACCGTCTTCCAGGTGCCATCAAGCGCCACGCGCGTTGCCTCCGCGCCCGCGGCATCGCCGGTCACGCCAGCACGCGCGCACGCCAGCGCTTCGCCAAGACGCAACATGCATTCCGCGCGGCGATTGGCTTCCTTGATCCATGCCTGACTGGTGTAGGTGCCACGGTGCAACTCCAGATAGAGCTCGCCGTCCCAGACCTTGATGTCTTGGCCATTGCGCCACAACACGCGCTGCGCTTGGTGCAAATCCTCGCAGAACGAATGCACACTCTTCTGCTCCACACGCGGCAGACCATCGCATCGTGCACCAATGTTGGCGCGCTCAATCTGCTCCGCGGTTGGTCCGCCGCCACCATCGCCATAACCGAACGGCTGCAAGTACATGGGAATGCGCGCGCCGTCCTGTTCCACCAAGTTCTTCACACCGTACTGAAACTCATTGGGCTCGATCGCACTGTTGTAGTTGTGACCAGGCGTGAGGTGCGTGAGAATCTCCGTGCCATCAAGTCCGCGCCAACGGAAGGTGACGTTCGGGAACTTATTCGTCTCGCACCAACTCATCTTGTTGGTGATGAATGTGTCGAGCCCTGCTTGCGCCATGATTTGCGGCAAGCTGGCTGGAAATCCAAACGTATCGGGCAGGTACAAGAATCGCTGCGGTGCGGCGATCCCAAAGCGCGACTCCCAATACGCGCATCCGTGCAGAATCTGCCGTACGAAACTTTCACCTGACGGGCACGTGCAATCCGGTTCAATCCACATGGCACCCGCGGCCTCCCAGCGCCCCTCAGCCACACGCGCGCTGATCTCCGCAAAGAGTTCTGGCGACCGTTCCTCCACCCACGCGTACTGCTGTGCCTGACTGCAAAGAAAGTGGAAATGCGGGAATCGCTCTTGCAAACGCAGTACATTTGCAAACGTGCGCGTGCACTTGCGCTTGGTTTCAGCAATCGGCCACAGCCACGCCGTATCGATGTGCGCATGACCGACCGCATCACAGACCACCGGCGTCTGCGCACCGCGGCCCATGAGTAGCGCCGCCAATTCCGGAAACAGCGAAGAACACGCTCCATGCATTGCCATCGCATGTGAAGCCTGCGCCGCGCCGCGCACGGGAATGCGCGCCATAAGCGCACGCAAGCCGCGATCCAATTCGTGCGCGCGCGCGTCACTCTCTGGAAGTGTCAAGAGAATCTTGCGTGCAGCATCAAAGCCTTGCGCAAAGCGCCATACTGCTTCATCCACCACTACTAGTTCGGCTGATTCAAGCCGACCCGGATGTTCCTCGCGCCACCGCGTCTGTTGCTCCGCATGATCCCACCAGAAAGTGCTGATTCCAAGCGGCAAATTGCAGGCAGCTTCAATGAGGAGGTCCAATTCCACGGAACCAGCGTTCGGTGCATCATTCGGCGTATCGCTCACCGCAGTCGGTTTCGCACTCGCCGACGCACCACCTGCCGCCGGCGCACGCTCCCACAAGAACGCCAAATCGCGGTACGGGTCGAACCCCTGATGCGGCACGCCATCTTTCCATAACAGCGCCTCCGTCCCAGACGAAAAGCGCAAAGCCACACGCTTACCCGCCATAGAACGTGGCAACGAGCCGCGCAGTCGGAACCACGCCGTACTCCACACCGGACCCCATCGCCAACCAAGTTTCACTGGTGCATACGTCTGCTCGAACGCCACATCCGGCGTCACACGATCCGGCGTCTGCCACACCGCAACATCAAGCGGTGCTCGCTCCGGAAATGCGGCCGGGAGGAGGATCTCGGAAACAAAGTTCTCGAAACGAATGGCGGCGTATTGCAGGTCGGGTAGCACGGGTGGAGTCTACGGAACCCGCACCGACGGGCGCCCCAGCGCCCGTCTACGCCAAGTTACGGCGCCCCGGCCGGCTTCTTCTGCGCCGGCGGCTTCTTCTGCGCTGGTTTCTTCTTCGCCGCCGCTGCCGCTGCTTCCGCCGCAGCAGCAGCCTTGGCTTCCTCTGCGGCCTTCAGTTCAGCTGCCTTCTGTTCGGCTGCGAGGCGAATGGCTTCCTTATTCACTTCCGCGTTCAGTGCCTCCGCAAGGCGCGCATGCGTGCCAATGATCGGCATGGTCTGCACTGCAAACGGCTTGACGGTTGGATCGGTGCAGTTGTCGTACTGCCACCGATACATGGCCAAGACCTTCGGGTTCTCATCCGCGATGTAGGCCATGTACGCCTTATCAAACTCATCCCCGCTCAGCGCTTCCAGGCTGGTGACAATCGCCATGTCATCAGCAGCAATCTCTGTGGGCAATGTGATCTCCTGCGCAACCGCAATCTTCCGGATGAGCACTTGGATCGCCGTGTGGTTGGTCACCATGCGGTGCCCGAAGTCCTTCACGGTTGGCGCATCCGCCTTGGCCATTGCCATCGTTCCAAGATTGATCTCCAGCAGGTCCGAAGCCGCCACCGCCTGAACGAATGCTTCCGGTGTCATCGTGTGGTCGGGAGCCACTGGCGCCGCAGCGGGCGCCGCGGCAGCGGCCGCAGCGGCCGGATCGGCCGCAGGCGCGGCATCGGCAGCCTGCTCCGTCGAATTGCCGGACAGACTGTTGATCATCTTGCAACCAGGCGCCGTGCAAAGCGCAGCGAGGCCGACAACGACGACAAGGGAGAGAGTGCGTGGAAACATGTATGTCATTGGAGCGGGTCCGTTTTCTGATGATAGAGCCGTTTGCGGTGTGGCTTGCATCAGAAGTTCACTTGATAAGTCAGTGCGAAGGAGACAGCGATACCGGCCGAATACGAGGAGTTCAGGCCGTTGATGCCCTCGGAGGTTCGGTACTCGGTTTGCACATCGGGGTTTGTGAGGTTGCGCGCATTGATGGAGAACTTCAAACCTTCATAGATCTCTTGCGAGGCGGTGAAATTCAGGGTTCCGTAGCCAATCTGATAGATGGCAGGCGTGAGCAAATTGGTGTGCGGGTTCGCGCCGCTGATCAATGAGTCACCCTTCATGGTGTAGAAGATTCCCAGCTGCGTGCCCCAATCGTCGTAGTCGTACGTTGCACTGACATTCATCAGGTAATCCGGCGTAGCGGTCATCGGCTGGCTGTTCTGTTTCACGCCATAGGTAGCCAATGCATCCGAATCTTCCTTGGACAACGTCACCTCTGAAGACATATAAGTGAAGTTGGAACCCAATGCAATGCCGCGGAAGTTCTCGCCAAACATCGGCTCCAAAGTGACACGCGCCTCAAATTCCGCTCCAAGCAGAGTGCCCTCGGGAAAGTTCAACGCGCTGGTGTATGCAAATCCTTCAGTGAATCGATTGACATACTGAATCGGATCAGAAATCGTCTTGTAGAACAGCGAACTCGAAATCAGCCAGTTCTCATACGGAGTCCAGTCCAATCGCAAGTCGTAGTTGTTGAGCGCACTCATCTGCAGCTCCGGATTACCGATGAAGATCGGACCTCCGATGTAGTCATACTGCAGCACCGGCACCAGTTCATAGAAATTGGGTCGCGCCAACGTCTGCGCAAACGCAGAGCGGAAGATCAAACCTTCCTCCAGAATCCAGTTGCATCCCACCATAGGTAAATAGCGGTTCGTGGTGAAATCCGCGTCCCAATCATTGACACCAGAGAAGTCACGCAACTGCTGAGTGTCGGTATCAATCCACAACGCATTACTGTCAGGAATCACCGTCGTGGACATGTGTGTGCCCTCATAACGGAGACCGGTGATGATGTTGAACGTCTCGCTCACCGGCAAATCAATCATTGCGTACGCGGCCCAGATGTCCTGCGTGCCGTCGTATGAAATGTCGGTTTCCGACTGATAGATCGGATGATCTTGGCTTGGGAACACCGCACTCCACGGCTCATCAAAGGCGCTGGAATATGAGGTGTTTGGGTCGCCGCCGTTACTAAATGTGTCCTGACGATATGTGCGTGACACCAAATCAAGGAACGAGCCGGTCTTGATGTAGCCCTCGCGATCATCCCATTGCATGAATGGCAACTTCACATTGAAGGAGCCTTGTTTGCTCTCTTCTTCGTTCTCATAATTGATGTGTTGAACCCAACCAACAAATGCGTTCTGTGCAGGCGGATAGGCAATCCATTGCTGCGGATTCACTACGCCCGGTGCAACTTGCACCTCCGGCAACCAATAGGACGCAAACTGCGTCTGGTCGGGCTGGTCCTCACGGGCCTTGCTGAGCGCCAATTTCCAGTCCACCGTTGGGACCAGGAGATCGAACACGCCCGACTTTTCGCTGTCCTCACTGTTTGGATCAAGGAAACTGAGTTTGTGCTGCCCACTGAGAATCACCGATTCCGTGCTCAACTGGCTGTAGTCAAGCGTCTCCAGCCGGTTGTATGGCGCAACATCCGGCTGATCGTGGCCAACCCCGGTGATGTCATCGGGGTTGTAACCAGGGAAGTAATAGTCCTTACCGCGCGTATCAATCAGGCGAATTGATTGATTCTCTGAGAGCAGTGTGTACAAAAACTTCGCGCCAAGCTTGTGCTCATCTGTCTCAATACCAAGGGAGCCCATTCCTCCCCACTGAATTGAGGACGTTCCTTGAGTGACGTCATACAGTTCGGTCTTGAAATTGTCGCCCGTGCCGTACCGCTCGGGCACGATCGCGGTACCAGGGCCAGCCTGCTCCAAAGAATTCAACTGACCGTTGTCGTAGGCCGACGCATCTTGTTCGTAGAAGAAGTTTCCGAACGCGCCAACTTTGACGCCATCATCCACCTCCCATGAATTGCCGAGCGCAGCCTGCCACTTATAGATGAGGGGCGCTGCGCCTTCCTCGGTCGATGTCGGATTGTCTGGCCAACTCTGGCCGATGAGCTCTTGCTTTGTAGAGAGCACATCGTTGTTCCCCCAGAAGCCAAGATCGCCGCCCTTGTAATTCAGAAACTCGCCGTCCTTCACCTGCGAATTGAATCCCACCTGCGTCTGCACGCGGAAGTAGAACTCATCTGGGAAGTCCTTCAGTGAGATGTTGACGGCGCCGCCCGAGGCTTCGCCCTGCTGATCCGGGGTGAAGTTCTTGCTGACCTGAATCCCCTGAATAACTGCACTGGGGAACTGATCCAACTTTACGGCGCGCTTATTCGGATCTGCACTGGGTAACCGAATGCCGTCCAACAGCGTAGCCACGTAGCGGTCAGGTAGCCCGCGGATCACCGCGTATTTGCCATCCTGCAGCGTTGCGCCCGGCACCATGAGCAAGGCCGCCGCCGCATCACCTGCGCCGGAGCGCGAAATCATCTCAACGCCAATAGTGTCGAGAAGCTGCGGAGCTTCCAAGCGCAAACTAAATTCAATCGGTGGAATGATGACGTACGGCTCAAAGGTTGTGGGGACAACCAGTTCTTGGCGCTCCGGCGCATCTTTGCCGAGGTCGACGTCCTGCACGACAAACTCTTCCATGTCCTCAAACTCACCAGCCATGGTGACATCCGCATCCACCAGTTGCCCCGCAGCCACCGGAACATTTGCCTTGACTTCGCGGGTATATCCATCCTTGGTGATTACCAGCGTGTAAGCGCCCGGTGCAATATTCGGCAAGATGTACGAGCCGTTCTCACGCGTGGTCACCTTGGCCTTTAAGCCAAGCACACTCACGGTTGCGCCGCTGATGGGCGCGTTGAACTCCTTGTCGTACACCACTCCGCGAATGGACCCGCCGGCCGGTGCCTGCGCCACCGCCAGACTTGTGACGGAGCAAGCCAAGACCACCGAAGCAACTGTAGCCCTACTCAGGTTCACCATGGATCTGCCAGGCCGGCCCGTATGTTTTCGATGCGGAGTAGTAGCTCCGGGGGAGGCATAAAGCCTGACACGGCCATCGAAACACAGGTGGCTGACAGATCTTCTGCACGGGGGCGCGCGTTCGGGTTGATCGCCCCAGCATCAAGCGCGGCCGCATAGCAGCGGCCCACATCATTGGTATCACCGAGCAATTGGTACCCCTCGGCAAGTGACCGCCAAGAGGCGGCGCGAAGGAAATTCTCAATGGTTTCAGCGCGCGGCTCGAATTCGGCGCGCAACCGCCGCAACTCGGCACGAGCTGCGGCCGTATCACCCATGCGGATTCGAGCTTTGACCACAACTACCCCAAGCGGGGCGGTGTCTTCGGGCAGAAACACCGTCGCTCGGAACAATTCCCCGGCTCGGTCGAGTTGCAGCGATGCCAATTCCTTATAGCCGTGAGTAAACAGCACGTCGGCCAACTGCACGTTGCACCGTACCTGCAGGTCCCATGGAAGCCCCGGAATCGCCGCACTCAAGGCCTTCAACGCACGCTCCCGGCGAGGTGCATCATCAACAACCCGATCAATCCACGCCAAGTATCCATCGATCCCGCCGCGAACCAAATCGAAATTCATAGTGGCAATGGCCTTATCAAACTGATCGGCCTGCGCGTCGAGTTGTGACTCCGGCAACTTGGCGGTCCGTTCAGCTTCGATGCGACCTCGCTCCACTTGTAGATCCGGTGCAACCGTCGCATACGCCTTGCCTTCGTCGCCGAGCTTGACATAGATCCGGGCGACCTCCGTTGCCACGAAGTCTTTCCCCCACGTGCTCTCGCCCACATCCACCAGAAGTGCGCGAGCGGCATACTCACGGGCCTTGTCGATTTGACCAAGCACTGCGTAACGTTGGCCAAGCAACGCAAGGACAATTCCTTGGCGCCATCCTTGCATTTGGTCAGCGAATTGTGCCGCCTGGTCAAGGAGACCAAGTTCAAGGCACGCCTGCACAACCGACTCTTGAACGCGAGCGCGATCCCGCTCGTGCGGATTCATCGGCATTTGCGAGGCAACTGCAAACGCAGTCGTCAGCAGTGACGTACGCGATCTCATGAACTCCGCTGATGGAGGCGAAACCGTTGTTCCAGACGCCTGCGCCGTCATCGAAGAATCCGACACTCCAGGTCCCGAGCGATCCTTGGTACTCCCCGAAGAACACGCTGCAGGCAGCGCCGCAAGGGCAGCAATGGTTAAAGTCGCCACGCTGAGGAATCGGGTGTAGGACATGTTCATGGATACGGAGTAAAGAAGTCAGAGGCGTCTGGTGGAGAGAAACTCTCCTCCACCAGACGCCCCTCGATCAAACAATTCTATCGATCACTAAACCCACCCAACTTACGGGCAGGCACCCCAGGCGCCGAGCAGGCCACCCAAGTCAGACCCACCGACGACGCCATCGCCATCAATGTCGCCGAAGCCTGAGCCGCCCCAGGCGCCGAGCAGCAACCCAAGGTCGGGTCCGCCGACCACGCGGTCACCGTTCAAATCTGCCAAGCAAGGAGCAGCGCAGTTCGAGCTGGTGTAGCCGTACTGCGATGCAGCAGTCCAACCACAGAGCCAGTTCTCCGTGCTACTGAACGCGCCGCGATAATTTGCGGCCGTGAAGAAGCTGGTAGCTGGAGCTGAGCCCACGCTGGTGGCAGCGTCGTTGCGAGCAAGTGGATCAAGGAAGATCACAGGCTGAACGATCACCGAGCCGCTGGTGACGCTTGGGCCACGAGTAATAGACGCAATCGGCGACGAGCCTGCAGTGGCCAGAACGTTGTTGTTCGCTGCTGCGAACACGCCGCGAGCAGCCGCTTCGGTGTACGCGGCAGCGTTGGTGTTGTTAAAGAACACGTTATCGGTGTACTGAATCAACTTGCCGCTCGACTGAGCGGTGTACGCCGCTGACGGACTCGCAAACGCATTCACCGCGGAGTACACGTTGTAGTTCGTGGTCCACGTATCAGCCCAAGTAAGGGTTCCGTTGTAACCGTAGCCAGTTTGACCGCCGGTGGCTTCGCCATCGGTGTTGTCATTCTTGATGACTTCCTTACCCGAATCCATGAGGATGCTGTTGTTGATCTGCATGCGGGCGTTGTCACGGAACTTCGTAGCAGCCTTGCCGCTCGCTGGCTGACCAACGAGGGTCATGTTGTAGAGCGCAACGGTGGTCACAGGTTGGGCATCGGACTTCTCCGCGCCGTCAACCTCAATGGCACTGTCGCAGAAACCCGAGCCCGAAGAGGCCCCAGCAATGCTGTAACCAGAGACGATCAGGCCGAACTGCCCCTGACCGCGCCACCCCTGGTCGAGGTCGAACGAATCGTCTCCGATGTTCCAGATGCTGAAGTACTTGAGGTTGACGGTTCCGCCCCAGATTTCAATGCCGTCATCGACGTTGTTCATGATCTCGATGTGATCAATGACAGTGTCACGACCAATGCCACCGAGCGAAAGGCCGTTCAGCTCATTACCGAGACCGACCACCTTGCCGCCGTAACGCAGGGAAACAAACCGAAGCGCTCCACTGCTGTCGTTGTCATTGCCGCCACCGTAGAAAGTGCGGGTATCGCCCGGGGTACCGGAACTAACCAAGCCTTCCATGTTGGCGTAATTGCCAGCGTTCGGTGCAGCCGTGTTGGTTGCAACGGCGCCCTGGCCGTACTTACCGATGTATGCGTTGCCACAGATGGTGAGGTTGCCCCACTCGTTGGCAGTCGCCCGCCACTGTCCGCGCGGGTTGGTGGCGTTCCAAGTGGCATAGTCAACCTTGGAAGTGAAGATGATTGGCTCCTGCGCATTACCGACGCAGTTCAGGCGGGCGCCGCGGGTCACGGCGAGCGAACCACCAAGGTCACTGGCGATGATCGTTCCGGCCTCAATGGTCAGCGTGGCACCGTTGGTGAGGTAGCGGGCGCCTTGCAGGTTGTAGACATTGTTCTTCGTCCAAGTGGTCGATACGGTGATGTCCGAGGACACCAACACTTCGGCGGCACCGGCAACGCTGCCGATCATCGAAGCGCCAATGGCGGCAGTGAGTGCGAGCGTGTTCGTTGCAGTCTTCATGGGATCAAATCTTTCTTGGTAGAAATTTCTCAGCCGAATTCGGGGCGACAGCATCAAACGCTGA
Organism: Phycisphaerales bacterium UBA966; assembly: GCA_002292895.1. GTDB lineage: Bacteria > Planctomycetota > Phycisphaerae > Phycisphaerales > SM1A02 > UBA966. Next base: position 9,132 of record DBCE01000181.1, read on the forward strand.
CCTATCGCGAAGGACACAAGTCCAATTCTGCTACACATATGTTGCCTTCGCACTATGTGTTCTACGAAAGCACCGTTCATATTTGGTGAACTTCGTGTTGCCTCATCGCAACAATCAAAATTCACCTAGATATCTCCACTAAATGGCGCTCCTTAGTACTATCTGAATGCGTGCCCTAACCATTTCTGAACCAAGTTATGGCTGTCAGTAGTGCTACCGCTTGCTCTTCGACGCACGTTCAACCTGTTCGATGTAACGGGCAATGTCCTCGCGCGGCTTCAGCGTTTGGGCATCCCGCAGCATCGGCAGGGCCTCGTTGAACCTGCCTTGCGCCACAAACACCTGTGCGATCTTGACCTTCGCGTTGGCGGCGAATGCGTCAATCCGCGCGGCGCGTTCGTAATAGAGAATGGCCTTGTCGGGTTGAGCGGTGCGGTTGTAGTGCTGACCCAACAGCATCAGCGCTTCGCCGTCGAGCGGATCCAGCGCAATGACTTCTTCAAGCACCGTGGCGGTTTCCGCATCGCCAGCCCCGCTGTTCATGGCCAGGCGCGCCTGCAACTTCAGCACCTTACGGCGGTCAGTGTCACTGAGAGTGTCGCTCCAATTGGACTTCACACGGGCCAGCAGCACCTTTGACTGCAGCAATCCGCCACGCGCCGCAAGCACCTCGGCGGCACGAATGGACCGGGAAACCGGCTGCGCTGGATTCTTGGTGATGGCTCGGTCGTACGCACTGAGCGCCATGTCCGGGAGGGCTTCAGAAACATAAATGTCCCCGAGGGTGAACAGGCTGTCGACCGTTGACTTACCGATGGAATCAAGAGCCTCCAGGTTCACGGCCGCCTTCATTGGCTGCTTCAGACCCAGATAGGTGTGCGATTGCAGGAGCCAGAAATCCGCCTTGTCCGGGTAATTGGTGATGAGTACATCCAGCAGACTGGCTGCATCTTCGTACTTCGCTTGTTTGAACACGGAGCGGGTCAGGCCCAGGCGCCACTCCACGTTGTCTGGCTGCAGAAGAAGTGCATTGCGGTACGCCGCCTCCGATGGCTGGTAGTCGCCCCGCGCCGAGTGGCAGAACCCAAGCAGCCCGTAGGAATATGCATCGGCGCCGCCAAGCTCAATCATCTTGTTGAATGCCGCAATCGCTGCTTCATACTGGCTCTTGCGCGTGCAGATCAGTCCAATACTGCGGTAGGCGCGCCGGAAGTTTGGGAACTTGGCGACTGCGTTTCGGTAATTCACCAATGCGTCGTCGATCTTGTCCTGCTGAAACTGCACACCGCCGAGCGTGAGGTCAATGACTGCGGAAACCTCAGGACGGACGGATTCCTTCAAGAGCGTCTCCGCAGCAGGGAGCTCTTCAGCCATCAGCTGGCGCACCAGTTCCAAGAGGGCCATGTCATCCTGCGCAATGCGAGGCTCAATGTCGGCGCTGACGCCGTAGCCACCAATGAAGGACTTCTGGAATCCCGGGTCGTTCCAAATGACCGCGAGGTCTGGCTGGGAAATCTTCATGGACGGCGGCGGCGCTTCGCCACCCACCCCAGCTGGGGCGCTGGCCATGGACACGCAGGGCGCGGCCCCCAACGCGGTGACTGCAATCAGGAGTCGGGCAACAGATCGAACTTGTGCTGTGGTGTCAGAAGTCATGTGTTAACTCGGTTGAAAGCGAATCGGTACGCGCATACGACAACTCACGCGCTGGCCGCCTTTGATGGCTGGCTCAAATTTCCATTGGCGCACCGCTGCAAGCGCAGGCGCCTCAAATTGTGGGTGTGATGACTTCTCCACGCGCGGATTGACCACACGGCCCGTGTCATCAACAATGAAGATCAGCGTCACCACGCCCTCAACGTTGCGCGCGCGCATCTCTGACGGGTAGGCACCCGCCACTTGGTGAACCGGGCGCGGACGTTGGTCAATCTCCGACATGCTGAACGCGCCTTGGAACTCCTGCTCTCCAGCAGCAGCCTTGCCAGTTCCACCAATGCGGCCCCCCGATGACAGCGATGCGCCACCACCGAAATCCGAGGCGCCACCGGCACCGGCGCCATTGAGCGCTTGTTCCAATGCGCCCAGGCTTGCAGAGTCCAGCGCTGGGGCATCATTGGAATCAGACGGCGTATCCACCGCTGCCAACACCTGATTGGGATCAGGAGGCGCGTCCGACGGGGCCTTGAGGTCCGGCTGAACGACTTCCTTCTCCTCCTCAACTTTGTCTTTGTCCTTCTGGACATCTTCGTTCAAGAGCTCAACATCACGACGGCTCGATTGAACGGTCTCCTCGCTGAGAAACAAAATGCCACCAAATGTAATGATCACCGCGTGCACCAACAGTGCACCAACAATGCAGAGAATGATCTTGGTCTTGCTCACTTCTTGTCTGTATTGATGCCAACCTTGGCGATACCAATCTTGCGGACTTCATCCAGAACACCCACCACGAACTTGAAGTCCGCGTTGCCATCGCTGTTGATAATGACCTTGGGATCCTTGGCAACCACCTTGTAGGTCTGCAGTTTCATGGGCAACTGCGCTAGCGAAATCTTGTCCTTGTTGAAGAAGATCTCGCCCTTGTCATTGACGCTGATGGTGACCGCCTTGTCCAACTCCGACTGCTCGCCCAGCGACTGCGCCGTGGTTGCACCTGGCAATGCCACTTGCACGCCCTGATTTTTTGACATGCTCAGCGAGACCATGATGAACGTGGCCAGCAGAAAGAAGATGATGTCGATCAACGGAATGATCTCAATGCGCGCGCCCTTCTTCTTGCCGCGCCGCATTCCGCCGCCGCCGCCGGCCATCTCAGGATCCTCCAAGCGAGGTTGAGGTTCCGTGGTACGGGTCAACTCGTAGCGTTAACTCTTCCTCTTCCGCTTCTTCCTGAGCGCGCTTCACTGCTACAGAGCCGCGCGGATGAGTCTCCACCAGCAACTTCAACTGCTCACCTGCCGCCAGCATTTCTGTCTCAATCCCTTCAATGCGGTTGTTCAGGTAGTTGAATGGCAAGAGACAGACAATGGCGATCACCAGTCCGAAGGCGGTAGCGATCAGCGCCTCCGAAATACCTCCCGTGATGGCACCCGGCGAACTGAGGTCGCCGCCGATCACCGAGAACGACGCCATCATGCCCGTCACCGTTCCAAGCAGTCCAAGGAGCGGCGCCAAAGTGATGACCGTGTCAAGAATGGCAATGCCGCGCCGATAGCGCTTGAGTGCGCGCGTCTCGGCATACACCAAGGCGTGACCAAGCGATTGGTCGCGGTGTTCCAGCGCGTAGCCGAGGGTGATGACCACAGCATCCTTGGAGTTCTTGGCAATCGCAATCGCTGCATTGAGATCACCCTTGCCAACCTCTACAAAGAACTTCGCGAGCGTCTTGGGGCTGCGCTTTCGTTGTTCGGTCAGCAGGAACAGCAAGCGTTCCAGCACCACCGCTACAGCAGCTATCGATGCCATGAGCAGCGGCCACATGATCGGTCCGCCCTTCTCAAAGACGTGCACGATGTTGGTCTTCTGTACAAGCGCCTTCAGTGCACCACCGCGGGATGGATCAAGCGGAAGCGTTCCCTCGCCCGAAGCAACCAGGGTGCCGATCGAGCCCGCGAGTGGCCCCTCCAGTTGACGCACCAGCGGATTGACGGATCCAACCTGAGCAACAGCGATTCCCGCCATTCCAGAATCTGCGCGGAACAGCGCGATTGGTCCGATCATGGCGAATTGCCCCTGCAATACCGCTCCCATGGTGTCCACAGAGACGCCCGCAAAGCGCATCCCGCCGACGACATCAAAGAGACGCTTGATGGTCAGTTGGGTGAATGTGGTCTGTCGAGCGAAGCGCTCCACCGGAGTGAGCGTCTTGTTCTCTACAGCTTGCTTGGCCTTTTCAACGGGCTCCGCATAGACCTGCATCTCACCCACACCAACCTTGGTTTCAAAGGTCCGGGCATACTCATCAAGCAGACTGCCGATGTAACTGAGCTCGTCTTGACGAGCCTTCATCTCTGCCTTGAGCGTGCCGATTTCCAACGCACCGGCATCAACAAGGCGCTGCACCTTGTCGCCATCTTTGCGGAGTTGCACAACGCCCTCTTCAAGCGAGGTCAGTTCCTGAGCAAGCGGCAACTTTTCAGCAGAGATCTGCGCGCGCACATTGTTGAGCTCGCCAATACTCTTGTTGAGTTCGCCCTCTGCGCTGCGCGATGCCTTGCCGATGGCCGGATTGGCTTCTGCAGGCTGCGCTGCTGGTGCCTGCGCATGCGCAGCGCCAACTGCCAGAAGCGCTACGGCTGCCAAACGAATGGTTGATTTGAGTGTGATCATTTGATTGTGATTGGAAGGGGGACGAAGGATGGCGTTTGTTTGCCCTGAATGATTTCCAACGCTTGGGTGATCTGGCTTGAGGTGGCAGCGGAGGCAGATTCCCACTTCCATCCATCCTCGGTGGGACGACCAATCCCAGCCAATCCGCGCGGGCTGATGTAGTACGCCTGTGCCAAGCCAACATAGAACACTTGCACCTCGCTGGATGAACCATCTGCGAGCGTTCGAATCTCATAGGAAACTGAAATTTCGCTGTTTGCCTTGTTCAATTCATTCAGGATGCCCAAGACGTTTTGGAAGCGCTCAGCCGTGGAGACGCGCGTATTGGTTGGGTCTGCAGGGATGCGCTGCATCAACGGCATCAACTTTGCATTGACTGGCTCGGGCATCATCTTGGAAAGTTTGCGCACTTGGTCTTCCATGGTGGTCACCGCGTCCGACAGTTGCGCCGTGACAGCCTTGAGTTGCTCGTTCTCCGCCACCAGTTCGTCGCGCTTCTTGTTGGACTCCACCACCGCCAGTTCTGACTGGGTGATTCGATCCTTCAGGACGCCCACTTCCTTGCCAACCAACTCGATGCGCCCTTGCAGAATTTCTTTGCCCTGCTGCCAATCGTTTCGCTCCTTGGAAATGATCTGCTGCGTCTCGATCCACTTGTTTAGGGTCAAGCGGGTCTCATCGAGCGTGGCTGGTGGGGCTGGAGGCGCAGCGGGAGTTGCTGCTGGCGCAGCCTTCGGCTTTGCGGGAGTACCCGAAGCCTTCGGCTTCTTATCGCCTGACTTGGCGGCCGGAGTTGGCTTGGTCTCAGGAGCGGGCGCAGCCTGCTTGGTTGCGGGTGCGGACTCCTTGGTTTCAGGCGCAGTCTCCTTGGTGGCGTCGGGAGCGGCCTGCTTGCTCTTTTCAGGAGCGGCATCCTGCAGCGGCACTGCGAATGCTGAGATCGGTTCAACAAGGAACACAACAATGGCCAACGACGCCATTGCCATGATCCCGTAGCGGGCGCGTTGCGCGAGGACAGTGACAACTCTGGGACTATTCATGGTTCATGAGCCTTGGCCCAATGCCTGGGCGCTGCAAGTGCGAAGTGGGGCAAAGCCGCATGCGCGGCACCCCATCCGTGGCCGAGAGGCTATGGATCACGCATATCCCATCTGTAAGCGTTTGGTTCAGATTGTGTTAACGACCGCCGATTAGGCCTCCAGAGGTCTAAATCCAGCCCCACCCGGCCTCGCGTACACCACCAATCGATGCCAGTACCACTCTTTCTCGGCCTCGACATCGGAACTTCCTCGCTGAAGGCGCTGATCGCCACCGCCGACGGAACGCCAGTTGCCCATGCATCCGTGGAGTACCCACTTTCCACGCCGTGCCCCGAGTGGAGTGAGCAAGACCCTGACGACTGGGTGCGCGCTGCCCACGTAGCGACACGCGCCGCATTGGCGGGCGCCGTTCGCCTTGGTCATACCGATGCAGCCAACCGCATTGCCGGCATCGGCTTCAGCGGTCAGATGCACGGCGCCACCTTCGTGGACCGCACCAATACGCCGCTACGCCCGTGCATTCTTTGGAACGATGCACGCAGTGCTGACGAATGCGAGCGCCTCGATCGCGACATCGGCCGCGAAACCATCGTGGCGCGCACGGGTAACCGCATGCTTGCCGGATTCACCGCTCCGAAGGTGCGCTGGGTGCAACGCCACGAACCCGCCGTGTGGAGCGCCACCGACTGCATCCTTCTTCCCAAGGACTACGTGCGCCTCAAGTTGGGCAGCGTTCGCGCCACCGATGCTGCTGATGCCAGCGGGACGCTCTACTTTGATGTTGCACGGCGCGTGTGGAGCACGGACATGCTGCGCGACCTGGAAATCAACGCTTCGCAGGTTCCCGCGTGTCATGAATCGCCGGATCCAGTGGATCGCCTCTCCCAATCCGCAGCGGCGCTGATGGGGCTCACTGCCGGCATTCCGCTGGTGGCCGGCGCGGGCGATCAAGCAGCCAACGCCATCGGCTCAGGAATCATTGCGCCGGGCGCGGTGGCTGCAAGCTTGGGAACCTCCGGTGTGATCTTTGCCGCGAGCGATTCTTTCCGCGCATCGCCTGATGGCGCGCTCCATGCCTTTTGTCACGCGCTCCCGGGTCGATGGCACCTCATGAGCGTGATGCTCTCCGCCGCAGGAAGTATGCGCTGGTACTTGGACACCCTCGCCCGAGACGCCACTGCGCGGGCGAACGCCGAAGGAGTGTCCGTCTACGAACTGCTCGACCGGGATGCTGCCGCCATTGAGCCTGGTTGCGAGGGGCTGCGCTTCGTGCCAACACTCTCCGGCGAGCGATGCCCCATTCCCAATCCGCACGCACGTGGTGCGTTTCATGGGATCAGCATGGCGCATAGCCAGGCACACTTCACACGGGCGGTGATGGAAGGCGTTGCCGCTGGAATGGGTCTCTGTATGGGGCTCATTCGGGACGCCGGAATCATGCCGCCCGAGGTCATCGCATCTGGTGGCGGGTTTGCAAGCCCGCTGTGGACGGCCATGCACGCCAACGCATTCGGAGTCCCGGTGCGGCGGGCAGATACGCCCGACAGCGCAGCCCTTGGCGCGGCCATCTTGGCTGCCATTGGCACACATCATCGCGGCAATCTCCAGCAATTTTCTAGGCCTGGGGACGACATTACAACCACGATCGCACCGACGCAATCACATATCTGGAAAGACCTTATGGCTGAGCAAGCGATTCGTCAGAGAAATGCCCTTTAACGCAAATCAAGAATCGCACCGTGATTTCCTTGCACATCCGCCGACCCGGGTTACCTTCTTTAAAGATTGAGTTTGCTGTTGAGGAGGCGAAAAGGGCCAACTCTGCCTTTCCCTCCTCCCTCACAAGGGAGACCGATGCGCTCGATGGGTTAAACCCCATCGAGCGTTCTTTATTTTCGGGTTGGCTGGTCGGGCGGCTCCCCAAACTCCTCAAGGCGCCCCTTGGCGGCGCGCTCGTCGTCGGCCTTCAACTTCGCTTCGAGTGCACTGTCGCCCGATTCTTGGCGCTGTACCGCTTTCCATGCGATGAATGCCACCGCAACCATTCCCACGATCGCCCCGATCATGGTGAGCGCATTGGAACCGGTCACGCCACCGCGCTCGACTTGAAGCCGGACTTACGCAGAAGTCGAACCTTCACCTGCAAGTTGTCGCCCGGGCATGCGGTCTGCGCACCTGACCATTCACGATGCGTATAGACGCTCGCTGCTGGAATTCGGTAGTAGCCGCGTAGTTGTGCAACCGTTCGGTTGAGCGCCTCGATCTGCGCCTCGGAGGGCTTCTGTTCAACAAAATTCCCCAAGCACATGACGCCAACGTTGTTCTCGTTGCGGTTCTTGACGTGCGCGCCTTGCCAGCGCGTGACATCACGACCCTGCCAAACAGTTCCGGACCGATCGACGATGTAGTGGTAGCCGATGTCGCTCCAACCCTTGCCGCGATGACCGTTACGAATCAACTCCAAGCGCATGCGTGATTCCAGATCGGTGAGCCCCCAGTACGGCGTCATCCCATCATGATGGATGGTGATGTACTTCGGCGGGAGCATGCGATCCATATCTGCATAGACCGGCGCGCCGTGAGCCCACGACTCGCGCGGGCGCGCAAAGGGAACTGGACCGCCGTAGCAAACCGCCGGAGCCTTCACTACGCCAGTCTGCGGATCCATCTTGGGCGGCAGGCACACTGCTCCTGGAGGCGCGCCAGCTCCTGCCTCCGGAATGTCAGGCCACTCCGGCGCTGGGAGGCGGCTTGAAGCCAACTGGGTTGTCCGACTCGTGGCGCATCCGGCCACAAAGAGCGCGCCAAAGAACACGAAGGATCGCCGCGCAATAGCCATGCCCCGTTCGGCAGACTTTGCCAACCGGAGTGCCTCAGGCGTGCTGTCACTACTGTTGAGATCGGTGCTCATGTCGCTTCCTTGCAGACTGCTACGCACACTTGGGCAAAAAGGTCGGCCGTCCTTCCTTGAATCGGCAGACGTCTACTAACCCCTGCAGTTTACGCACGACTTTCGGGCGCGCATAAACGGCGAAATCCCGCAAGAAATCCGCCGATATCTCTTCACGCCATCACGCCGCACCGGGCTCCACCGCGAGATTGGCTTGCAGCGCCGCCATCTGCTTCTCAAGCTCCCGCGTCCGTCGAATCAATTCCGGGAGTTGCTGCACCGCAATGAACTGCCGCTTGGCCAACTTGTCCGAAATGGCGGGCACGCCTAGAACCAATGCTCCGTCCGGAACATCGCGCATCACCCCGCTCTTTGCACCAACAATCGACTGCTTCCCAAGCGTCAAGTGATCAGCCACTCCGGACTGCGAAGCGATGACGGCGTAATCGCCCATCTGCACGCTGCCGGCAAATCCAACTTGCCCCATGATCAGGCAGTGCTTGCCAATCTGTACGTTGTGTGCAACGTGCACCAAATTGTCAATCTTGCTGCCTTGGCCAATGACCGTTGGTCCAAGGGCGCCGCGGTCGATGGCGGTGTTTGCGCCTATCTCCACGTCGTCATGAATGATGACGATCCCCACCTGCAGCATCTTGCGGTGGCGGCCTTCATCAAACACATAGCTGTATCCGTCGGCGCCAATGACGGTGCCGGAGTGAATGCTCACGCGGTTGCCCACTTGGCATCCGGGATAGATCACCACATTGGGATGGAGCCGCGTGTCATCGCCAACAACGCAGTCCGTACCGATGTTCACAGCGCTCAGTAGCGCGCACCGCTTGCCGATGGTTGCCCGCGCGCCGACTACGCAATGTGGTCCGATGTGCGCGGTTACGTCCACTTGCGCTGAGGGATCGATGACCGCTGTCGGGTGGATTCCCGCAGCATGCTCAACCGCCGGATGAAAGAGCGGCAAAAGGCGCGCCACGGCGATACGCGCATCAGCCACGCGGATCACTACTTTGGAGGACGGCTGCACTTCACCCGAAACCAAGATGGCTGATGCTCCACTCCGCTCGGCAGCCTCAAGATAAGAAGCCTTCTCTGCAAAGGTCAGGTCACCAGGACCCGCCCGATCCGCTGGCGCGAATCCTTTGAGAATGACGGAGCCATCGCCGTGAACTTCGCCATGAACGCGCTCAGCGAGCTGTGTTGCTGTGAATTGCATGTTGTATATGAGGTCGGCACGCCGACCACGAAACGGTGGACTTAGAGTCAATGACTGGATGCAGGGCGCAGACGGCGGCTGGCCGCATGCTTGGCGTGACCAGCAAGGCACTCCTTGAGACTGATCATCTTCTGCGCATCGACATCCCACACCTTGAGTCGCAAGCAGCGATAAATGTCAATGGGACGAAGCGAGGTGGACTTGGGCGTCATCAGTTCCGGAATCGCTTTCTTCACTTCCGGCAAGCGGTAGAAGGGGATACGCGAATTCAGGTGATGAATGTGGTGGTAGCCAATGTTTGCCGTGAACCACGACATGATCGGACCGGTCCGCAAGAAACTCGAGGACTCCATAGCGGCGATCTCATACGCCCAACCGGCCCGGTTGTAGAACGAAACCCCGGGGAAATTGTGCTGCGCGTAGAAGAGATACGTACCGATCGCGCTCGCAATGAAGTGCGGAATGATCATTGCCAACAGCAGCGCGGTCCATCCGAAGAACCACACCAGTATCGAGCCCATGACAACATGCAGGCCGATGGCAATCACCCCGTCGTAGTGCTCGCTCGGCTTATTGAAGAACGGGTAGACGCACATTCCGTAGAAGAAGATGAACACGTATCCAAACAGAATCGTCAGCGGATGCCGCATGAATTGGTACTTGAGCCGGCGGCGCGGTGACGAGCGCAAGTATTCCTTGCTGGTCATCACCGGGAACGATCCGATGTGCGCAGAGCCGAGTTTGGAATTGTGTTTGTGGTGATAGTTGTGCGAACTGCGCCAGACGCTGCTGGGACTCAAGCACAACATGCCGACGCCCCACATGATCCACTCTGCCATGCGAGAACGCGGCAGGATGGCATGGTGTTGCTGATCGTGATAGATGACGAACAGGCGCAGCACCAGCAATCCTTCCAGCACCATGCAGGCGAGCCGAATGCTGATGTGGAAATTCAAGAGGGCTCCCACAAAGGAAGCTGCTAGGAGCGCGAGCGTGGATAAGAGGTACCACCAGCTGCGCGCTGTTGAATCCGATGCGAATGGACGCGTAGCAAGAATAAGTTCCTTGCCAGTTCGCACCTTGGTCGGACTCTTTGTGTTTGTTCGTCCGCTGCCTAAGTGGCGGACGTCCCCTTTTGCAAACTGACGAGGATTAGGGACAGCAATACTGATTTACGAATTCTCTTTCCGACTGTCGACGGAGCGCGTCGCACGGTGTCCTTGATGGAAGGAATGTCCCATTTCAACAGTGTAGTAAGGGTCTGCAGTCAGAGGTCACGCGGAATTCACAGAAAGATGGCAAGAGTTTGGACAGGCACCGCCGGGGCGTGCCTTGGCACAGCGAAATCCGCTTGAAAAATAGGGGCGAAACCCGCGTGCCGATGGGCGGTGAATTCGGTGTGCTTTGGCGTTCTCGGGTACAATTTGTAGTTCACCGAAATGGCAGAATCACAACCCATCCCAGCCGACAGCGGAGCGCCCCAAGGCGCCAACGCCGCCCCCTCCTCCGACGAATACACCTCGAGCACCATCCAAGTCCTGGAGGGCTTGGAAGCCATCCGGAAACGACCGGGGATGTACGTCGGTGGCGCAGGACCGGAAGGCCTGCATCACCTCGTGTACGAATGCGTCGACAACGCGATCGATGAGGTCATGGCCGGCTACGCCACGAATGTCCACGTGACCATCGGCGTTGACGGCAGTTGCATGGTGGAAGATGACGGGCGCGGAATGCCGGTCGACCCGATGCGCCATGAAAACCCAACCATCAATGGACGACCCGCGGTTGAGGTCATCCTGACCGAGGTGCATGCCGGAGGCAAGTTTGACGGCAATGCCTACAAGGTCTCGGGCGGTCTGCACGGCGTGGGCATCAAGTGCGTCAACGCGCTCAGCGAATGGACCGAAGTAGAGGTCGATAAGGGCCCAAAGACCTACAAGATTGCATTTGCGCGCGGGGAAGTCTCAGAGCCGCTGCATGTCATCGCTGAACGCCAGGCAGGGGCACGAAATGGAACGCGCATCTCCTTCAAGCCCGATCATGAAATCTTTGCGGACACCGATTTCCAGTTCGACCGCCTCGAGCATCGCCTCCGTGAATTGAGCTTCCTGAATCCGGGCGTCAAGATCTCCTTGCGCGACGAGCGGGTTGACTCTTCTGGCAACGTTCGCGAGGAGCTTTTCCACGCCGCCGACGGATTGGCTGGCTACGTTCGGCACATGAATGCCGCGAAGAACACGCAAAGCCCAGTCATTGCGGTCACCCGCGAGGACGAAGAAAGCGGCACACGTGCAGATATTGCCATGCAGTACACGGACGCGATGAATGAAACGCTGTTGGCGTTTGGAAACAACATTCCGAATCGCGATGGCGGAACCCACGTCACGGCATTCAAGCAAGCGGTCACTGTGGCCATCAACGGTTACGGCAAGCGCACCGGCATCTTTAAAGATGGCAAGGATGCAATCACTGGCGAAGATCTGCGCGAAGGATTGACGGCGATCATCAGCGTCAAGTTGAAGAACCCAACGTTCAACAACCAGACGAAAGAGAAACTTCTCAACCCAGAGATCGCCACCTTTGTGAGCGGAGCGCTGAATGAGCTGCTCGGTGCGTGGCTTGAAGAACATCCTGCCGAAGCCAAGAACATCTGTAACCGCGCCAAGCTTGCTGCCGAGGCGCGCGAAGCTGCTCGCAAGGCCCGCGAACTGATCAAGCGCAAAGGTGCGTTGGATTCTGGCGGCATGCCGCACAAACTCGCGGACTGCTCATCGAGCGACGTGGAGAAGACCGAACTGTTCATCGTCGAAGGTGACAGCGCAGGTGGAAGTGCCAAGGGCGGACGCGATCACGTCTGCCAAGCGATTCTGCCACTGCGCGGAAAGCTCCTGAACGTAGAGCGCGCGCGACTCGACAAGGTGTTGGGGTTTGAAGAAATTCGCACGCTGATTCAGGCTTTGCAATGCGGTATCGGTGAAGACTTTGATCACGCCAAGCTTCGCTATGGGCGCGTCATCATCATGACCGATGCAGATGTTGACGGAAGTCACATCCGCACGTTGCTACTCACCTTCTTCTTCCGACAGATGCCGGAATTGGTGCGGCGTGGTCGCATCTACATCGCGCAGCCGCCGCTGTACCAGGTGGCGCGCGGCAAGCAGAGCGAGTACGTCTTGAATGACCGGGAGATGGGCGACACGCTCGTTGACCTGGCACTCAAGCACTGCACGCTGGCCGTTCGCACTGAGGACGGGGAGATTGCTCACGAAATCCCCTCCGACAAGGTGCGGTCGGTCATTCGAATCCTGAATCGACTGGAGGAACTGGTCACCATTTCCCAACGCCGCGGCATTCCATTCCCGACGCTTCTTGCTGCCCGCAAGGACGACCCGACTGGCAATGACCACTTGCCGGGCTGGCAATTGGCATGGGCTGGTGGAGATGGACTGTTCTTTGCTGAAGCGGACGCTGTGAAATTCATGCAAGCCAATGGCCTTGAGCTCGGCGAAGCCAAGACCACCGCGAATGCTGCGCAAACCAATGCGGCAGCTGCGTTGGCGCAGCAAGCGGCGACTGCGGCGGGCACTGGCCCAGCAGCTCGCCCGGCACAGTTGCGCGTGCTGCATGAAAACAAGGAGCTGGAGAAGCTGTTCCAGCAACTCACCGCCAATTCCATCAGCATCAGCGACTGGGCACTTGAGCAGACCGAGACAGTCACCGGTGAAAAACTGCCAACCAAGTACGCGTGGCGCGTCCGCAATGAGAAGGACGGTTCATACGAATGGGCTGAGGCACCAAGCGTGCACAGCATCTTGCGCGTCCTCTATGAAGTTGGCCGTCGCGGCATCGAAGTGAAGCGCTTTAAGGGACTGGGCGAGATGGAGGCCCTGCAGTTGTGGGAGACCACCATGGATCCATCCAAGCGAACACTGTTGCGCGTGACATGGGACGCGGCAGGAGAGGCCGATCAACTCTTCTCCATTCTCATGGGTGAGAACGTTGAACAGCGACGCGCTTACATTGAGAAGCACGCGCTTGAAGTGAAGAACTTGGATGTCTGACGACCGCGGACTGCGCAGGTAGCGCACGAAGCCC
>DBCE01000181.1:22794-23019 GCA_002292895.1 Phycisphaerales bacterium UBA966
ACCATTGGGTCCTTTGCCACCCGGACCGCCACGTGGTCCGGGCTCTGGCGGCGGAGCCTGCCGAACTGGAACGCTTGGAGGTGAGAACCACGCCGCGTCAAACGCGCCGCTGGGAACTACCGAACGCTCAATGATGACCATTCGTGGCTCCGGACGTCGTCCGGGACCGCGTCCACCATCGGGACGGCGCCCGTCTTCAGGACCGCGACCATCTTCAGAACCGCG
>DBCE01000181.1:23088-31889 GCA_002292895.1 Phycisphaerales bacterium UBA966
GGACCACGCCCGTCTTTCGGACCACGCCCACCTTCAGGGCCACGTCCGTCTTTCGGCCCGCGTCCTCCTTCGGGCCCGCGCCCGTCTTCCGGTCCACCAGGGCCGGCACCGGGACGATCGTCTCGCGCGGGGCGCGCAGTGGTTGCATCAGGACGTCCGCTACCAGTACTCGCCATCGTTTCGCTCGCGCGGTTACCTGGCACACCACCTTCCTTCGATCCACCAAAGATCAGCGCCGCACGCGTGACCAGTTTGGTGTCCGGATCGATGGTCAGTTCAATGGTCTCCGGTCCGCGGAATCCACTGTCGTCGCGAGTGGCGCAAATCTGCATTGCCCCGCCCTGGTCGCATCGAACAATCTGATAGTGCGCTCCCACATCGGCAAGCAGCACATCAAGCCGATCCGCCAAGAGGTCTCCTTCGGGCGTCTCAATGAATCGTGGCCAGCGCGCATCCGTGGGCATCGACAACACTTCGCCACGCTGATCGATCGTCCAACCAGTGGCTCCATCGGTGCCCCGCGTCATGGTGCGGCCGTCTTGGAAGCGAATGTCAAGGCGCACATGTTCGGCATCACGAATATCAAGTGTTCCCGTGGCACGCGGCGCCTGTGCTTCAGACTCACCGGCACGCACCGGGAAGATCAATTCCAGTGCATACCGACGATCGCCCGACCCAGATTCGGCAACTTGTGCGGCACGAAGAATCGAATTTGCAGACGCTGGCTGCGGTGAGAACAACAGCGCGCTTCCAGCAATGATGGCGATCGATGCTGCTGCTGCCACGGGCGTTCGCCAATTCCAGCGGCGTACCCGCGAAGCGGCAGACGTACTTGAAATACCGATCGAACCAGCAGTGCGCACAGTTTCGGTAGCGCTCCCGGTGCGCACGCGCACAATGGCGCGATCAACCAAGGCGTCAATGCGTTCCGGCGTGTCACGCAATTGGACTTCGATCAACGCTCCGATCCAACGATCGTTGGCGGTGTCTTCATGTGCGAAGCGATTACTTTCATTGGTCATGCGGTTGCTCCCTTGGATTCCATGCACGTGGCGATCATGCCGCGCGCGCGCTGCAATCGCTTCTTTACTGCTTCTACATTTGCGCCCACTTCGGCGGCGATCCGAGCGACCGGCGCATCAAGGCGATAGGACAGGTGAATGACTGTTCGATATTCGTCCGGCAAGCGCGCCACGCAATCTTCAAGGCGCACGAGCTTGGCACGGAACTCTTCACGATCGCCGCGGTCTTCTGCTTCAGCGCGCCGCACGATGCCATCCAAGATGGCGTCATCCGTGGGACGCTCACGACCCATCTTTGATCGATAGTCAAGTACCAGGTTGCGCGCGATGCCACGCATCCATGCACCGAACGGTCG
The DNA here is from genome assembly GCA_002292895.1 of Phycisphaerales bacterium UBA966. Taxonomy (GTDB): domain Bacteria; phylum Planctomycetota; class Phycisphaerae; order Phycisphaerales; family SM1A02; genus UBA966. Next base: position 24,467 of record DBCE01000181.1, read on the forward strand.
GGTGCGGTCGTAGTCGGGCAGTCTTCGCCATGCCACCAAGACAGTGTCTTGAAAGATGTCATCCACCGACGACGCCGGGACGGACGCACGCAGGAATGCCATCAACCGCTCCCCGTGCTCGCGCACCAGAATCGCAAAGACATCGGCGGCATCGGGGCCGCGTCCACTGTCAGCGGCAAGTCGAAGATTCGGGGGAGTTTCAGACATGATTTATGGCTTCTGTTGTTGCCCGTATTGGGCATTCGGGGACGCACATCAGCACCGAATCAGTGATTTGCAGGCCGGGATAGCCATACATCGCCGTGCGGCGCCGTGCGGTTCAGCCCGCGTCCCGAAATCCACGCTCCCGCAGCTGGCACGCGTCGCAGTGCCCGCAGGCCTCCCCGGCGGGGGTCGGGTCGTAACAACTGATGGTGCGGGCAAGGTCGACGCCCAGTGCCCTGCCGCGCCGAACAATGTCGGCCTTGGACAGCATCAGGAGCGGCGTATGCACGCGCATCCATCGCTCGTTGCGCTGGGTGGCCTCGGTGCCGGCCCGAGTGGCCAAGTTTGCCATGCGCTCAAAGGCCTCGATGAACTCTGGGCGGCAATCGGGGTAACCGGAATAATCGATGGCATTCACCCCGATACCAATGTCACGTGCGCCGATCGACTCAGCCATTGCCAAGGCATGCGCTAGGAAGATGGTGTTGCGCGCAGGCACATAGGTGACCGGAATGTCATGGGCATGCTCCACATCACGGTCTTTGGGAACGGCGATGTCTGCAGTGAGTGCACTTGCACCAAAGGCCCGCAGATCAATGAGCGCCGTGCGATGGCTTGCCGCGCGCAACTGCAGTGCTACTTCGGATGCGCGTTGAAGTTCCACGCGATGGCGCTGCCCGTAATCAAAGCTGAGCGCGTGGCACTCAAATCCTTCGGCGGTGAGGTGCGCAAGAACGACGGCAGAGTCCATGCCGCCAGAGAGAAGTACCACTGCACGCCGAGCGCCACTCATGACGGACTTGCCACCTGCTCAAGTACTTGTTGCAGAATGCGTCGCGTGGTCAGCGTGTCACCTTGATGCATGTAAGTGCGACTGACCACACGATGCGCGCACACCGGAATCACATTGGTGATGACATCTTCAGGAACGCAATACTCTCGTCCCGCTAAGAGCGCCGTGGCACGCGCAGACTGCGCAAGCGCCAGCGAACCACGCGGACTGATGCCCACTTGCAATTCCTCGTGCGTGCGGGTTGCTGACGCCAGTGCAATGACATAGTCCACCAGCGACTGGTCCATGCGCACTGCATCCACTGCTGCTTGCAACTCAACCACCTCGGACCCGGTCATCACTGGTCGAAGGTCGCGGAGCGTGGTGCGCGCTGGCTGGCGATGCAGAATTCTGCTCTCGTCATCGGGGCTCGGATAGCCAAGTGACATCCGCATCAAGAATCGGTCCAGCTGATTCTCAGGAAGGAAATAGGTGCCTTCAAACTCGTACGGGTTCTGCGTTGCCACCACAATGAACGGCGCCGGCAACTGGAACACATGTCCGTCCGCACTCACCGTGCCCTCCGCCATGGCCTCAAGGAGCGCGCTCTGCGTGCGCGGCGTGGCACGATTGATTTCATCGGCAAGCACCACGTTTGCAAAGACGGGGCCCTTCTTGAACTCAAAGGCCTCGCGCTCACGGTGGTAAATACTGACGCCGGTGATATCGGATGGCAAGAGATCGGGGGTGCACTGCACACGGCTGAAGGTGCAGTCAAGGCTGCGGGCGAGCGCATTTGCCAGAACGGTCTTGCCGACGCCCGGGACATCCTCAATCAGCACATGGCCGCGCGCAAGCAGACAGACCACCAAGCGATCGACCGCCTGCAGATTGCCCATGTAAACGCTGGCGATATTGTCACGAAGGCGATGGAGGGGGGCGACATCTTGCATCTATTTCCTCCGCAGTCGGAGGGTGAAGTATATCGTTCACCAACCTCATGCAGACGGCGCACCCATCCGACGACGGCCCGGTTCTTGATGTGCATGTTCCATGCGCACGCTGCCAGTACGACCTCATCCGTACCCATGTCTACGGAAAGTGCCCCGAGTGTGGTCTGGAGGTGATGGCCACGGTCGCACAACATGCGGATCCACAGGTGGCATTTTTGGCGGCTCCTGAATCACCCGGCCCCGCCTCCAACGCGATCATCGCAGTCACGGTCGTGCCACTATTGGTGATGCTTGCGCAGGGGTCCGGGCCAGCGCTCCGCACCATCGACGCACTCGCAGGCCGGGGACGCTCATTGCCATCGCAGGTGGAACGACCCTCCTGGATAGTGTGCGCAGTGGTGCTGGCAATTGCCGCGACCCTCTTACGCAAGGGACTTTCCGAACGCGCCAACCCAACACTAAGAGCAAGCATCGGCAGCGCACGCGTTACGCGCCTCACGGTGGGGCTCGGGACATGGTCGGCGGTGCTGGCCGCATCGTTCGTGATCTCATTGCTTGACGCAGCAAAGTCCAACAGCTTTGCAGGGATCGTGCTCGCCGCACAACTACTGCCGATGGTGTTCACGCTTCTCACGCTTGGACCACTCCTTGGTCGCGCGGGAGCCATGAGCCGCGCTTACCGAGAGGCGCGCCATGGCAAACAAGGCGCAGAGGTGCTGACCATGACGCTCGCTGCAACCTGCGTCTTGTTTGTTGCAGGTCCAATCATTGCACGCACCCAATCGCCGGAGGTGTCCGGGATAGCCCAAATCCTCTCCCTGGTTCTCCTGCTTCTCTCCGTCCTCGGCTTGGCGTACATCACTGCCAATGGCTGGGTCATTGCCACCGCACTGCGTTCACCGCGCATTGATCCGCGGCGGTGGCAGTAAGCATCGATTCCAATGGACCATCTGAACGAATTCTTCTAGACCGGGGCCTGATGAAACTACGAGAGATTCCCAGCTACCACTGGCGCGTGATCCGACTGAATCTATCACGTGTAAAGAGACTACATAGCGCAACGGCGCCCACAGCTGACGTGATCGTTTCGTTCACTTCCATCGAGTCACGGCTTCATCTCTGCCACTTGACGGTTCGAAGTACTTTGACCGGAACGATGCGCCCGCAGCGTGTGGTGCTATGGCTGAATGACAAACTGAGAGGGAAGATTCCAAAGAGGTTGCTGCAACTCGTCGGCTCCAGGTTTGAGATTCGATATGTCGCGAACGATGAGCCGTACCTCAAACTTCTACCAAGCTTGCATGCATTTCCGCAGAGCGCGATCGTCACTTGCGATGATGACATGATGTACGCACCTGATTGGCTAGAAATTCTGTACGCCGATCATCAGCGATTTCCGCAAGACATCATTGCCCACGTATGTCGCCGAATTGAACACGACGAATCTGGGGCCGCACGCCCGTACCTACTCTGGAAGCGTGAGAAAACCTATTCGGCGAGTTACCAAACGCTGCTTCCACTCGGTTTCGCCGGAATTCTTTATCCCGCGGACTGCTTCAACAAGGAGGTACACCATGCCGTTGCGTACCGTGCCCTGGCACCGAAGGCGAACGATCTATGGTTCAAGTTCATGTCGTTGCGTAACGGGACTACTTCCCGAAAAGTTTCCAGAGCGAGCGGCACGCCGATGATGATTTCCGGGTCGCAGACTGTCGCTCTCTCGTCAACGAACTGCCACGATGGCAATCTCCTGCAATGGGAAGCCATTGTCAATCACTACGGTCGCCCCGCATTTGCATCACCGCTTCCGCAGTGAACAAACCGGTCATGCGGTGCTGTGAGTTGTCCGAGCAAGTCACTGACCCTGCGGTTTGGTGACTGCTTCCATGACGCGCTCGAGATTGAAACTGCCAGGCTTCTGGCGCGGCGGGAATTCACGGAAACTCTGCAGCCAGTTGCCAACGTATGCGCCCGCAGGCGCAATCGCGAACATGTGCTCCAAGTACCAGCGCTGGTAGTCCATGCCGATGTCGGGGGCCAACTCAAATGGATCCATGCGCAAGTTGGTGAGCATCGGTGCGCGCAGTACTTCAAATGGTGCCTGCCAGACATGCATGCCGTGCGCGTTCTGCTTGAGGAACGTGGCCTTCCAGTTTTCAAAGCGCAGCGCGGCAACGCTGCCGTCGTCGGTCCAATAGATGAATTCCTTGCGCGGCCACGCGCCTTCGCCCTTCAAGGCTGGAAGCAGGTTGTAGCCGTCAAGATGCACTTTGTAGGTGGCGTCGCCGACTTTGCGCCCGGTCAGTAGGTCTTCTTTAATAGTGGGGTCACCTGCAGCGGCCAACAGCGTGGCCATCATGTCCTCATGTGCACCGATGTCATTGACCACCGTGCCAGGCTTAATCACGCCAGGCCAACGAATGGCGCATGGCACGCGGTATCCACCCTCCCACTGCGTGTTCTTCTCGCCACGGAACATCGTGGTGCCACCATCCGGCCACGTGAACGCCTCCGCACCGTTGTCTGAGGAGTACATGATGATGGTGTTCTCAAGCATTCCCAGTGCCTCCAACTTGGCAAGCACTTCGCCAATTTGGCGATCGTGTTCCACCATGCCGTCGGCGTAGATACCCAGTCCGGTCTTGCCAGCAACGCCTTCTTTGAGATGCGTGAAGATGTGCATCTTGGTGGAGTTCCACCACATAAAGAAGGGTTTATTGTCCTTTGCGGCGCGGTCAAGGAAGTCAAATGTCTTGGCATTCACTTCTTCATCGATCGTCTCCATGCGCTTCTTCGTCAGCGGACCCGTATCAGTCATGCGACCGTCCGCGAAACTGTGAATGACACCGCGTGGCCCGAACTTCTTCTTGAACTCTGGGTTCTTTGGATAGTCGCTGCTCTCTGGTTCTTCCTCTGCATTCAGGTGATAGAGGTTGCCAAAGAACTCATCGAACCCGTGCGCCGTCGGAAGCATCTCATCGCGATCGCCAAGGTGATTCTTTCCGAACTGACCAGTGACGTAGCCGCGCGCCTTCAGAAGCGTGGCGATGGTGGGGTCTTCCTTTTTAATTCCCTCGGGTGCGCCAGGAAGTCCAACCTTGGTGAGGCCAGTACGAATAGGAGATTGACCCGTGATGAACGCCGCGCGACCAGCGGTGCAACTCTGCTGGCCATACCAATCAGTAAAGAGTGCGCCCTCTTTGGCGATGCGATCAATGTTGGGCGTCTTGTAGCCCATCATGCCTTGGTTGTATGCACTGATGTTGAACTGACCAATGTCGTCACCCCAAATCACCAGGATGTTGGGCTGCTTGTTGGGCTGCTTAACGGGCGCCTTGGCAGCCTGAGCGCACGCCGGCATGGCGCACACGCCGATGGCAACGGCCACGAGCGCAGCGATTGAGCCGCGGAGGGCAGTTGCGAGTTGGAAACGAACGGAGGCGGCAGTTGCGCACATGGTGGGTGACATGGGGATCGGTCTCTTCCTGAATTAAGCTATCCGGCTACTCTTGGATTCCCTGGGGAAAGTAGCCACAGGGGCAAACTCTAGCGAAGTTCAAGGCAGCCGACATGGGGATGACTCCCCCATCCCGGGTGCTGCCGATCTGGCAGCGTCCATGCCGCCACGCCGGGGTGGGTGGCGGGAGCGGCAAGATGGACAACGGCGAGTTTGGGGGGTGGCGACCTGGCAATGATGCGATTAAGTCTATTTGCACCATGGGTTTATGTATTAAATCGAACGCCGCAATCGCGGTATCTCCCAGAATCCCAGTCCATCCGGCTGTTTGGCACACCCCTTGCATCCCTACAACCTGCACCTACGGGCGAACCCGCTCGGGGCGACGCAGAACACGCCATATTCACCATATTCACCATATCTCGGAGACCTGATCCATGCCCGTGAAGGAACTTGCCTTTGACACTGACGCCCGCAAGCAGCTGCTCGCCGGAGTCGAGAAACTCGCAGCAGCCGTCAAGAGCACGCTCGGCCCACGCGGCCGCAACGCCGTCCTCGACCGCAGTTGGGGCGGACCGAACATCACCAAGGACGGCGTCAGCGTCGCCGAGGAGATTGAGCTCCGCAACAAGGTAGAGAACATGGGCGCCAAGCTGGTCAAGGAAGCCGCCAGCAAGACCTCCGACGACGCCGGCGATGGCACCACCACCGCCACCGTCCTCGCTGAGGCACTCTTTAAGGCTGGACTTCGTCAGCTCGCTGCTGGCGCCGACGCCAACACACTCATCCGCGGCATGCGCCGCGCGGTCGAGACCGTGGTGAAGGAACTCGCCGCTGCTTCGAAGCCTGTTGCACAAGTTGATGGCGGCATCGCTGCCGTCGCCAGCATCAGCGCTAACAACGATGTTGAAGTTGGCAAAATGATGGCCGAGGCTTTCAAGAAGGTCGGCAAGGACGGCGTCATCACCGTTGAAGAAGGCAAGAGCCTTGAGACTGTGGTTGATGTTGTTGAAGGCATGCGCTTCGACCGCGGCTACCTCAGCCCGAACTTCGTGACTGACGTTGAGAAGATGCGCGTTGAGCTCGACAAGGTGCTCGTTCTCATCTACGAAGACAAGATCGACAGCGTCACCAAGCTGGTTCCGTTCCTTGAGAAGGTGGTCGAGAGCAAGAAGCCGCTCCTGATCATCGCCGAGGACATCACTGGCGAAGCACTCAGCACGCTGGTCATCAACAAGCTCCGTGGCGTTCTGCAGGTCTGCGCCGTCAAGGCTCCGGGCTACGGCGATCGCCGTCGCGCCATGCTTGAAGACATCGCCACTCTGACTGGCGCCAAGCCAATCATGAAGGATCTGGGCATTGATCTCGACAAGATCACACTTGCTGATCTTGGTCAAGCAAAGAAGCTTGAAGTTGACAGCGAGAACACCACGATCGTGGAAGGCGCTGGCTCAACGAGTGCAATCAAGGCTCGTTGCGAACAGCTCCGTCGCGAAATCGACACCACCGAGAGTGATTACGACCGCGAGAAGCTCCAGGAGCGTCTTGCCAAGCTCGCCGGCGGCGTTGCGCAAATCAAGGTTGGCGCAGCAAGCGAGAGCGAACTCAAGGAAAAGAAGTCCCGCGTCGAAGACGCACTGCACGCCACCCGCGCTGCGATCGCCGAAGGCGTTCTGGCCGGCGGCGGCACCGCGTACATCCGCGCACTGCCATCACTCAAGAAGTTGCGCGCGCAACTTGAGGGTGATGAGCAAGCCGGTGTCGATTTGGTTGCTGAGGCACTCGAAGTGCCGCTCCGCACCATTGCTGACAACGCAGGCGAAAAGGGAACCGTCGTTGTTTCGAAGGTCAAGGAAATGAAGGGCAATGAAGGCTTCAACGCCCTCACCCGTCAGTACGGCGACCTGATGAAGGACGGCGTCATCACCCCAGCCAAGGTCGATCGTTGCGCGCTGCAGAATGCTGCAAGCGTTGCTGGTCTGCTGCTTGCCACCGACTGCATCATCACCGAGAAGCCGCAACCCGCGGAAGCTGAAG
>DBCE01000181.1:31982-32677 GCA_002292895.1 Phycisphaerales bacterium UBA966
ATGGGCGGAATGGGTGGCATGGGCGGAATGATGGGCATGTAAGCCCAGGGCCATTGCACCACTCAGCACAATCACTCGACACTCAATCGATTCAATAAACATTCACTCAACATCAGCACTCGAATTTTGGAGAAATCAACAATGTCCAGCACACAAGTCCGCCCGCTCGAAGATCGCGTCCTCGTCAAGCCTCTTGAGGCCGAAACCAAGACTGCAAGTGGTCTCTTCCTTCCTGAAGGCGCCAAGGAACGCCCCATGCACGGCAAAGTTGTTGCCATGGGCCCAGGCAAGATGCTCGACAACGGCACGCGCATGCAGATGCTCGTGAAGAAGGGCGACACCGTCGTGTTCGGCAAGTACGCCGGCACCGAAGTCGAAATCAAGAACGTCAAGCACATCATCGTGCGCGAAAGCGAATTGCTTGGCGTCCTCGACGCTTAAGTAGCCGCACATCGCAGTACCGATACCTGCATCGCACACAACACTTTCTGCACCGCAGACACATTAGGAAGGCCTCCCAACAATGGCTAATAGCAAGCAAATGAAGTTCACCACGGCCGCGCAGGCCGAGCTCAAGAAGGGCGTCGACGCGATCGCCCGAGCAGTCGCAGTCACCATGGGACCCACGGGTCGCAACGTGGTGATCGCTAAGGGCTGGGGCAGTCCCCACGTCACCAAGGACGGCGTGACCGTCG
>DBCE01000135.1:0-8878 GCA_002292895.1 Phycisphaerales bacterium UBA966
GCGGTTAACAGCCGCCCGCTCTACCATTGAGCTACAGGGGAATGGCGTTTGCGGACGGGAGGATAGCGAATCCGCCGTTGCAGTCAACTGATCGGCAACGTGCGGGCGCATCATGAACAGAAGTACGTGATTCTGTCGGAGATACAGTAAATGTCGGTGAATCGCACATGCCGGGGAGCACTGGTTTGTTGGGCATGCGCCCCGCCACAACGCCCGTTTGTTCGTACCGGGCATGGGCGGATGCGCGGATCCGCGTCGAAGTACCACCGTTCTGCTCTGCCTGTGACTTCCGAGCACTTTTCCCTATAAACCGACCGGCTTCAGTAACAATTTTCCTCGTTTCGGAAATTAAGACCTGTTTGGGGGACGCCAAGACCGTACATTCGGGGGGAGGGGGGGTTAGATCGATGCGCGACCATCGAAGTTCATCATCTTTACCGGGGCACAAGTCCCCAGTTTGGACCCGTAAGTCCAACGTGCCACCGCTAGGCATGCCCGATTCAGAGCGCACATCTTTGGCCGACGAACTAGCGGACGCCCGAGTTCGGATCGCATCGGACCTTTTGGTTTGGTCACGCGTTCGAGACGCGAGCGCGCGACTAGTGAACAACGGTGACTTGGAGCCGCTTCTCGCAGAGTTGCTCGGTGTAGCAGTCGACGTCACCAGTTTTAATGCCGGGTTCATTCGAATCATGTCGCACGGAGACATTCCTGCACGGGTCATCACGAACACTGGTGGCGTGTCGCGCATGTGTCGCGTCAGTGACAAGTCGGTACTTGATCCACACAATGTTCATCTTTCATTTCCGGATCTCTGTGCTATCAAGACCCCTCAGCCAGATCGACTACTGATCGCCGCCATCGAATCCGGATTCCGTGGATTTCATGCGACTCCGCTCATGAGCCGCCAGGGACACATGATCGGATCTATTACGACGCTATCGAATCGCCCCGGGGCGACCGATGAACGCGATCAGCACGTCTTGGATCTCCTCGCCCGCCAGGCCGCGGATTTCATCGAATGGCGCATGGCGGGTGTCATGGCGAGTCAGTCCGACGCGCGTTTGCATTCCGTGCTCGACAGTGTGCCAGATGCCATCCTGACGATTGATCCGCGGGGCAGAATCTGGTCAGCGAACCCCGCGACCGCATCAATTCTCGGATACCAACCCATCTCCATCATCGGTCAGAGCATTGGGATCATGTTGCCGGAGCGCGACCGCGAGAAATGGATGTCGCGCCTCGTGAAATCCTTCAGTTCGGACGGCTTTGAGAACTTCGTGATCCAACGGCACGAAATTCGCGCGCTGCACAAAGATGGCGCAGAATTAGAAGTGGAACTGGTGGTGTCCGCAGTCGAACACCAGCCGATTTTTACTGCTGTGATCCGTGACTTGACTGAACGCCGCGCAACGGCTGCACGGCTTCGGCAGTCAGACCGTCTTGCGGCTCTTGGCACTCTTGCTGCTGGACTTGGTCACGACATGAACAATGTGTTGTTTCCGATTCGTGCGCACCTCAATGCACTTTCTGTAGCGCCTGTAGTAAAGAGCCAACCAGGGGACACGGATCATGTGACCGCGATCATGGACGGCGTTCGGTATTTACAGCAGTTGGCGGACGGACTCCATTACCTTGTCAACAGCGATGAAAATTCACAGGATTCCGGTGCAGGCATACGGCTTGCCGCATGGTGGGCCGGCACCGGCGCGCTACGCAGTAAGTCACTTCCTGTCCATACCGAAGTCAAGGTCGCGATCCGCGGTGATCTCCCTCCAGTTGGAGTGACGGCATCGGCATTGACTCAGGCAGTTCTGAATCTCTTCGTTAATGCGGGCGAGGCAATCGCTGCACGCGGAGCCGACTGGCGCGGTCATGTTCGGATCGCAGCTGTCGCGGCGGCAGATGGGCGCTCCATCGTCTTGTCCGTCGAAGATAATGGCATCGGAATGTCGGAGGCTGTACGTGCGAGCGCGTTAGACATGTTCTTCACGACTAAGCCCCGCGGTCTCGGTTCCGGGCTTGGTCTTGCGCTCGTTTCACGTGTTGCGAAGCAGGCACGCGGGTCAGTCATGGTCGAATCAAAGGAAGGTACCGGAACGACCATTTCACTTGAATTGCCGTTTGCCACGCAACACCTCCCGTCATTCAGTATCAAGGTGGCCGTTTCGCTTGCCGATGGTCGTGCCGCTGCATTCGTACAGTCGGTACTGATTTCGAACGGGTATGAGTCTGTGAAGCTTGATGACGCTGCTGAAGCGGATGTCTGGCTCGTCGATCCACGCATCGTGACGCCTCATGATGCACTTGTCTGGAGTGCCAAACGCCATGGGCGCAAAGTGATTCTCTTCGGGAAGTCGCATCGGCTGCAGCGGAAGGATTGGCGCGGCATCGCCACTGGAGCGGTCGAGCGCGCAGAGGACTTCGAAGACTTGCTCGTCGGCATCAATCGTGCGTGCGAGATTATTCATGGAAGTACGGATCATGCCTGAGCCGAAGAACGACGCGGCGATTGCCCGGAGTGTTACAAAGATTCTTGCACGTAAGAAGGTACTTAGCAAGTTGACGGGGACAGCGGAAACAGTGATTCGTCTCATGTGCGTGGACGACCACGCGCTCCTGCTCGAAGGAATAAAGGTTCAAGTTGGACTTCATCCGGATATTGAATTTGTCGCCGGGTTCCCGAATGCGGCCAATCTTCTTGAGAATGTTGCCGTATGTCGGCCGGATGTCATCACGCTCGATGTAGACATGCCTGGTCCTGACGTCTTTGAAGTCGCCGGCCAATTACATGCAAATTTTCCGATGGTTCGGTTTGCATTGCTAACGTCCCATGTCCGAGAGTGCCTGCTCGCGGCGGCATACCGTAGCAATGCATCTGGGTACTTTTTCAAGGGGGACGAAATGAACGAGATCATCGATGCAATCAAGCGCGTTGCTCGCAGCCAACCGGGGTCATTCGTAATGACGCCGCGAGTTCTGGCGAAGTGCGCGCCGAATGGGATACCGCGCGTTACAGGCACATCGCGGCGGTCCAGTCGTACGTCAGTGGCGCCCGGCACATTGGTCGACCGACTGACCGCGCGCGAGATCGAGGTGCTGCGTCTGATCGGAACCGGTCAATCGCGCATTGAGATCGCTCAAACGCTCTCGCGCAGCCCCAAGACGATCGATGGTCACCAAGAACGGATCATGAAGAAGCTCGGCATTGATTCGCGCTCGTCCCTCATTCGATTTGCGATACGCGAGGGCATCACGCAGGCCTAAGGGCTCGCGCGACAGTTTCACTTCGTTGCGCGTGCGGACAACACTCCGCGCGCGCGTTTGTTTTTGCGAAGGGTGTTGACGGGAGAGTTCCTCGTGTCTGCTGTGACATCTGCTCGCTTTGGTAGTGATTGGCTCTCGTTGGATTGAAACCGCGCGCGCAATTCATATCTTTGGGATTCGGTCGCGCAACGCCCGGATGCCGGCCTTTTATTACTCCCTTCAATCCCACACGTTTCCGAATCGGGCGCGGAACAATTTCCCGGAGAATCCCATGGAACTGTTCGAACGCTACTCAAGAATTGTTGCGGTAACTGCAATAGCGTTGGCTGCCACGTCCGCGCACGCGGTCGTATCTACCGATACTTGGATCCCGTGCGGATCGAGCGAGGGTGTCAATAGCAAAGGACTATTTTCTGCAGTGGTGACGTATTCGTATTCGAGCGGATCCACGGCATCCGTCTCGATCGTCCTGAACAACACCACGTTGCTTGCTAACGGTGGCTATATCACCGGCTTGGCACTGAACGAGGCTGCTGGTACCACTGGTATCTCGTTTGTTTCCTGCAGTAACGCAAACTTCTTGGCCATGTCTGCAGTCAGCGCACCGCCATTCGGCACATTCACTGCTGGCGGTGCATTGGGCGCCAACTGGATTGGTGGCGGTTCGCCTACTGGCGGCATCGCCGCGGGATCATCGGCCACCTTCAACTTCAGCATCACTGGCTCAAGTGCTGTGCTTGCAGCGCTCACGGCGGAATTTGCGTTTGGTCCTAATGCCGATGGCAATGCCATGGCTGTCCGATTCCGTGGTGGTGCGGGTGACGATTGGTCGGATAAGGTCCTTGGATGCGGAACCCCCGCACCTGGCGCGGTGGCGCTCTTGGGTGTGGTCGGGCTACTGAGTTCGCGTCGTCGTCGATAAACAATCAGCCAAGCAGGGGCCAGTCGCGGCGTGTGCGCGGCTGGCCCCGTGTAAGTGGAATGTCGTCTGCTTCGCGTCAGGGCATCCGCTTGATCGGCGCTTCAATCCGCGTCCGTCCGCCCATGTGCACGCGCAGCGGTTCCGGAATGGTGACCGTGCCGTCAGCGTTCTGATGGATCTCAAGCAGTGGGATCAAGACGCGCGGACTGGCAATGACCGTGTTGTTCAGTGCATATGCATGGTGGGTGCGACCATCCGCGTCCTTGTACCGCAGGTTGAGGCGGCGGCATTGGTAGTCGCCCAGCCGACTTGCGCTGTGGGTCTCGCCGTATTCACCGGTTGGTGAGCCGTCCGAGCCAGCGTCGCCGCGACCCGGCATCCAGCATTCCACATCCACCATGTCTTCGTTCTTCATACCCAAGTCGCCCGTGCAGCACTGCAGCAAGCGGTAGGGCAGGTCAAGCGACTGCAGGATCTCCTCCACGAAGCCGAGCATCTTGGTGTGCCACGCGCGGCTCTCCGCCTCGTCGGCGCGGCACACCACCACTTGCTCCACCTTGTCGAATTGGTGGATTCGGTAGAGGCCCGCGGTGTCTTTGCCGGCAGCGCCAGCTTCACGGCGGAAGCAGGTGCTCACCGTGGTGTAAGTGAGTGGAAGGGCGCTCTCAGGCAGAATCTCGTCGGCGTGGATTCCCATCAGACCCACTTCGCCGGTGCCAGTGAGGAACAGGTCATGGCCGCCGCCGCGCGCTGATTCCTCCACGTGGTACGCCTGCTCGCGCCCGAAGGGGAAGAAGCCGGTTCCCTGCATGCATTCTTCGCGCACGATGACCGGCACGCCCATCGCGGTGAACCCATGCTTCTCCACCATGTGATCGAACGCGTAGCGAAGCACTGCTTGATGCAGGCGCATACCCATGCCAGTCAGAACATAGTGACGGGTGCCGCCCATCTTCACACCGCGCTCAAAGTCTGCCAGTCCAAGGTCGCGCACTAACTCAAGGTGCGTCTTGGGCGCAAATCCTTTGTTCGCTGTGAAACTCTTTGCGGGATTGAAGCCTGCTGGATGCCACGTGCGCAATTCCACGTTGCCGCTTGCATCCGCGCCGCGCGGGATGTCTGCAGCTGGCGGCTGCGGTACGCGCAGCAACAGATCATTCCAGTGCGGCTCCACCAAACGCAGTGCATCTTCTAAGAGCGCAACTTCGCCCTTCAGTGCGGTCGGCTTTGCTTCTAACTCCAGGAGCTGCGCTTCGGCCGTGGTGCGTGCGGCGCCTTCCATCCCCTTGAGTTGACCCTTGAGCTTGCCGATCTGCGGCCCGATCTCTTTACTCAACTTGTTCTGTTCAGCGCGCTTTGATTCCAACTTCTGCAGGATGTCGCGCCGCTCGGTGTCGAGCGCCAGCAGACGGTCAAAGTCCACCGCCGCATTCTTGTCGCGGGCGCCTTGGCGAAAGCGTTCCGGGTTCTCACGCAGCTGGCGAATGTCGATCATGGGGCGGGAATCGTACTTCCCGGCGAGGGGTCCGGGCGGTCACGACCCGGGCGCGCGGTAGTTGGGGCTTTCTGCCCAGCGCATCTTGTCAACCAGCGTCTCCCAGTAGCTCGAGTCCGGTCGCGCCACGATTCGGGCCATGTCATGGTGGCGCTTGGCAACCACCGTGTCGCCCACGCGCAGCGAGACGTTGATGTGCCCATCCAAGACCAGCGTAGTCCCTTCGTTCGCCCGCACCACGTGTGCTTGAACGGCCAAACTAGCCGGTACCACCACCGGACGGAACGCCAGCGAATGCGCCGCGTTCGGCGTGACGATGATCGCCTCGACGTCCGGATGGACAATCGGACCGCCAGCACTTGCGTTGTAGGCGGTACTGCCCACCGGAGTGGCGATGATGATTCCATCACCAAGGAACTCCGGTCCGTTCTCGCCATCGAGACGCAGTGCCAATTCGATCATCCGAAATGGTGCACCTGCCGTCACCACGCAGTCATTCACGGCAAGACCTTCGTAGCGGGAGGTGCCGTTAGCTGCTCGTACGGTGACCGCCAACACCATGCGCTGACGGATCACTGGGTTCGCACCGAAGATCGCGGTGGCATGGGTCTCCAGGCTCGCGGTGTCAAACTCCGCCAAGAAGCCCAGGCGCCCAGTGTTGACGCCAACCACCGGCGTGGCGTGAGCCATGAATATGCGCAGCGCAGCCATGATGCTGCCGTCGCCACCAATGACCACGGCCCGATCGGCTTTCAGTTCAGGCGGCAGTGTGTCGTTCACGTCAAACTCGCCAACCACGGTGGCGTGCCGAGCGATCGTCGCGCGGACCTGCGCCAGCACTTCGCCAGTACCCGCGCGCGCGCGTGATGAAAGAAGGACAACGCGCATCAAGCCACCATTCCCTTCGTGAGACGCATGAACGCGGTTTCCAGATTGATTGGCTCCTCAATCATGGAGATGAGTCGAAATCCTGCAGTAATTAAGCGCGCCGGGAGGTCGCTCACCGCCACTGGTGCCGCGGCATCAAGCACCACATCGATACGCGGCTTCATACCGTCGCGCTCCACAATGATGGCCTTAGTAACGCCCTTGACCGCGCCGAGGAGTGCGGCCGCCTCTGCGTGCCGATCTTCCACGGCAATCTGCACCACGGTGCCACTGCCAACTTTCTGCATGATGTCGCGCACTGCTCCGGCGTAAATGAGTTCGCCGCGCTCAATGATCGCCACCATGTTGCAGATGTCTGCAAGTTCATGGAGGATGTGGCTGGAGATGATGATGGTCTTCCCCATGCGCCGCAGTTCCTTGAGCAGTTCACGCATCTCAATGCGCGCGCGTGGATCGAGACCCGAGGCGGGCTCGTCCATCAAGAGCACCTTCGGATCGTGCAGCAGGACACGTGCAACGCTGAGGCGCTGTTGCATGCCGCGGCTGAGACCGTTCACCTCTGCGTCGGCCTTGTAGTTGAGATCGGTGAGATCAAGCACATCGCGAATGGCGCGCTCTCTCTTGTCACCGTGAATCCCGTAGCACGCTGCAAAGAACTGCAGGTACTCGTTGACCAACATGTCGTCGTACGCGCCCATGAAGTCCGGTACAAATCCGATGACCGGGCGAATCAGTGGGTTCTGGTAGCCGACCGTCTTTCCATCAATCCGCGCTTCGCCCCACGTTGGCTTCAGAAGCGTCGCCAGAATCTTGATGGTGGTGGTCTTGCCGGCGCCGTTGGGGCCGATGAACCCGCAGCACGCGCCTTCATCGATCTGCAGGTTGAGGTTGTTCAGTGCGATCAGGTCACCGTACTTCTTGGTGAGGTTGATCGTCTCGATCATCGGCATGGTGCGGTCATTCTAAGAGAGTGTGCGAACTGGGGCGATACCCGGTCGATCATTTGCTGGCACTTGCCCGTGTGGCAGCAGCCGGGGTAATCATTGCGCCCGGAACCGCTGGCAGTGGGAACACCACGCGGACGTACGTCACGCCATCGGCGCGGGGCTCGTCGCCATCAATAGTGAACGGAAACGGCAGGTCAATCCGTTGACCGCTACCGCTGTCGGTGATCTTGCCAATGACAATCAGGCAGGGCGTCGAACACCAGCGCGACATATCCACGCCGCGCGCAAAGTCACGTTCGACACGGACCGCATCGCCGCGCCAACCAACGGCAGGAAGCTTCGGGTCTATGAGGTAACTCGGCGGCTCCAACATGGCGTACAGCTGCAACATGTCCAGCCGTTGATCCTTGGTGAGCGCCGATGCAGGGTCATAGGCGGCAACCGTGCTGGCGAGCACTGGCTCATACCAGAGCGCCTTGAATGTTGTTGATGCGCTGGTCACTCCGGTGTCACGTGCAAGACCCGGTGTCACGCTTCGCTTGGCGCCTTCGGGCGCAGACTCTTGTCCATACAGTGACAGTCCAACATCAAGCGGAACTTCCGGGTCCCACTGTGCAAGCCGTGCCACACGTGCGTAGGACGGCATGCCATCACTCGGTGTAATGATGGGAGGTGTGTTCCCAATCATCGACCGCGTGGCGCCGTGAAATGGAGTCACGTGGATCATCATCACATTCTCAAGCGGTGCGGGCAGCGAGTGCATCAGTGCACCACTCAGCACAATGCGCGGCTGCGCGCCCCAAGTGATGTCTTGCCGCAATTGCCGCTGACTCACTTCGCGTGGTGTTCCATGCCACGCTGGAAGCGCAACTCCCATCCACGAAGAATGCAACACAGTGGAGGTTGCGCGCGATGGCAGCGTGTATGCAGCTGGCGAAGCGGAGGGAACTTCATACGTTTCAGTATCTGGAAATCCGCTTGGATTTCCAGCGGGCGGCGGGAACCAACTGGTGAGCAGGTCGCTGCCCGCGCCACCGTCGCCATGTTGCACGACCACCTTTGCCGTTCCGTAGCCTGGCAATTCAGCGCTAAACCACGATTGCGCACGCATCTGTGCACGCTCTTCGCTGGGCGCACCCGGGCGTTCGATGCGATCAACAAATGTCAGATGCTGCACGCGCCCGGACTTCAGTTCAAAGGTTCCGGTGACTGCCCATGCGATCACGGTTGCAACCCCGGCAACAATGACGAATGCCAGCCACGCATATTGCGGCCGCTTTGCGCCGCGCAGCACCCAGTGCGAAAGGGGACCAGCCATCATCCAATAGATCGCGAAGGCGCCCAGTAGTCCAAGGATGC
>DBCE01000135.1:8963-10386 GCA_002292895.1 Phycisphaerales bacterium UBA966
CGCGCTTCAAGTCGCTTGGCCTCAGCGAGTGCGGCCCACTCGGTTGGTCCCGGTGCATCAGCGCGCCTTCCCAAGATGCGGTTCCAAAATTGATCTGCTTGCGGAATTCCGTCGGCGGTCAGTGCGCGGCGATCAAGTCCGTCAACATCCACTCCGATGACCGTGACAAATCCAAACCCAAATGGCCTTCGCACTGCCAAGGCGCGCCCGGCGATCGTTCCGTCGGTCGCCACGTTTCCGGTGTTTGCGTCCACCGGTGCGGGCGCAAGAAGGAGTGGTGAAAATCCGTTGCCCGGATCGTTCGCAAATGTCCAGATGCTGGTGCGTGCTTCGGCGTTACGCAGCGCACCGCTGCGCGTGAGTACTGGAAGCAACTCGGAGACTGGCACCGCGTCGCGGCGTTCGGCGCGTTCTGGGAGCGCCTCCGCAAACGGGGTTCGATTGCGTTGGCCGCCCAATCCCCACGGATCGCCGGCCTCGGGCAGGACGATCACAAAGTTGCCGCCGCGCCGCGTCCAGTCAAGAAGCGCGCGCGCTTGATCAATACCCACACTCTGCAGTGGGGCGTTGGTCCAAATGATCGATTCGTAACTTGCGAGACCCTCCCAACGGTCGGGTAGGTCACCTGCGGAAATGCCCCGCGCAATCTTGGTCAGCTCACTCATCGAGGCAATGAATCCAAGATTTGGCGTTGGCGTTGCCAGCGCGGCCAATCCAGCGCGGCCATCACCGATCACGCCAATCAGGCTCTCAGTGGTCTCTACCGGAACAGCGGGTTCCTCGCCGGTAGTTCCATCGATGCGCTTCTCTCCTAAGACCCGTTGCACGCGCCCATCTTGCATCTCTAACACGCGCACGATGGTGACCTTGTCCACGGCCGTCTGTGCCGCAGAACTGACAATGGGCGTCACTCCGTACAGCCACCGTTCCACCGGTGCTCCGGGCGCAAGCGCTACATCGCGGGCGTACCGCGCCATATCGCCGTCCGCGTTCACCACCACCCATTCCACGCGGGCCTGCACGGGTGCTTGCATTCCACTGGTGACGCGCACCAGGATGGCAGTTGGATCACCCGGGCGCACATGATTGCCAACACCCATACGCACCAGTGCAATATCGACATCCGCGCCACGCGCCGCGGCGCACAGCAGGCCACACGTCGCCATCATCAACGCGACGCGCTGCATCCAAGCACGTGGGTACCAGGGTGCGCGGTCGTTCAAGTAGTCATCGCTCCAAATTCCGCAAGCATCGCCGCGTGGCTGCGCGCGCCATTCATCAGGCACGTCACCTCAAACTTCTCATTGGGGCTATGCACGCGGTCATCATCAAGACCAAATCCAACCAGCAGACTGTCAACACCAAGAATGCGCTGAATGCTGCCCACCGCCGGAATGGAACCGCCGCTGCCGATCAAGGCCGC
>DBCE01000179.1:0-274 GCA_002292895.1 Phycisphaerales bacterium UBA966
GACACGGACAGCAATGACTCGGCCGCCACAACGGCCGCCACGATGAGCGACGCTGATCGCCGAATGGAAACGGTGGGGATAAAGCGGTTCGTATTCATTAGATTCATCGGTATGGTTCCTGGTTCTCGGACGTTGGGTAGCGGGGTAAGAGTTCCCGAAGCAAGGTGGCGAGGCTGAACGCGTTCAACACCGCCCTATTGTTGTGTAAATGTCACGAATTCACAGATACTACCGATCCTTGGGCGATAGTTAGAACATAAGTAATGATGTGGGA
>DBCE01000179.1:486-10762 GCA_002292895.1 Phycisphaerales bacterium UBA966
GCTGCGTGGGACATCGGGGCCAAGTTCGCCGTGGATACAGCCCTCACCGAAGCCCTCAACACGGGCAGTCGCTTCGGATTTGCAGTGGCTATGTCGGACCGTTACGCCGTCATTGGCGCGCCCGACACCCGACTGGTTGACAATCGATTTCCTGGGCTGAACCGCGGAACCGACGGTGCTGGCGCCGCATTCGTCTTCAAGCGCGACAGCGGTACTGGCGGTTGGACATTCATGCAGCGACTGATTGCGCCCTCACGCGCCCTTGCGCAGACCGGATGCAGTGTTGCCATTGACCCAGTGACCAACGATATTGTCGTTGGCGCATGGGCCTACGACGCGGCTGCGCCGTTCGGCGGATCCGCGTTCGTCTACACCAAAGGCAGCGATGATTCATGGGGCGAAGCAGCGAACGCTGCCGCGTACGGTTCACTGACTCGTACGCCAACGCAAGTGCTTGCGCCGGACGAACTCCAAGCGATTGACCAATTCGGATTTGCAGTCGCCATTGATGATGGAACCATCGCCGCGGGCTGCCCGCTCTCGGGAAGTTCCAACACCGGCGCCATCTATGTCTTTGAACGCAGCAGCGAAGGCCTCTACGAATTCACGCAGAAGTTGGAAGACGAAGGCGCCGGCGCCAATGATCAGACTGGTACCAAGCTTGCCATGCACGGCGACATCATCGTTGCTGGCGCGCAGAATGATGATGTTCAAGGCCGAATCAACGCCGGAAGTGCATTGGTGTTTACCCGCCTCGAAGGCATCTGGGATGTTGCAGCACGCGTCACTGCTCCCACTCCTGCGGTAAGCGCGCAGTTTGGTTCTGCCGTTGCGGTGTTTGATGGTGATGATGCAGATTGGCTCGTAGTTGGTGCGCCAACCCAAGCTTCCGGCGCAAGCACTGCTGTTGCAGGCAACGGTGCCGCGTACATCATGAAGAGTATCGATGATGGCACCACGTGGTCCGTCGATTCGGCCTTGTTGCCGCGCGCCGACAACATCAACAACAACTTTGGTTACTCGGTAGCGCTGTCCCACACTGAGCCACCGCAAGTAATCGTCGGCGCTCCCGGCTACGACACCGCTGTTCCAACCATCGACGATCCAACCATCTACCGGCAGATCATCAACGCGGGCGCTGGATTTACCTTTGTGAAGAGCGGCTCCACGTGGAGCATTCGCGGCACTGGTGACGTCAGTGGCGACCTGTGGGGTCCAAGTGTTGCGTCCAACATCAGCCTTGGTCGCTCAGTAGCAGTTTCACCAACGAACACCGCTTTCAGCATCGTCAGCGCCGAGACACCAACCGGTGGCCTCGGCTCTGCGTATCCATTTCAGTACCGCACCGCCGAAGTTGGCACTGGCGATGACAATGTTTCCGGCCCAGCATGGGGAGTCCTTGGCGCAGACGGCCGGCCTGTGATTGGTGGCGGCACGCCTGGCACCGGCAGCGGCGGAACCGGTGGCGGTATCGCTGGCGGCGGCGCGCCGAGCGGCGGAATCACCAGTGGTCCCGGCGCGGTCACGATTCCCTTGCTTCCCATCATCAAGAACTGGGGCATCATCAAGGGCAGCGCCGTGGCACTCAACGGCAGCAACGTCTCCATCATGCAGACGGATGGCAAGCAAGTGGGCAACAGGCCATCGTTCAGAAAACTTGGCAAGCTGCCTGCGGGCGCCCGCTACGTCGGCTGCGGGGACATGAACGGCGATATGTCCGGTGATGTGCTCTTTGTGGATGACCAAGAAGTGCTCCGCTACTGGAAGCGAGATGCCAAGGCGATCTTGGAAGTCATGACCATCGACACGCTGCCTGTTGGTTTCGATGCGATCACCGCTGCTGACTTTGACAACAACGGCAAGGACGACGTGCTGCTCCGCGGCATCTTGGATCCTTCGCAGCTGATCATCTGGAACATTGACGGCGGCGCCATTGCCAGCACCGTTGAATACGAATTGCCCCCAGGCGACTGGAGCATCTTCACTGGCAACTTCCGCACCAAGACCACACCGGACATCCTGATGCGCGACCGTGAGTCTGGTGACCTTCGCGTCCTGGTTCCTGGTACCGACGCGGATGGCTTTGTGCTGGCCCCGCTCATTGCAAGCCGTGGCATCAGCAGCCGCCTGGCAGGGTTCGGTGATATTGATGGCAACGGTCAACCAGACATCTTCTGGCAAGGCGCAAGTGACGATGTTGACCTGATGGATCAGGACGAAGCTGGCAACTACATCCGCAAGGCGCGTCGGCGTACCGGATTGACCGACGGTCACATCGTCAACATCAAGGACTGGAACGACGACGGCACCATCGACTTCTGGATGCGCCGCGGTGAACGCAATTTCATTCAGTACGGCGGGTTCGGTACCGATGGATTTGTGTACGGCATCGGCTCGTGCGACCTTGGTGATGCCCCGGGCAAAGTGGTCGACATTGCGGAACGGTAATGAAACGTCCGGCGTCTGCCGTTCTGCATCCTGACGCCCACACGTCTTGATGTTTTTGGTTGTCGGTTAGAGCCCCAGCGCAGCCTAAATTCCAAGCGCAGCAAGTACCCGCAGATTCACGGTACGGCTATCGAATATTTTCACTGCGCGGGCATGCGCAGCGCGACCCATACTCACCACCAGTGCGGGGTCTTCCAGGAACTGCTCCATGGCCACCGCCAATGCGGCGGGCGACCCGGGCGGAACCAGGATGCCGCTCTCGCCGTCGACGATCGTTTCACGACAACCGGGCGCCTCAGAGGTAATGATGGCGCGACCAGTAGCCATGGCCTCAAGCACCGCCATGGGCATGCCTTCGCCGTGACTTGGAAGCACCAGCACACTGCACGCGGCGAGTGCCGGGCGTGGATCTTCAAGCCGACCAAGATTCTCAACCGTCCCAGACTTCGACCACTGCTGAATGTCGCTCTCGGTGACGCTCGAAGGATTCTCATCGATGCAGCCAGCAATTTGGCAACGGAAACGATTGGTATCCATGCGCAACGCATGAAGAGCGCGCGCGGACTCGGCGAAATCGGCGACGCCCTTGTCGCGCAAGAATCGACCCAGATACAGGAAGTCAATGCGACTTGGCTCTTCCGTAATCGGCACGTGCAGGAAGCGTTCCAGGTCTACCCCGGAGCCAGGGATGGTCTGTACATCACGCACCGCGCCAAGGAGTCCAAGGTGCTCAAAGTGCGTGCGGTCGTCGGAGTTCTGAAAGATCACCGTTGAGGCAAGCGGAAGCGCGCGGCGATACAGGCGCATGGCCACAATCGACAGCAGGCGTGCTTTGAAGTCTTGACTTGTGAACGCATAGCCAAGGCCGGTGATCATGGCAGCACTGCGCTGAATGCCAGCGCGGCGCGCGGCCGGAATGGCATAGAAGACGGGCTTTGGGTTGTACGCAATGACGATCTCTGGCTTCTCACGCGCCATGAACTCGTCATAGAACGTGCGAAGTGCTAACTCAGTCAGCGGATTGGTTCCCGCCCGAACCAGCGGGGCCTCCACCATTCGAACGCCCAGTGCGGACAATCCAGCCATGACGCCGGGACGTGCGGCAACGGACGGCGGCGGAACGCACACCGTGACCGTATGACCCGCGTCGCGAAGCGCTTTGATCAGCGTTCCGCGAAGCTTGACGACCAGATCTCCAAAACCACCGATGAGGGCAACATGCGCCATCCGTGTGTTCTACCGCACGAGCGGCGCAAGCGCGGCGACCAATTCCGCGTGGAGTCGGGGCGGAGCGCAGATGACGCCTTGTGACTGCGTCAGGCGACGGCCCGTGGAAAAATCCATGGGAATTCCGCGCGAATCGGTCACTATGCAACCAGCCTCGACGGCTACAAGCGCCCCGGCGGCGTGATCCCAGAGGCATTCGCGATAATCGGGGGTGGGGCTCAGGCGGAGGTACGCATCGGCATCGCCGCGGGCAACCAGCGCGTATTTGGCTTGACTATCCACACGAACCGGTTCCACGGTGCCCAGCGCCGCCGCTCGCGATTCCAAGGATTCCGAAGCACTGTGCCCACGTTCCACGCTGCCAGCCAAACGAAGCGGATCACCCATGGACCACTGATATGCGTCGATGCGCGCAGGAGCCCAGCGGTCGATTGGCGTCTGCACTGCTCCGCCACCAGCAACCGCTGCCGCCAGCACGCCTTCGCCTCCAGTGACAGCGTCGGTGCCATTACCAACTGCAGACAGGCGAGGAAGCCCTAACACTCCCACGGTTGGCTGACCATCAACAACGAGCGCGATCGCAATGGCGAATTGCCCGCCGCGCAAATAGCCCTTTGTTCCATCAAGTGGATCGATCGCCCAGAAGGTTCCTGCGCCGCCGTGGTCCGCCGAACCCGCAAGGGCTGCGCGCGCAGTGGCAACATCGCAGTCAATGCCGGCAGCGCACACAGCGGTGGCAACCAGCGCAAGGAGCGAATCACCGCCGAGTGATTCCACTTCTTCAAGGCTTTCTTCTGCAACGATGCGCACGGAGTCTCCGTATGCATTGCGCAACGTGATAGTGGCCGCTACTTGACTTGCAATGTCGGCCACTGTTGCAGGGCCCGCCACACCTTTATCAATCACTGAGCCAGCGGCAAACAACTGCGGATCACCAAGCGCTTGCACGGCGCGAGCTGCCGCGCGAGCTGCCGCCAGTGCAATCGACAGATCCGTAGGGACGCGGTCCGGCGAAAGTGAGGAGAGGTGTACGCGGGGGGTTGGGGCTGCCGCATGCGCAGCATGCTGAGGATGTGTGGGATGCGTGCTCACCGGAGGGATCAAGCCTTGCGGTAGCGGCCTTCGATACCGCGTTTGCCGTTGGTTTCGATCGCAGGATGCACCTTCTTACCGCCGCGTGTGTAGCCAAGAACTAAGCGGCGGAACGCAGAATTCGCTTCGGTTGGGTCGAGCCCGGCAGCGCGGCACACTTCTTGCTTGGTGCTCCACGCCGTTGGGAGCGACGCGAGCAGCTTGGCGGTCATGGCGTCGACTTCCGCACTTGCGGCGCGCACACGGGGGCGGCCCATGAGCGTGCTGGAACTGGTCATGCTGCTCTTGCCACCCTTTCCACTAGCTCGGTATTGCTTCCATGCTGAACGCGCACTGCCCGCAAGCTCTGTGGAAAGTTCACGCAGTGCGCCAACCAAGCCGTGATGTTCAGCGAGCAACTGGTCGTACTTGGCGCGCAGTGAACGGAGATCTTTCACTTCGGCGGCCAACGAACGGATGTCGCCAGTAATGCTGCTTGCGGTTCGCTTGGCGAACGCGGCGCTGATACTGGTCTTACTGGTCGACTTGCCAGGCTTTGATGCGGCTGCAGTGCGAGTCGGGGACGGGGTCTTTGTAGAAGTCTTCTTTGCCATAATGGGGAACCTAATAGTAGTGCAAAGCAACTGCTAATGCAATGCTGAGGCACGATCATTTGAAATGCAGGGAATAATTATCGTGTGCGTCAGCGTTACGGCTGCATCGATAACGCGCGCGGAACGCTCAGTCGCGCGGCAACAGCCACTTGTTTCGCATGCGCTCCAAGTCCGAATCACTCCAGAAATGCCGGGATCGCGTGTCATCAAAAACTGCGTTCACCCAATCCGGATGGCGGCGAATCACTGCGTGAACTGCTTTGATCAGCGCCTTTCGTTCTGGACCAAATCCAATGGTTTCATTAGAGGGAACCACCTGAATGGAAGGACGATTCAAAAACGAGCGCAAGTGAATGTCTTTTTGCGAGTCTGGCAATTCCGTGCGTATAACTAAGAGGCGCCACGGACCATGAACATAAGAAGTTGCGCCGGATTTCTGATCAAAGTCGTGCGCAAACGGATCCCAACCCATGCCACCCGACATGTCATGGGTCAGCCAATCGAGCATTAAGTTGCGCGGGAAGTGACCAAAGAACTGCTTCTCAATGATGTCAAGCGCGGCAGGGGTTTCTACGAAGCCCGGTTCGGAAACACGCTCGCGCAATTGCTGCGGCCACCACATACGGAACGCAGACATCACACTCGCAGCCACCGCAATGGGGTCACGCACTGCCACCACAAAGTCGGCTTCGCGGCGCGGTTCAATGATGGCGTGCCGAACAGCCAGATTTCCAACGTGCGCAAAGATCGGTAGACCATGCTCCGTCAGGGCGTGCGGAGCGCGGGGCGAAACCAGCGGTAGTAGGTGTTCTGGTGCAAGCGCGTGCGCCTTCACTGACGCGCTTCCCGAGGCACGAATGGCGTGGTGAATGGAGGTACTTGCCGTACGAAATGTTGCGTAGGTCACTGCCGGGCGCGCACCAGTGAGCGCGGCGAACTTTCCAAGTTGAACTCGCTTCACGGCATAGCGGAAGAGAAAGCTTGGGACGCGGTGCACGGCAGAGAAACGCTTGGGTTTCATAGAAGAACCAATGTTACAGGCGCGCATGAAGCAGCTACGCGCGACTGTGCCGCGCAGCCCGCATCCGCAATCGGCAATACGCGACCGCACGCAACAGCCCTCTGCACCTCGCGCCCGCCCCACGTACAAAAAACTTCGTGCATCCAGCTGCGCTGCAATTGATAGTCTGCGTGCGTAGTGGCGACGCAACTTCCAACCCTTCGAATCATTGAGCCGAATCTTCGTGGGCCAAGTGGTCACTATGCGGAGTTCGTCCGGGCTGTTTCCAATCGAAGCGCTGGCGTCATTGGAAACATTGATATTGCCGCTTCCGCTGGTGCGATGGAGCATTGCGATCTTGGACCGCACACCACTGTGCGCGGCGCGTTTCACGGGCAAAAGTGGCGCGAGGAAGTCTCTGAACTTCGCAACGCGCTGCGATCAAGCGATCCATTTCTGATCCTGACTGCGCGCCCTGCCACTGCACTGGCACTTGAAGTACTGGCGCGCGGCGTCAGCGCGACTGATCCCAAAGCATTGCAGCGCGCGCGACTCTATTTCCACTGGTGCAGTCGCGGACTGAGCGAGCGACTCATGTCACGGATGGCGCACCACGTGCGCGCGCAGGCGATGGCTATTGCGCCCACGCCAACGATCGCTGACTTCCTACGCAACGCTGGCTGGAAACGTGTTGAGCAGGTTCCGTATCCGATCCTTGCGCCGGCAACTGTTCCAGCCGCGCCGCCGCAATGCCGAATACTGTTGATGGCTGGCGCAGCGCGCATGAATAAAGGGCTGGCGCTGGTGGCGGGTGTGGCGGAGCTGTACGGACAGGCCGGGCGCACAACGACACTTCTGGTGCAGACCACGCCCAAGCGTGCGTCCGAGGGGCACGGGCGAAACGTCCGCCAAGTGCTTGCGCAGTTGAGTGCTAGCGGCGCGCCTGGACTCATCATGGATCCGCTCGCGCCGCAGAGCATTGCATACGGCGAACGTTTCAATGGCGCGTTGGTGCTTGCGCCCTATGAACCCGCTGCATTTGCTGATGGCGTGACTGGCGTGGTGCTTGATGGCCTCCTGCGCGGCGCGCCGTGCGTGACCAGCGCTGGCAGTTGGCCAGGCAGATTGGTCGAGCGATTTGGCTGCGGTGTCACATTCAGTGAGCGCACTCCGCGCGGACTTGCGGCGGCGATCGATGCTGCGCTAGCAAACTGGGATGGAATCTGTGCAGGCGCCCAAGAAGCAGCGCGCGCGTTGGCGGCGGAGCATGATCCAGCGCACCTTGCGCGCGTCTTGGCTCGCGCGGAGTGAAACGTGCAAGGCATTTACTTGGCGCGATCAGTCGACATTGAAACTCGAAGAATGGCTGCCTCAAGTTCGGCCACACACGCAGCAAGTGAATGCTCGGCGGTGTGCAGGACTACTTCGGCGCTGAGCGGCGCCTCGTAGGGATCATCAATGCCGGTGAAGCCCTTGATCTCCCCCGCGCGGGCCTTGGCATAGAGACCCTTGGGGTCGCGGCCTTCGGCAATGGCAAGCGGCGCATCAACATGCACTTCAATGAATGGAATGCCCGCTGCCAGGTGACGCGCGCGCACGCGGTCGCGATCGGCTCGGTACGGGCTGATCATGCCAACAATGGCTACGACGCCGGATCCCGCCATCAACAGTGCGGCTTCGCCCGCGCGGCGCACCGCTTCTTGCCGTCCAGCGGCATCGAACCCGACGCCGGCGTTCAGGCCATGACGAAGGTTGTCGCCATCGAGGCAGCAGGCCAAGCAGCCGACCTGCAGGAGGCGGTGTTCCACATCCACGGCGACCGTGCTCTTGCCGGAGCCACTCAGGCCCGTGAGCCACGCGGTGACGCCGCGTTGACCGGCGCAGCGCGCGCGGAGTGCGGCGTCAGCAGCGGAGGCGTGCCAGCGGACATTCGGGTCAGCGGGCGGATCGACGGATTCTTGCATGGAATGCACGGACGAATGGTACTTCAGCGGGCGCCGGCTGACTGCGATCGGCACGCGCCCATGGCTACACTTGGCCACTCCTGTGGCAACCGAATTCACCCATCTTGACGAACTCGAAGCAGAGAGTATTCAGATTCTGCGTGAGACCGCCGCAAGCTTTGAGCGGCCGGTCCTGATGTACTCCATTGGTAAGGACAGCACGGTGTTGCTGCACTTGGCAATGAAGGCGTTCTGGCCGGCCAAGCCGCCCTTTCCACTGCTGCATGTGGACACCACCTGGAAGTTCCGGGAGATGATCACCTTCCGCGACGAGACTGCCAAGCGACTCGGTGTTGATCTGCGTGTGCATATCAATAAGGAGGGATTGGCCGCAGGCGTCAATCCGTTTGCCAGCGGAAGCAAAGTGCACACGGATGTCATGAAGACGCAGGGCCTCCGCCAAGCGCTCGATCAAGGGAAGTTTGATGCTGCCATCGGTGGCGCGCGGCGCGATGAAGAAAAGAGCCGCGCCAAGGAGCGCATCTTCAGTTTCCGCGACAAGCACCATCGTTGGGATCCAAAGAACCAACGCCCGGAACTGTGGAATGTGTTTAACACGCGCGTTCATCAGGGTGAGTCGATCCGTGTGTTTCCGCTGTCAAACTGGACGGAACTGGATGTATGGCTGTACATCTGGAAGAATCGGCTGCCGGTGGTGCCGCTGTATTTAGCCAAGGCGCGCCCGGTAGTTGAGCGCGACGGCGCGCTGATCATGGTGGATGACGATCGCCTGCCGCTGCTGCCCGGTGAGAAGGTGCAGACCGTGAAGGTGCGATTCCGGACGCTCGGTTGCTACCCGCTGAGTGGCGCCATTGAGAGTGAAGCAGAGACGCTCGAATCGATCATTGAAGAAATGCTTCTTGCAAAGACCAGCGAGCGTCAAGGCCGCCTGATTGACCATGACTCATCCGGCAGCATGGAAGAGAAGAAGCGCGAGGGCTACTTCTAATGTCCAGCCCAACTTCAATTCCAGTGATGAACGAAGGCGAGCGCGTTGATGACTACCTGCGCCGCTATGAACGCAATGAATTGCTGCGGTTTCTTACCTGCGGCAGCGTGGATGACGGCAAGAGCACGCTGATTGGGCGCTTGCTCCATGACACCGGTCGCATTTATGAAGATCACATGGCTGCGCTTGAAAAAGACAGCAAGGTGCATGGAACCACTGGCGGCGGACTTGATTTGGCGCTTGCAGTGGACGGCCTGAAGGCTGAGCGCGAACAAGGAATCACTATTGATGTTGCGTGGCGATACTTCGCTACCGCGCGTCGTAGTTTCATCATTGCCGACTGCCCGGGTCATGAGCAATACACGCGCAACATGGCAACTGGTGCAAGTCATTGCCAACTGGCCATCAGTTTGATCGACGCGCGTAAAGGCGTGACCACGCAGACGCGCCGGCATGCGTTTATTGCCAGTCTGTTGGGTATTCGCCATGTGGTGGCGGCGGTCAACAAGATGGACATTGTTGGATGGAGCGAGGAGCGATTCCGCGCCATCGAACGTGAGTTTGTTGACTTCTGTGCGCGCATCGGCATTCCCGATCCGGTGGCGGTGCCGATCAGTGCGTTGAACGGTGACAACGTGGTGAAGCGCAGCGAGCACACTCCGTGGTACAGCGGTAGCCCGGTGCTTGAACTTCTTGAAGCGGTGCCGGTTGATCGCCCCAGCCCGGATGCAAACTTTCGTATGCCGGTGCAGTTTGTATTGCGCCCCGACCTCAATTTCCGCGGGTTTGCAGGGCAAATTGCTGCGGGAAGCGTGAAGCCAGGAGACCGCGTTCGCATTCTGCCTTCGGGCAAGGAGACGCGCGTCAGACGGATTGCGCGCGCGCCAGAGGATGGCGGCGATGCTCCGCTTGCTTATGCACCGCAGAGTGTGGTGCTCACCTTTGAAGACGAAGTGGATTGCAG
>DBCE01000179.1:10818-12569 GCA_002292895.1 Phycisphaerales bacterium UBA966
GTGGAATGCGACTTGGTGTGGATGCAAGAGCAGCCGCTGGTGCGCGGGCAGCAATTGATGTTGCGCGTCGGTGCCAAGCAGACGGCGTGCACGGTGCGACGCGTGCGTTGGCTGGTGGATGTGGACACGCTGGGCACGCAGCCCGCGGACACACTGCGCCTGAATGAAATTGGACGCGTTGAGCTGGAGTGTGAAGAGCGCGTGGTGGTGGATGGCTACCGCGAGTGTCACGGAACCGGCGCACTGATTCTTGTCGATCGCATGACCAACGCCACCGCGGGTGCGGGCATGGTGCGCTTGGCCACCGAAGCTGGAAGCAAGCGCGCGCACTGGGAGACTGAGGCGCTTGCCACGCTTGAGCGCGCGGAAGACAAGCCGAGCTTTGTGAACGCAGAAGAGCGCGAACGCCGCTGGCAGCAGAAGCCGCGGACGATTCTCTTGTACGGTCCGCCCGGAAGTGGCAAGACCCGTGAAGCGCATGAGATGGAGCGAAAGTTCTTCGATCAAGGCGCAGCGGTCGTCATGCTTGATGGCCAAGCGATGCGCCGCGGACTGAGCAAGGACCTGGGCTTCAGCGATGAAGACCGCAGCGAGAACCTCCGCCGAGCGGCGGAGGTGGCGCGGCTCCTGAACGATCAAGGATTTGTGGTCATCTTGGCGATGGCTGCGCCGGACCCAGAGGCGCGCGAGCGGGCGCGGGAGTTGGTGGGCCAAGACCGCTGGGAGGCCCGAAATATGGGGGCACGCTAGCACTATGTCGAAAAATCCATAAAAATCGACATGTTATTGTGACATGTCGATGGGAGCGACAGAGCCACCACCGCGATGCGCATCATGAACATCAAGCCCCCACCCATCCACAGCGTTGGTGAATCACTATGAACCTCGTTGCTACACGTTGGTGGTCTACGTTCTTCATGCCATCAAGCGTGTTGATGGTGGCGCTCGCGCTCGGCGTGTTTCTTATGTTGCGGGCGTGGCGGCGTGGCAAGCGACCCAGCGAGGCGCGGTTTGCATGTGGGCTCACGGTGACGAGTCTGGTGGTGCTTTACTTGGCATCAACGCCGCTGGTGGCGCGGTGGGTGGCAGAGTCGCTGGAGCGGCAGAATCCGCCCGTCGATCCAGTCACCATGCCGGTGGCGGATGCGATTGTGGTGCTGGGCGGATCCATGTACGCCACAGTGGGCCCCGACGGAACCACGCTGCTCTACGCACGCCATGCAAGTGACCGATTCGAAACTGCCATGCAGGCGTTCAGTGCCGGACGCGCGCCGATCATTGCATTTGGCGGCGGAGGCACGGGCGTGCCAGGAACGCCAACGGAGGGAGAGTGGAACCGCGCACGAGCCATCGCTCGCGGGGCGCCTGCGGACCGCGCGATCGCGGGGCCGGTTGCGCTGTACACCAGTGATGAGAGCGAAGGCATTGCGCGCGTCCTGCGCGAGCGCGGGGTGAAGCGAATCATTCTGTGCAGCTCGGCGGTGCATCTACCGCGAGCGCGCATGAACTATGAGAAGCTGGGGTTTGAAGTCACCCCGCTGCCGAGCGACTTTGCAACGCGCGGCGCGGCCGAGGACTGGTCGTGGGCGCTACTGATTCCAAGGGGAATGGCGCTGAGCCAGGTTGATGCAGGCGTGAAAGAGTGGATGGGATTGCTTGGTCCGGTGCGGTAAGTGCCATCACTTGCCGAGCGTTGCGCGCAAGCCTTCAACAAACGGCACGATTACGCGGTAACCAAGTAGATCTGCAGC
>DBCE01000179.1:12646-17246 GCA_002292895.1 Phycisphaerales bacterium UBA966
CTGGGGATGCCGATGATTTCGGACATGGCTGCCAAGAGTTCAAGCAAGCTGAAGCGCGTGCCGCAGGCGATGTTCACCATCTCGCCGCGGAGAGCGTGGGGGACGGAGCCGGCGAGCAGGTTGGCGTGGACAGCATTGGCGACGAACGCAAAGTCGCGCGTTTGCAACCCGTCGCCAAAGATCTGCGGTCGCACGCGTTCGCGAATGCACTTTGCAAAGAGCGGGATGACCGCCGCATACGGCGAGTCATGGCGCTGTCGGGGGCCGAAGATATTGAAGTAGCGCAGGCTCACGGTTTCCAGTCCGTAACAGTTGCCCCACGCACGCATCAAGTTCTCACCAGCGAGTTTGGTGTACGCGTAAGGCGATAGCGGATCGGGGCGCATGGATTCCACTTTAGGAAGTACCGCGGTGTTCCCATACGCGCTGCTTGATGCCGCATAGACCACGCGCCGCACGCCATGACGGCGGGCGGCTTCTAAGACGCGCATGGTGCCCGTGACATTCGCCTCGTGATAGATCGCTGGGATTTCGATGCTTCGCGGAACGCTACCCATGGCCGCTTGGTGGAAGACGATTTCAGCGCCGGCAATTGCCGCGTCGAGCGCGGCGTCATCGCAGATGCTGCCGCGAACTACCTTTGCAGCGGATGCAGCGCCTGCCAAGTTTGACTCGCGACCGTTGGAGAAATCATCCAGAATCCGGACGGTTGCGCCGCACTCCACCAGCGTGTCCGCAATATGGCTGCCGATGAAGCCTGCCCCGCCAGTGACGCAGATTGTGCGACCTTCATAGGCGGATTGGTGGGTCCCAAGTGCAGGGTGCAACATAATGGGAGAGGATAGTGAACTGAGGAAGGGGTGCTAACCTCGGTCGTACCCTACAATCCGCTACAAGAAGGCTCATCGCACTAGCACCCTGCGCACTTCTTCGACCACCCGGTCTATTTGCGCGTCCGTCATATTCGACCCGGATGGCAGGCAAATACCGTCGCGGAAGAGTGCGTCAGAAACCGATCCGCTAGGATGTGGAAAATAGCGTGACCCAGCAAAGACTGGCTGCAGATGCATCGGTTTCCAAACATGACGCGCTTCGATAAACTCGGCGGCCAAAGCGTCGATCACGTCGCTCGTAGTCCGACCGCACCGGATCGGGTCGACAGTAGCAACGGACAGCCAACGCGATGAACGGCTCCATGTTGGCTCAGGCATCCAAGATACGCCGTCGATCCCCGCAAGGGCTTCTTGATAGTGCCTAAAAACCCGCCGGCGTGATTCCACGCGGTCCGGAAGCATGCGCAATTGACCGCGACCAACACCAGCCAGAATGTTGCTCATCCGGTAGTTAAATCCAATGACCGAGTGCTCGTAGTGCCTCGCAGAATCACGCGCCTGCGTTGCAAGGAAACGGGCGCGGCGCACGTACTCCGGGTTTCGCGACACCAGCATGCCGCCACCAGAGGTTGTGATGATCTTATTGCCGTTAAATGAGAAGATACTCATGTCTCCGAAGGTGCCACTCGGCCGATCCTTGTAACGAGCCCCGAGGGACTCCGCGGCGTCCTCTACCACCGGCACGTGGTGCCTGCGGCAGATCGACATGATGCGGTCCATATCGGCGCTCTGTCCATAGATATCTACCGCGATCACAGCCTTCGGCATGCGACCCTCGGCGACAGCCCACGCAAACGCATCCTCAAGCGCCTCGGGCGACATGTTCCACGATGAAGCCTCTGAGTCGATGAAGATGGGAACAGCACCCTGATAGGCGATAGGGTTCGCGCTAGCGGCAAATGTGAGCGAGGAGCAGAACACAAGGTCGCCAGTCCCTACCCCCAAAATGCACAGTGCCAAGTGGAGCGCCGCGGTCCCGGAACTCAACGCAGCAGCGTGCGGCATACCGAGCATCTCGGCGAATTCACTCTCAAACTGGTCTACGTTTGGTCCAAGCGGGGCAATCCAGTTAGTACGGAACGCGTCATCGATAAACTCACGTTCCGAGTCGCCCATATGCGGCGAGGAGAGATAAATCACTTCATCTACTGCTCGACGATCGATCACCGCGGACACGTGACCCGTCGCGTCGACCAGTGGTATGTGGTGGATCCCATGCTGATTCATCAGCAAATGCGCGGCGCGGCGCGTCCATCCAGACTGCAAAGTCACCGGAGGCTGCGACCCAAGTTCGTTGAGCGTTGCCTCAACTCGTGCGCCGCCAAGGAGCAGACGGCGGATGTCTCCGTCGGTGACGGTGCGCTCTAACGCACCAGTGGCGTCCACTAAGAGCAGCAGACCCATGCCAGTGCGATTGAGCGTCTCAAGTGCATCAATGACTCGCATACTGCGCGTGACAGTAATCGTAATTGGATCGAGTGTCTCGGCCATGACCTATATCGCCCTCGCAGGGACGCCAACGACGCAATGACCATCCGGGACGTCCCTAAGAACCACCGCACCCGCACCAACTCGAGCGCCGGCACCGATGCGCACGCCAGGAAGGATCGTTGCACCGGCGCCCACAAATGCCAGTCGTCCGACGCATACACCACCGCAGAGTGTCGCATTCGGTGCGACATGGGCGAACTCCCCGATCGTGCAGTCGTGATCTACAACCGCCCCGTGGTTTACAATGGAACCCGCTCCAATAGTGCACTGCGGACCAAGAACCGCATGTGCAGCGATAAAGGCGCCCAGCTCGACAGACGCGGAGGGCGATGCCGATGCCATCGGGTGGATGACCGTCGTCGGTCGCAACCCGGCCAAGAAAAACTCGTTTGATTTCCGTGCGCGCGCCTGGTTTCCGCCAATCGCAACATGAAACGTACCAGCGGCGCGGGGAGGCGTTGCTGGGCAACCGACCAAAATCCCGAGCAACGGCTGTAGTGCCACATCTGATGAGTCATCGAGCACGACGACCGCAGTTGGCCCGATAGCCCAGATTGCCTCGACAACCACCTTAGCGTGGCCGCCGGCACCAACGATAAGGATGGCTGGCTCAGTAGGCATTGCACTTGCGGGTAATGTCACTAGTGAGATCGACTGTTCGCAAGAGATGAACTATACGCGCACTCGCGCCGTCATTGCCGTACACGTTAGCGCCCACTACTCGCCCGACACCGCGTGCCCGCGCGATTCCGGCATCAATCGAGGCGGCATCGTTGCCAACATCAATCACATTCGCGTTCCGTTCGCGCATTTTCTGACGATCGCCGATATTTACAACCGGGGTTCCGAAAGTGGCTGCCTCGATAATGCCAGCACTTGAGTTCCCCACGATAAGGTCAGCATGTGCCATCCAAGACGCGAAGTCCCGGCGGGCAAGATGTCTCAACAACACAATTTCGCCGGACGCGGCGCGCTCCTCAAGCATTGTGCGGATACTGGTGGAACCGCTATCAGAGTTAGGCGTCATCGCTAGCACTTGTATGCCGCGACCATGCAGCGCGGCGATCGCGGCTTGGGGCGCACAATCACCATGTGCGCCGTCTTGTAGAACCGGGTGGTAACAGAATAATGCGACGGGCAGCAACGCGTTGAGACCTACCTCTGCACATAGTGCACGCCGCGTACGGTCGGCGAGCGCGGCCAGACCGGCAATACCGGGTGCGCCCGTTACCCAAACACGGTCCGCGCGCTCACCCATCCGCTCGAGGCGAACACGACTCGCATCGTTGGATACGAAATGAAGGTGCGCGAGCTTGGAGATCGCGTGCCGCAGCGACTCATCAATCGTGCCGGATCGTTCACCGCCGTGTATATGAGCTACTGGGATATCAAGGTGCGCCGCCGCGAGCGCGCCGGCGAGCATCTCACCGCGGTCGCCGAGGACAAGCACAAGATCCGGACGATCGGCATGCCATGCTGTCGCTAGGCCGAGGAGCATCGTCGAAAGCGCGGCCGCCATTCCAAACCCCGTACCGTCAAGCTCAGGTGTGCGGATCATGACGGAGATCGGAAGTCCCGACGCCTCAACATCACGTACGGTGAGTCCATGCGCCGGATCCATGTGCATGCCAGTGACCGCAATCGATACCGCGAGGTCACGCTCGGCGTGTGCCGCGCATAGTGTCGATGCAATCAACCCAAAGTCCGCGCGAGAGCCGGTCACGTAACAGATACGGCGAGTCATCGGAGCCACTCGGGTAAAAGAAGTGTTCCCGCGGTAACGTCGCATCGAATGATGCGCCCGACCAGCCCAGAGAGCTCGCGGGGCGGAATCCCAGTACCAGGGCGCAGACAGGTCAAATCTCCGACATCCAGCCGCTGACCAGCGGAAATCGAACGC
The DNA here is from genome assembly GCA_002292895.1 of Phycisphaerales bacterium UBA966. Lineage (GTDB taxonomy): Bacteria > Planctomycetota > Phycisphaerae > Phycisphaerales > SM1A02 > UBA966. The sequence goes on from DBCE01000179.1 coordinate 16,931, forward strand.
GCAGCTGCCACGCTGCGTCGCGCGATGTCGCGGACTGGAAACTCGGACAACGATGGACACTTCTCCGGGCTGCCGAGCATCACCTCCACCTCTCGCACCGCCCGGATGAGCGAACGCAATTCGTCCGGGTCGAGGGAGGCTGCGTGATCTGGGCCCGAGAGGCTGCGGTCTAGCGTGAAGTGCTTCTCAATAACAACCGCGCCCATCGCCACGGCGGCCACGGCGGCGATGATGCCGAGCGTGTGGTCAGAGTAGCCCACTGGCACACCCGTCGCCTCCGCCATCGTCCGCATCGCGCGCAGGTTTACGTCGGCGG
>DBCE01000179.1:17271-29092 GCA_002292895.1 Phycisphaerales bacterium UBA966
GGGATAATTCGACGTGCAGTGAAGTAGGACGAGCGGCTCAGGATCCCGTGCCCGCAGCATTGCTGCGTGCCGAACAATTCCAACCGCATATTGCACTTCTTCCAAGGTCGCCATGCCTGTTGAGACAATGAGCGGCACGCCGAGTGCCGCCACCGCACAGAGGAACCCATCGTTTGTCAACTCGCCAGAAGGCACCTTGATACGAGACATGCCGAGTGACACTAGGAATTCCGCAGACCCAATATCGAAGGGCGTAGACATAAACTCAATACCTTGACTGATACAGCGTGCAACAATTAGCCGGTGCGCCGCAGGTGAAAGCTCGAGTTGACGAAGCATCGCTTCCTGGCGTTCCGTACCAACAGCCGCACGCTGATAGTCGGCTGTAGGTGCGGCTGGCGAGACCAATAGGGCCGTTCGAAACGTCTGAAACTTGACGGCGTCCGCGCCACACGCAGCGGCGACGTCAACCATCTCGAGAGCGCGATCCACACTGCCGCAATGGTTGACTCCTGCCTCTGCGATGATGAATGTCTTGCCCATGGCTATTGCGCTGCTAACGGTCTGGAACGGATCCGAATCTGCCTAGCATCAGCCTTAGCGCTGTTCTGGCGGCTCGGGGAGGGGCGCGCGAACACCGAGAAGACTATGAACCAAGAGAATAGCACCGCCGCATTGGAGAACCCAAGTGGCGGTGTTGCGAAACTCCAAATGCTCGCTGCAAGCCAGAAGGCGAGCATCAGCGCGGCGGGTGCCCCCGGAGCGCGGAGCGCAACGCCCCAGGCGCGCCCGGCCATCCATCCCCATGCCGCTATCGCTGCCATCGCACCCGCGTAGCCGAAGTCGATGACTAAACCGCCCCACGCTCCAGAGAAAAAACCATAAATGTTCGCCTCGAGGAGCCTCTGGTTGCCGTCTGCAAGGAGCTTCGCATCAGCTCCCGCCATCACTCGATAAGTCGCAGCGACTACATCTGCTTCATACATGCCCAACATCGGCGCGCTAGCCGGGGCCGCAATGATTCGCTCAAGGATGGCTGTCGACTGGCTGATGTAAAAAGATGTCACGGCTAGTGCACGCACACCATCGATCCCAAGAATCGGCTCAACGGCATCGCGAAATCCGGACCTCACAGTCATTCCCCATGCATTCTCTGCATGGACCAAGAACTGCTCCGCGTCTAACTGAACTGCGTCTGACCGGACCGTCCAGATGATCGTGCTGTAGCTCAAGAACCCTATGACGGCCAGGACCGCCGACCATCGCAGCGCCCGAGATCGTGGAAACACGGGTAGACCATCGATGACTCGTAGCACGGCGGACCCCGCCAATAGCGCTGCGCACGAAATCAGCGGACCCCGGCCGCCCATGAGCAGCGTCATTAGAGTCAAACTCGCGCCGAACGTGGCGGCCAGGGCCACTCGGCCCACATACATTTGTTCGTACCACCGAAAAACTCCGCACAGACCGACAACCCCGGCTGGATATGTGAGGAACCCGACCGCCGCCCATCCTGCGGACCCAGGGCGCTCTGCACTTGCAAGTTGCATAGCCCGCTCGGTACGTAATGCAAAAATACTAGAGAGGTCGTAGCCATCAAGCACATCAAGTTTAGTCACGACTTGCAGCGCGACACCAACAATCCCAACCAATAGTAAGACCGTGATCCACCCGTGTGCGGGCTCTAGCACCGACGGCAAACGAGTCGGGCATCGGGGACTATGGCGCCTACCAACCCCATAGGCGAACCAGAACACAACAAGACACAACGCCTGCAGACCTGCTCCCGACCAAGATATAGATGGCAACTGGGCGACTGGACCGATGAGTGCGAGCGATGTACCTCCAATTGACACCGCGAGCAGCAAGAACCACGGTGAAACAAGAGCCCAATGACGGGTGCGTGGCGGCGGATGCAGAGCTAGCCTAGGCATGGGTAGATCGGACGACATCCTGAATGATGCGCCAGCAATGTACACGTTAATATAAATGTTATGCAGATCCAAAGCAATCTAGAGGTGGCGCCATCGGTCTGCTTTTGCTCCATGTGGGAACGGACCGAGTCGTGGGTCGCAATCGGGGAGCAACTTACCGAGCGCGGGTTGCGCGTCTTCCACATCGTCACCCCCAAACAGTATCTCGACTTGTGCCTCGCCCGCGGCGTGCCAAAGGACCACATCCTGTGGCTGCGCATCGACGAAGCGCTCGCCCAACCGCTAGATGAGATTGCCGTGCGCCGAATCGCGGAGTACGAGGAGCGCACTGGGCTCTCGCTGAAGCACTTCCTGATGATGGACCGCTTCCTCCGTGAACGGCCGTGGAACGAGATGCTGCACTACGCGGCGTACTGCTTCCGCCAAATTGAGGAGTTCCTGGACCGCCACTGCATTAACTTCGTGAGCGGCGAACCCACCGGCGCTCACGATCTGGTGGCGCTGCTCATCTGCCGCGCAACTGGTCGGCACTATGGCGCTCCGTTCGACATCCGCTTCCCTATCCAACGCTTTGCGATCTGGAACTCCGACGTGGAGAGCTCGCCGCTGTGTACCGGCGCACCCACAACGGCTGACGTTTCCGAGGAAGAACTTGCCCAAGCGCGAGAGATCTGGAAGCAGATTCGCGAGCGCAAGCGCATGCCCTTCCTTGCCGAGAAGGCGAAGGCGCCCGGGTTCGGCAAGCGCTTCATGCAGAGCGTCATCCGCGGCGTCGCGTACCGCTCGTTGCTGCGCCGGCGTCACGACGGCCATATGTACGGCCTGTGGGACATGCTGACCGTTCACAGATACCACATGATCCCGGTGAACCATCGCATGAACCGTGCCCAGTGGAAGAACCTGTTCGAACTGCCGGAGGAAGGCGAACGCTTCGTGCTGTTCACGCTCAACTACCAGCCGGAGCATTCGATCGACGTAGAGGCGCCGCACTGGACAAACCAGTACGAGGTAGCGAAAGCGCTAGCGCGGTGCCTACCGATCGGCGTACGCCTATACGTGAAGGAACACCCAAGCGCACTCGGCCTGCGAGGGCCATCTGTACTGCGACGGTTCAAACGGCTACCGGGCGTCCGCCTGATTGACCCGCGTATGGACAGTCACGGGCTACTGCAGCGCGCAGAACTGGTGGCGTGCATCACTGGCACTATCGCGATGGAGGCAGCGGCGTACGGCAAGCACGCCGCGGTGCTCGGCTCGACCTTCATGGACGGCTTCTCCACCGTCACGTTAGTCCGCCATCCGTCGGAAGTTGCCGCACTACTGCGGATGCGTCCTCCGGTTCCGGACCTAGAGCATGACATCCGCCTCGTTGCGTGGATCCTGAGCAACAGCTTCGAGGGGACAATCGTCGATCGGATCACAAATCCAGTGGGGATCGCACCACAGAACGTCATGCGGCTGGCCGAAGGATATGAGCGCACCATGCAGTGGATCGCCGAGGGACGCATCAAACCAGCGAAGCCCTCAATGGAGCAGGCCCGATGGCCCGCGTGATTGCGACCGACGGCTCAGGCTTCGTCGGCACCTCAGAGGTAGCGCCGTGACTTATGCAGGGACATGGGACTATCCAGTTTGAAGCCGATGACAGCCTTCTCGTGGACTAAGACGGAGGGCACCAGATCGAGCCGACGGAGTTTAAGCGAATGATCCTACGACCGACATCAATCTTGGGACCATGGTTCGTCGTGAGGTACTAAGAACTCTTGCACACGATCCGGCGTGGCTTGTACTTGACTACCTCACGTCAGCGCAGCCGGAAGGCAACGGGGTTCGTAGGCAATCCGGCACACGATATGGTGCCCCGGCTCTTGATTCAGGCGCCGCGATGGGGTTCAGCGGACGGCCGAATGGATCGCCACAAATCCCGAGTTCACCCGGGACGTTTCACTGCACTGAACTGGCGTGCTGGCCAGCTGGCAACTTCCGAATCCAGCGAATCGCGCCGTGCCTTTGGAATACGCTCGGAGAGCACCTCTATACGCCTGTCAACGATACTCATCATCGACCCGAACTGGGCGGTGTAACGCGTCTTCACCAGCGTGAGCCAGCGGTAAGCCTGCTCGCTATCTCCAAGGTCAATGCAAACGAAGCCTGCAGGAATCATGGCGTTGTACTGCCCATCGGTCGCTGCGGATTCTAAAAGTTCGCGGGCACCGGCGAGATCCACGGGCATCCCCTTACCGCGCCAATGGAGCAGTCCAAGCAGATACTTGGCGCGGGGTAGTTGACGAACACGCTCGCGGGACAGTACGCGTATCGCGGCGCCATAATCCTGGACTGTGCCGAGTCCTTTCATAAGGAGGTCTGCTTGCTCAATCGCAGCCTCTGGCTCGTCGTCAGCCGCAGCCGCGAAATAGCCGTATGCCCGGTGGTAGTCGATTGCGCCTCCGAATCCGTACTTTAGCGCGTTGCCTAGGTGGAATGCTGCACCAGACTGCCCACCCGACGCGGCACGCTCAAGCACCGGGCGAGCCACAACCCAGTCACCTGCTACGAGTAGGCGTTCAACCTCCATAGCCGTGGGGCACACGGTCGGCTCCGCATGACGGATCTCGATCGAGCGGAGCACGACGGCGCCGGAGGGTGTGCGGCTCGGATCGCAACCGACCACCACTAGGTGTAGCGATGCGTCAACGGCGGCCAGCGAGCGAACGAGTGGAAACGCTCGGTATCGCCCCGCCCAGGGCGAGGTGTCATTCGTCCCTCCATACGTCCAAAGAGAAGGATCTGGGGAAAGTATGGTCTTGACTACTTGTGCCTGCTCGCCAGAGTCGGCCGCGAGCGCGACGGCCCTTCCAGTAAGGGCCCAGTTGGTCTGCTGCCACGGATAGGCCGGGTCGCGGATCTGCTTTGGGATCTCGGAGACAATCCACCAGCAGACTCGACCACCAGCCAGGTCAAGGTCTTTGGTGCGGACCGCAAGCACTATCTCGGCATCGCGTAGATCATAGGAATTTGAGCCCGTTAACGACGACATCGGTAGATGCGCGATCAGATAGATCGGCCCTATGCCGTCGAGATGGTTCTCGTCAACTCGACCCGGTAGCCTAATCTCGATGCCGTCCGAGACCTTCGTCGTGGGCATCCAAGACAGCCACGGGGCAAGCGACTCGGATTGGCCGAAGTCAAACCGCAATTGGGAAGGCAGTGTCTCAGCGCGGGCAATACCAACAGTGCTGACCGGGAGAACCGCGAGTAGCGCCACGATAACGAGTAGGAGAAATTGACTTCTTGAGAAATTGATCTGCGTCATCGTTTCAACATCATATGTACATCAAACCTTGATCACACTTTATCGCCATGCCGCCGCGGTGATCATCCTTGGCATCAGACCTCACGAGATGCCGGCGGAAAGCGAAATTCTGCTACTTCGAACGCAGAATTCGTACCGCAAACTCGCTGCGCGGGTAAATGTCGTTGCCGAAAGTTCATCTACGACGCATAGGGTCCTAGAGCGACATTAAGCGCGCACGCACCTCAGGATTGGTACCAGAGAAGACATACCAATCGTCAATCTACCTAACCTTGTCTACCAGCCGCGCGCGACACGGCGGATGCGAACCGACTGCGAAAGTGCCTAGGCTAGCGCGCTCACCCAAGTCCGACCGGTAGATCATCGCCCTAATGACGACACCCTACTGAATGTAATTGCAAGGACGCTCCGATACTGGCGTTCATGAAAGGCACGAGACAAATCGTCTTCGGACGTATGGTTGATCTCCGGATTGACGTCCACGAGCCGCATCTCGCGATCAATGTCGGCCGATATTCCCGCGAGCACTCCGCTTTCGCGCGGCATGCTGTCGGCGGAGCAAATGAGCTCCTCCGTAGTGGTCCGGAGAGGCGCGGGATTCCGCGAAGTTGCGCCTACCCTTCACGCGCTTACAGCGGATTCGACGAAACTCAGTTTGGTCTCGGTAATGCATCAGTAACAACAGCAGCGAACATGTCCGGCTCGAGCCACAATACGCCACTGCCATCTCGCGGCAGGGTGCGGAAGGTTGGGCACTCTTCCTAGCGGATCGCAGTACGACGCCACCGAGAATCTTGGGAGCATGTGGGCGAACATTGCCAGCAACAATGGAATGCCGCTGTGCTTGCGCACGTAGGTGGTGGTCAACTCGTCCGCGGGCGTGCGCTTACTGAATATCACTGGGAAGTAGCTGAGGAATGCCGCGGTCGACCCGCGAACCCTGCGCCGCGGCTAGCGAATACCTGAAGTCAGTCGTATCGGCTACATATCCTGCGGCCATGTTCCAGCTAGCGCGGCAAACAGCGACCCTAAGGTAGTGAATGCAGACAGCCAGATTGAGTGGCTTTCAGCGACGCGGCACAAGCGCCGATGCCATCAATGAGAGACGATTTTGATGGCCATGCAAGCCTAAGCTTGCCTCGATTCACCCTGTAACCGAGCAAGACCGCGCTGCGCTCCGAAATAGAGCGACGCTGCCATTGCGCAAGACCCCACCACACTGCCGCACAGCAGTCCACGCAGTCCGAAGGTACTGCCTAGTGTTGACGCCGCAACCACAGTCGTACATAAGCCGATCGCATGAGATAAGAACACGCGTGATTCGATATGCAGATGGTTGAGCACGATCGACTCGAAGTCCGCCACCCCGCGCACAAGTGACGAGCCACATGCGAGTGCAACCACTGCGAACGGTGGCACCGTCGCTTCGATCCATGAGATCCCTAAAAAGCGGCGCGCCGCCTCGGTGGTCAGCGGCACAGCGATCATCACAAGCAGATATGCCGCTCGTTCGCGTCGAAACACCATGCGAACCACCCCATGTTCGCCAAGTCGTAGCCTGCGGTAAGCATCTAGGGCGATCCGGTTGAAGGAGCAGATCACAAGTATCTGGTACGCAGCGCCCGCAGTCATAACCGCACGGAAGTACTGAGCCAACTCCTCAACTCCTAGCACGCGGATCGCTACAAACCGGTCGGCCTGGAGGGCGAGTATCGCCACTAGGCCAATCGCGAAGTGACGATACGAGCGCGTGCACTGTGTCCGCAGTCCAATCCGTTCACCGCCCTGCCCTGAGAGCACCAAACATCGAATCTCGATGGCCGAGAGCAGGATCCACATACAGCCGACTGCTGTCCACCAGAACAGCACGGACTCGAGGGATAGTGCGTGACCCCGAATGATCGCAATGACTGACACCACTGCCAACACTACGACAGTTTTCGCAGCACTGCCAAACAGCAGTACGCGATGTCGGTCCGTAATCAGTACGATGCGGTAGCACTCCTGCGAAAGGTGTTCGACCACCGCAACCATCACTGCGAGCAGTGCCTCTTGATTCGTTACGCCTGCAAATTCCCTAAGTAGCACATACAGGAGTGGAATACCCAGAAGGTATCCGACTGAGATCAAACGCCCGTAGGAAATGATGGCTGCACCCGCGTCAACGTGCGAAAGCGCAGAGATCCGACGCTGCAAATCGACGTAGCGCTCCTGACCCACAAGGAAACTAAAAAAACCTACGAACAGCATCACAGTCCCGAAGCGGGCCGCCTCGGCCGCGGGCATCAAGTAGATGCAAAGCAGAATCAGCATCGAACGCGCACCAAACTCCACCAACTTAATCGCCGCGACCGAACTCGTCATAGGCAAGCCGCCACTTGAACGGCGTCCACACTACTAGGGCTTACCAGCACGTCCAGCCCCCATCCACCACGAGCGCTTGGCCAGTGACGTACGAGGACGCGTCGGAGAGCAAATAGACGGCGGCGGGCACCATCTCTTGCGCCGCGGCCATGCGACCTAGCGGGACGCGCGCAGAGTAGAGTTCTGAGAAGCGGTTGTTCTGACCGCTAGATACACCGCCAGGAACCAATGTATTGACGCGGATCCCGTGGCGCGCCCAGTGAGTCGCAAGCCATCGCGTTAGTCCGATCACGGCGGACTTTGAAGCCGCGTAGGCAGCAGGGGTGTTAATCGGTCCACCGAGGTACTCAGAGCCCTCATAAATCCGATCATCGGGACCGACAAGGCCGTAGATCGATGCGGTTTGCAGAATTGCGCCCCCGCCGCCACGTTCCACCATATGCCTCCCGACTGACTGTGCCATCAGGAACATTCCGTCCACATTGACCGCCATCACCTTTCGCCATGTTTCTAATGAATACTCCTCAAATGGGGCGAAAAATGCGCGTACATCGTCCGTCTTGGTGGCAGCATTGTTGTGCAGCGCGTCGATGCGACCAAACTCCGTGAGTACTCCATCCACGCACGTGGCGACCGAGGCTGGGTCTGACACGTCACATGAAAAGCCGCGCGCACGACCTCCGAGATCTTTGGCAACGTGCTCTGCAGCCGTGGCATCTAAATCAATCACGGCGACCGATGCGCCTGCTTCCGCAAATCCGCGGCAAAAGTGCTTCCCAAGAATGCCCGCTCCGCCCGAGACCACAACAATACGACCTTCAAGGCTTGATGGCGACACGGCCTTCGGCTGTGCGGGGAGGAGCATAAATCAGTTCCTCGCTCGAAAAACGGGACGGATCGGGCTGCCCACCAAAAACTTCTCCCAACCAGATTCAAGTGCCTGTGAATAGACGTCTAAGGCAGCACTCAACGCGGATAAGGTTTGATCCAACTCTGATTCACCATGAGAATGCGACACGGCAATCCATGGCATCATCACGCCGTTGCGTAGAAGTTCTTGGACCAATAGAGTGCGGTAGGCAAGTGATGGCACGCCATCAGGACCACACGCCACCAAGTTAAGTGCGATCGGCGGGCCCTCCACACGTACAGCGTGCGCGACACCGCGCGCCTGCGCGACCTCCGTGAAACCGCGCTGCAGTCGGCGACCGTAGTCCCAAAGGTGACCGACCACGTTCTTCTCGCGGTAGATTCGAACGGTTTCGATGAATGCGCCCAACCCCGTCATCTCTGCACCATGCGTCGTCGAAAGTAGGAAAGTGCGCTCCATCCCGGGGCGGTCGATCGCTCCGACCTCCATCACCTCACGCCGACCGCCAATCGCGGCCACTGAAAATCCGTTCGCCATCGCCTTGCCGAATGTACTGAGGTCTGGGGTGACATCAAAGAGTGCCTGAGCGCCAGATAGGTGCCAGCGAAATCCGGTGATCATCTCGTCTAGAATGAAAAGTGCCCCCTCAGCGCGGCACAAGTCCTGAACCTGACGCAAGAAATTGTTGGAAGAAGACGGACATGCGCCCGCGCAACTTCCAGACGCGAACAGCCGGTCGGCACAAGACGATGGGCATGGCACAAGCGCTGTCGCGGGCTCAAGCATTACCGCGGCAATGTCACCGGAATACTCTACGAAAAGTTGGCGAAGCGATGCAAGGTCGCCGTAGTCAAAGAGCAGAGTCGAGGCGTGGAATTCGGGAGGGATCCCACGTTTGACTGGGGTGGTGCCGATGAACCAATCGTCAAAAGAAAAGAACGGCTGCTGGCGGGGGACACACACGTAACGACGCCCTGTAAATGCCCGCGCGATCTTTACTGCAGCGGTGGTGACATTGGACCCATTCTTCGCGAACTTCACCATCTCGACCGAGGGTACGAGCTCGATCAGCGTCTCAGCGGCCTCAAGCTCCGTGAGCGACGGCCGGGTGAGCCCAACGCCCTTCTCCATCTCCTCAAACGCGGCGGCATTGACCCGATCATCGGCGTAGCCGAGTGTCACGGAACGGAGTGCCATACCGTAATCGAGGTACCGATTGCCTTCCGCGTCCCACACATACGCGCCCTTGCCGCGCGCAAGAGCTGGCGGCGCGATCGCGGGAAACTGGTCGTCGCCGCGTGAATAGGTGTGCGCACCACCTGGAATCGCGCGGTGGAGCCGTGTACGGAGTGTGTCAGCCTTGATAATCGTCATCGTCATATCCGCCATATCGAGTGGTCAGGCGCACGCGGCGTTACGGAGCAGTCGCGCGGTGATCCAATATACAGCGAGCCCGCAGGTACTTCGCGATCTAACACCAGCGACTCGGTCGCAATGGTGCATCCATCGCCAACGCGCGAACGGCCAAGCACTGCACTGCCCGGGTGCATGGTGACACCTGCCCCAATTTCTGGATACGTATTGTGATTGCTGCCCACCCCGCAGCGCTGATAGACAACGAAACGCTCTCCATAGCGGCCGCGACCGAGCACCGTACCGAGTGGGTGCACCAGAAGGAACACAGAAGGAAGCTCGACCTCGTAGAAAATATCGCAGCCATGCAGTGCTTTATTAAGGATGAAGAGCTTCTTGCAGCCAGATACGGCGCCGCCCGTTAGGTGCAACTCTCGAGCAAGAAAGTAAAGCCACATGGCATACTGGTCGCCGTGCAGATGGTCGAAGCAGGCCGTTGAACCATCGAAAAAGTACCGATTGTCAATGTGGGGAAAGCAGTGCTCAATGCGCACGATCGCACCACGAGCGGCCACCAGCAGGTCGGCCGGATGAAGGTCATCCCCATCTGGGATAAGCGTATTCGCCTGCCGCGCCGCTAGCGCGCAGAGTTCGTCGGATGTGAGCGATAATCGGACCCGAGTACTCAACTGTGTCCTCCCTGTTGCGACCGAACCGCAAACCCATTGCTCGCGAGGTACGTGCGCAGTTTGATTGGACTGTGGTCAGAGAAAAGGAACATGCTGCTTACGGTGATGGCAGATACGCCGCAGCGCAGCGCTTCCGCGCAGTCGTGCAGTGATCCAGCGCCGCTTGAAGCGATCACGGGGACATCAAGAAGCGAGGCCGCCTCCGCCAAAAATTCTAGGTCGTAGCCACACATGCCGCCATCGCGGTCAATGGAGCACAGCACTATCTCTCCCGCGTGCAGATCTTGGACACGCAGCGCCCACTCGAGGGGATCCATGCCGGTCTCGTGTCGCCCGCATCCTGATACCACGCGGCGCTTGCCATTCGGGTCGATGCGGTAGTCGATTCCCACCACGACGCACTGGTCTCCGAAACGCGCCGCCGCCTCACGCACAAATGAAGGATCATCGACAGCCGCGGTGTTGATACTCACCTTATCCGCACCACTACGGAGGAGCGATTCAATGTGCGCCAACGTCCGGACCCCGCCGCCAACCGTGAATGGCATAAATACCTCCTCAGAGACGCGCTCGATTACCGAACCTGAAGCGGGCCGACACTCGGGCGTGGCGTCAATGTCGAGGAACATCAGTTCGTCAGTGCCATAGGCGTCGTAGACGCGCGCGGTTGAGACAGGATTCCCCGCTAGGCGCATGTTGCCATGAAAGCCGACTCCCTTAACGAGCCTACCCCCCGACACAAGGAACTTGGGAATGATCCGCTGCTTTAGCACGCCGGGTCCCACCGTAGCCAGTTTGAAAGCAAGCGAATTCCGTTGTCTTGGCTCTTCTCGGGGTGAAACTGCGTGGCAACCACGCTGCCGACCCGCACCGCAGCAGTGAAAGTAATCCCATTGTTCGCGGTGCCGATGACTGCGGCGGAGCTGCGGCAGGCCATGTGATAACTGTGAACGAAATAGAAATTTGACTCAGTAGACCGAATACCGCGGAACAGCCAGTCGCTCGAGTCGAAAATCACCGAATTCCAACCGACATGCGGCACCTTGATGCCGGTCACAGACGGAAGCCGAACCACTTCCGCGTCAATCCACCCCAAGCCATCATGGAAGCCGTGCTCCGTACTCGTGCGCGCCAATAACTGCATTCCTAGGCAGATTCCGAGTAGGGGCTTTCGCTCCCGCAGCACCTCCGCGGAAAGCGGTTCTGCGAGACCACTCTCGCGGAGCGCACGCGCCGCATCGCCGAATGCGCCAACTCCGGGCAGCACAATTCTGTCGGCACGGCGCAGGTCGGCGGG
>DBCE01000179.1:29129-42680 GCA_002292895.1 Phycisphaerales bacterium UBA966
CCACCTCTGCGCCAGCATTCACTAACGCGTTGGAGAGTGAGCGCAAGTTCCCCATCCCGTAGTCAACTATCGCGATCATAAGTACCTGTTGATGCGACCTGACTCGTCGCGTGGCGGACCGACTGGTTCATCGCAATTTGGCACAAACCATTGTGGCATGTCTGGCAGCGGCATGCCGTCCTCAACTGCGGCGCGGTCGAACTTCCATGGATAAACTTGATGCGTTTCAAGGATGGAGTAAAAGTCCTCCTCGGTAATCTGGAGTATTCCTAGGAACCAATCCATTGATGCTGGACGCCTCCCATCGTGCAACTGCTCCAGCGAGATCGCGCTATCGCGTCCGATCCGGTCATTGCGGATATCAATGCTAGCTAAGTGGTTGGTCCGGCCATAACCACGCTTCACGAACTTGGCGTAGTCACGCATCCCTTGAAACGCGCACTCAATCTTTTCGTAATCGTATTCGGGCGGCACGCCCTCCACTTGCTGACCTTCCCAACCGAGTTCGCGCTTGATGATCTCCACATGACGCTTGGTATCCCACTGGATATAACTACCAAGGCAGATCGAATGCACACGCAGGTCAACTAGATCCTTTCGCTTGGGATAGTCGAACATCCAAAGATCGCGTCTCTCGACGCGTCCGCCGAGAAACTCAAACATGTCATCTGCTGTGATCCCTTGGTTCATGATCCGATTGAAGCGCCGTTCATCAACCTGCTCCATCTCCTCGAACGTGTACCAACTGTGGTACTCAGCCGTGGACTCTCCCCAGATAACTAGCGGGATACCGAAGCGCACCGCCATATGCATGACACCCGCGTAGATGCCCGTATGACAGTGCCAACAGAAGTCGCCCCGCCGGCGTAGCGACTCAAGCATTAGCTCACGCACCACGCGGAAGCTAGTGGTGAACTCGACGACGTCAACACCGAGCTTAGTGAACGCACGCATGTTATTTTCTGCAACGAGAGGCCGATAGCCCCAATGGTTGTAGCGCACGACCAAAGGCTTCAAACCGAGCACCTTTACTACATACCAAAGCTGGAAAGCACTGTCCTTTCCACCGCTGAAGGGGACGATGCAATCGTAATTCCCCTTGCCCTTGTAATCACCGACTAACTCCACTAACTGCTCCATCCGCTGCGCCCAATCGATAGACTCCTTTTTAAAGGTAATCTGCCGACAAACGCTGCATATGCCTTGCTCATCGAAGGTAATACTGTCTACCGTTTCCTTAACTAGGCATTTGGTGCATTGTTTCATTGTCTACCAATGTCTCCGTTTGAGTTGCTGACGCCCAAGTCCGCGCGAAGTTCTGCAAGGGATCTAGCGATCGCCTCGATGCAGACGAAGTCAACCAAATCATCAACTTCAAGGGACTTGTAGCGAGGAACAAGATAGCCGATGGTACGCGCATGGCAGAATGATTTAATTGTGCGGAAGGACCGTACGTCCGAGACATACAGTGAACCCTCAAGACGATAGGCTGCAGGTAAGTCCTGCCGACGCGGAAGGTCTGCGAACCCGCCTCCCGCAATGGGCAGAATTGTGCCATCGGTGGCCATCGTCACGGCAAACGATGGGTGTTCCGCATCGGTACGGACTATGCCCACAATGGCGTCGGCCCGATCTCGCGCGCCGTGTAGGCGAGCCACGGCAGCGTCCACATCAACCCCCTCCGTCAAGGGCGATGTCGGCTCGAGAAGCACAATGTACCCAAACGAGTCGCCAAGCTCAGCCAACGTATCGAGAGCATGCAGGATCACATCCGCGCTAGGCGTGCGGTCCTCAGCCAAATGCATGGGGCGCATGAACGGAACCTCTGCGCCCGCCTCTCGTGCTATCTCTGCAAGAACGGCGTCATCGGTCGAGACAATGACCCGGTCAACGCAACGTGAACCAAGAGCGGCGGCTACGGGCCATGACAAGAGCGGTCGCCCAAGTAGTGCGCGCCCGTTTTTGCCAGGAAGCCCTTTCGAGCCCCCGCGCGCCGGCACTATTGCTAAGACACGAATGCCGTCGATCATCTGCTTCGGAGCATAACAAATGTAGAATGCCGATCTCCAATTTCTTCCCTATATTGTACACGCGGCAGCCATGAAGATTTCCGTCATTACCGTTTGCCGCAATGCTGAGCGCACCATAGTTGCTGCTTTGCGCAGTGTTGTAGAACAGACCCATCCGGATATCGAACACTTAGTCATCGACGGCCTGTCGACCGACGGCACTGTCGACTTAGTGCGCGCGAATGCTGAACGTATCGCTCGGGTCATCAGTGAGCAGGACGGAGGCATCTACGAAGCGATGAATAAGGGGATCGGCTTGGCTACAGGCGATTTCACCTGCTTCCTGAACGCCGACGACATGTATGCCTCACCAGCCGCACTAGCGACGCTAGTGGAGGCACTACAGGCATCAAGCGCAGACGCCGTGTATGCCGATCTGCATTACGTCCAACGCGAAAACCCCTCACGACCCGTGCGGCGTTGGACTAGTCAGCCATTTCAACGCGGACTATTCGCGACTGGTTGGGCACCTGCCCATCCAACATTCCTAGTGCGGACCGAGATACTGCGTGAGCTCGGTGGATTTGACACTCACTACCGCCTCGCAGCTGACTTTGACCTCATGTGCCGCGCTTTCGAAGTACGGTGCATAACTAACGTCTACGTCCCCAACGCGATCATCCTCATGCGCGGTGGCGGCGTGACGAACCGATCACTACGGAACATCGTGCAGCAGAACCGCGAGATACTCGCTTCACTGCGTGCCAACGGGTTCACTCCTAATGTTGCTGCGTTTGCCCTCCGCAAGATCACGTCGCGGCTTCGCCAGTACATCCAAGCGAATAACTCGCGTAAGGGCGCCGCATGACGACACTGAACAGAGTGTTGGTGACGGGAGCCACAGGTTTTGTTGGTCGTGCACTCGCCCAGAAGCTTGCAGGCGATGGCAAATCGCATGTCGTCGCCGTGGGCCGACGCACGGGCAACGTGGAGCTCGGCACAACGTTCGCCGGCGAATACCACGTGGTCAGCCAGATCGATGGCGACACCGACTGGAAGGTACCGCTCCGCGGTTGCGATACAGTAGTCCATCTAGCCGCTCGAGTCCACGTATTACGTGAGACCGCGATGGACCCGCGCGGCGTATTCCGTCGAACAAACACTGACGGTACGCGACGGCTAGCCGAGCAGGCTGCGCGTGCCGGAGTCCGAAGATTTGTTTTCGTGAGCACCATCGGTGTTTGCGGTGCCGAGTCCACTCTCGGCCAACCGATCGGTCCAGATTCTCTCGTTCTACCGCAGGACCTGTACTCGGAATCAAAGGCCGAAGCTGAGGAGGCAGTACGCACATCATGTATTGGTACCGGAATGAATTGGTCTATCGTTAGGCCAACAATGGTCTACGGTCGAGGGGCACCGGGGAACTTCGCAGAGCTGCTACGCGTGCTTGCGCGCCGCATTCCACTTCCGCTAGCGTCGATACGCAACCGGCGTAGCTTTGTCGCGATCGATAATCTCGTCGACCTACTAGCGGTAGCAATTTTCCACTCGGCTGCTGCGGGGCGAATCCTCACGGTCTCTGACGGCGAGGACCTATCAACTCCCGATCTGCTGAATCGCACAGCATGCGCCATGGGACTGCGCGGCGCACGGCTGTTCCCTGCACCACCCACCGCGCTAGCAATGATGCTGCAACTCGCAGGTCGAGCGCGCATGGCGCAAAGACTCCTCGGATCGCTTGAGGTCGACATCCGCAGCACTCATGAAGTGCTCGGTTGGCGTCCACCAATCAGCGTCGACGAGGCACTGCGGCGGGCTGTCGCATGAAACGCGCGATGGACATTGCCATCGCAGCGGTGGCATGCATGTTACTAGCCGTTCCAGCGCTCTTAGTCGCCCTCGTTGTGCGCATCACGAGTCGCGGACCAGCACTGTACTGGTCGGCGCGAGTCGGCCGCTACGGTCGAAGTTTCAGCATGCCCAAATTTCGCACCATGCGCATCGACACCCCAGAACTTTCTACAGATCTTCTTGAAAATCCGAAGACATATCTGACGCCAGTCGGCGGGCTGCTGCGCAAACTTTCGATCGATGAGATTCCCCAACTGTGGAGCATTATTGTGGGCGAGATGACTCTTGTAGGACCACGCCCGGCACTCCACAGTCAGGAAACACTTATACGGATGCGACGCCAGTTAAATGTCGATAGTTTGCGACCGGGCCTCACTGGCTGGGCACAAGTGAATGGACGCGACAATGTCTGCGACGAAGAGAAAGCACGACTTGACAGTGACTACCTGAAACGAGCATCGCTTGCACTGGACGCAAAGATCATCATGCTCACCGCATGGAAGGTACTAAAGCGAGATGACGTTTCACACTAAGCGGCGCGCGTCTTCAAGAATGGGGCGACCGGATTTGGCGAATCACCGCAATCTGACATCAGCGCCTTCCAACCCCGTCACCATCACCAACTCCCGCACCCTCGCCCGGTCATGCTGACTTATCGCCGCCTCTAACTGCTGCAAGCGGTGTTCAAACACTTCCCACGGCGTGAATGCTTCGCGAGCCCGGAGTATGCCAACATGTTGCGTGGGCATGAGTTCCGCGCCAATTACCAGTTCTTCGTAGAGCTTCTCGCCTGGGCGCATGCCCGTGAACACGATCTCGATCTCGCCGTTTGGGTTCGAGGCATCACGCACCGTGCGCCCTGAGAGTCTGATCATGTTGCGTGCCATGTCCGAAATACGGACCGGATCGCCCATATCCAATACAAAGACGTCGCCGCCCTCTCCCATAGCGCCGGCCTGCAGGATTAACTGCACCGCCTCCGGGATGGTCATGAAGTAACGAGTGACTTCCGGGTGGGTCACCGTGACCGGTCCACCCGCCATGATCTGTTCCTTGAAGATCGGCACCACACTGCCGCTTGAGCCAAGGACGTTTCCGAAACGAACCATGGTGAATCGCGTCTTGCCCTTGCCTCCGTAGCGCGCATGGAGCGCCTGCAGCGTCATTTCCGCCACACGCTTGGATGCACCCATGACGCTGGTTGGACGGACCGCCTTGTCGGTACTGACAAAGACCATGTCCTGCACGCCGTGCTTCAGCGCGGCTTCGGCAACACGGAGCGTGCCTAAGACATTGACCTCTGCGCCTTCGGGCTCGTTGTCTTCCACGATCGGCACGTGCTTGTATGCAGCGGCGTGGTAGATGGTGTCGGGGCGATGCTGCTCCATGATGCGGTCGATCCGTACATGGTCAGTGACACTTGCGAGGTAGCGGTGAATGACAGCGCGCGCTGAACCAGGAGCCAGCGAGTGGCGCGAGCGATTCAGTTCGCTGTCAATTTGGAACAGGTTGAATTCGCCGTTATCTAGCAAGATCAAGCATTTTGGGCCAAGGTCCATGACTTGACGACACAGTTCACTGCCTATGGATCCGCCAGCGCCCGTCACCAACACCGTCTTTCCAACCACATTCGCGCCAAGGAGCGTTGCGTCAGGCTCCACCGGCGCGCGGCCGAGGAGGTCTTCGATCGCAAGCGGGCGGAGGGCATCAACATTCACGCGTCCATCGTTAATTTCGGCGAGTGTTGGCACCGCTAGCACGCGAACGCCAACCGCTGCCGCATGTTCCAACACCTCTCGGCACCGGGATCGGCTCTTTGGCCCTACTGCCACCAACAGTGAATCGAAGTGCGTATCGGCGCGTACTGCATCGAATGCGCTCGTTGGATAAATACGCACCCCACGCATGGCGCCGCCCGCCAGCGAGGGGTTGTCGTCAAAGAACGCCACTACTTCGGAGACGCGGTCATGACCGATCGCCGCGGCAAGACCAGCACCCACATCGCTCGCACCCAGAATGGCTAGGCGGCTCCGCGTACGGGTACTGATCCGAAGGAAGCGGCGAACCAGCAGGCGGGCGCCGCCAGTGGCGCCGATGAGCAAGATGCCGCCAATCAACGGCGCGGTACGCGGAATGCCTGTTCCCCGACCCGGGGCAACCAACGTCAAGAGCAACAGAATCGCAGACACCAAGACACAGGCCTGCAACAACAGCCACGCATACCGCGGTCCGATGTAACGCGTGATTTCTCGGTACAGCCCAAACGCCCAGAAGATGGGCGGGACGATGATGCCCGCGGCCATGACTTCCCACACGGACACCGCCGCTGGCAATTCCACCGTGCCAAGGCGCAGCGCAAAGGCGGCCCACAGGCAGACCACGGCGCTGCTGGCATCCCACGCAACCATTAACAGCTGCTTTCCCCAGCGGGGGAGGCGATCAACAGAGCGCATGGAACGAGCGAATGCGTGTCCGGGTTCAGGCATCTGCACGCAATGTACCACCGCGTACCCCGCTCGGCGATGCTTCCGCGCTCCGGATAACCTCCGCTCATGGCTTCTGTCGTCTTCTACTTCGAGCTTCATCAGCCGTTTCGGCTGCGCCGCTACTCAGTCTTTGACACAGACCCCTTCTACTTTGACAACGAGGCGAATGCCACCATCCTGCGCAAAGTTGCGGATAAGTGCTATCGGCCAACCACGCAGAAGCTCCTGGATTTGGTGCGCCGACACGACCAACGTTTTCGGGTGAGTTTCTCAGTCAGCGGCACCGCGCTCAAGCAACTTGAGGAGTGGGCTCCGGACGTACTCGACACCCTGCGCCGCTTGGTTGATACCGGCGCATGTGAACTGCTTGATGAGACGAGCCACCATTCGTTGGCATTCCTGTTTTCACGTGCCGAGTTTGATGAGCAGGTACGCCTGCATCGCGCTGAGATCGCGCGGCTCTTTAATGGCTACCAGCCAACCGCTTTCCGCAATACGGAGCTGATTTACAACAATGAACTTGCTGGGCACGTCGCTTGGCTCGGCGACTACAAGACCATGGTCTGCGAAGGCGTCGACCGCCTGCTCACTGGCCGCAGCCCCAACTACGTGTACGCGCCGCCGGCGCAGGCAACGCCGCCAGGGCACCACCCCGTGCGTCTGCTCCTGAAGAACTACCGACTCTCCGATGACGTTGCGTTCCGCTTCAGCGACCGCAATTGGAAGGAATGGCCGCTGGACGCGCAGCGCTTTGCCAAGTGGGTCAATCAGATCAACGGTGATGGTTACCTCTGCAATTTGTTCATGGACTACGAGACGTTCGGCGAGCACCAATGGGCTTCGACAGGCATCTTTGACTTCCTGGACAAGTTGCCCGAAGCCGTCTTTGATGCAAATCCCGGGCAGAACGGATTCCTCACCGTCAGCGAAGCGTCCGCCGCACACCGCCCGGTGGGCGAGTACTCCAGCGAGCAATTCATTAGTTGGGCCGACAGTGAGCGGGATCTCTCAGCGTGGCTGGGCAACCCGCTGCAGGACAACGCGATTGCACAGTTGTATGAACTGGAGGCCGGCGTGCGTGCCCGCCATGCCGCCGGCGATCCATGGATTCTTGAGGACTGGCGCAAACTCACCACCAGCGACCACTTCTACTACATGTGCACCAAGTACTGGGCAGACGGCGATGTCCACAAGTACTTCAGCCCGTACGACAGCCCGTACGACGCGTACATCAACTTCATGAATGTGCTTGACAACTTGCGCACGCGGGTTGGGGTGTAAGCGGCTAGCGGACCTCGCCCGCTAAACGGCGAGGTGCCGGCCGTCGATCGGAAAGATCCGCAACCGCGCCAATATTGGCGGCCACATGATCAGCGAGCGGTGCGGCATGTGGTCCGCCAAGCCGAGCCAAGCCGCGCATCTGTTGGCGATCAAAGAGCATCCCGCGCATCGCCACGACGGCCATCACGGCAGCCCACACTGCAAATCCAGCCAAAGCGATGGTTCGCAAAGACACCCAAGCCTCGCTACGGATCGTGGGAGCCATTTCCACCATGTACATGCTGGACGTTGAATTCAAGTTGCGAGCGGAAAGAATCGTCATGATTTCATGCGCGCGGTCTGCGAATGAGGCAAGCGAGTCTGTGAGGGTATCAAGCCGCTTCGCAGATGCGAGCACCGCAGACGGCGTTGCAGAGCGCTCCTGCACTGTCTTCTCTAACCACGTCTCAAATTCTGACGTAGTGGTTCGATCGATGACATCCAGTTCTGCCTGCAAACGTCGGTCTGTCAGTTCGCGTCGGTATTCAACATCGCGGCTCTTGACGGCCTGTTCAATGACTCGATCAATAAATGTGCCGTCAACATTCGCCAGGATTCCAGCCTGACGGGGGTCGTCCACGTTCGCATCTGTCTTGCGCCGAACCATGCGCGTCTCATCAGCATAATCATTGAATGCCTCCACAAGGACGCGAGACTTCTCCTTGGCACTATTGAGTTCGGATTCAAGAAGTTTGCGGCGCGTTGAACGTATGGATGCGTATCCGTCAGGGTCAATGGCCTTTGCTTCCTGCATGGTGTCGATATACGCCGGGATCACCATGTTGCGCCGAATGGAGGCCACCTCTTGCCCGAGGTCCACAATGGACGCTCCCCGTGAATCCTTGACAACATCCGAGCCGGGCAGTTTGCTCATCGCCGCGATCGACGTACTGAGTGCATCAATGAAACTCTTCATCCGCTCCGCATGAATCACCGAACTAGCAGCCTGACTATCCGACGAAAGCTGTGCCGCAGACGCACGGAGTTCCTTGCCAAGAGGGAGCGGGTATTCATACGAGCGGGCGCCAGCGACATCAGAGGCACGCGCCCACTCCACTGGAATGGCACCAAGCAGGCGCTCCATTTGGCCGTTGGACATCGAGTAACCAGGGGCACCCAGCAAGATCTCGAAGGAGGCACCAGACAGTGCCTTTGACTTGCTGGAAAATTCTGCTTCAAGGGCACTGCGCTCAGTGGCGGTGAGTTTGCTGTTTGACAACTTTTGCTGATAGTCACTTCGGAGTAGGTCAAGCTCATCACCACCCCGAACAATCTGCAGGTTTCTGCAGAGATCAGGTAGCGACACCACGGCTTCGAGACCCTGCGCGCGCCATACCGGTTCCACCACGGACGTCGCAACAATGTCTTGCGGGCTGAATGGGGCTCGGTTGGGATATCGACCCTCGCGCGCGCCAGGGAAGGTGGGGGTGATTTCCATGTACGCGGTACGCGCTACTGGGGGAATAGCCCGCGAGACCGCCACTGCTGAAAGGGTCAAGAGCCCAACCACCAGCGTCGCCATAAAGAATCGACGGCGGTGGCGTTGTAGAAACCCAAGGATGTCAACGGAAGAACCCTCATCCACGAATGCATCTCCCGCAGACGACTCTGACCGAAATGTGTCTTGGCTCATGCGTGAAAGTATAAACCAACTTACCCCCGCGCTACGCGCTCACCGTCCACGCCTTCACGTTCACACCATCGGCTCACCACACACGCCGTCCACGCGCGTTGTGCGGCGCCTTCGTCACCGGCGCGGGCTTGCACCAGTGCAGCATGGGCGGCCTTGCCATCCAATATGCCCTGCGCTTCAAGGCGCTTGGGGGAAAGAACCTCATCCACCCACTCCGCCAACGGGCCATCAAACCAGCGGCGGAGCGGGACCCCGAAACCCTGCTTGGATCGGCCGGCGATTCCGTGCAATTCCTTGGGTAAACGGTGCTGAAGCGATTCACGCAAAAGCAACTTTCCAACCGTTCCATCGGTGCGCCAGGCTGGCGGAATGCGCCAAGCAAAGTCAAAGAGCCGCGTATCCAACATGGGGTCCCGCGCTTCAAGACCGCACTCCATGCTGCACCGGTCAAGCTTGGTGAGGATGTCATCTGGCAGGTAGTTGGTCTGATCGCGGAGGAGAAGCTCGTCAAAGAACCCGTCGGGGTCATCGGGGAATTGGCGCGGCATATCGCGCGTTTCACGAGCAACGGTACTTGCCCAGAGATCGGATGGCAGCCGCTGAATGAGTGAGGCAGGCTCGGGCCACACTGCAAAGAACGATCGCCACAGTTCCTCATCGCCCGCGGCGCGCATACTGATGGCAGCCTTGTGCATGAGCCGACCTCGTTGCGTGCGCCGCAGTGCAGATGGAAGCACGCCCTCGATCGGCCGCAACGCACGGTCCCAAGTGTCACCATGGAGCATCTCGATGGCATCAGCCATGCGCCGGCGCGCAAAGAGTGGCACGGAACGGATCCAACGCGAAAGCGTGAAACCGCGGAGATGGCGTTCATATCCGCCAAAGAACTCATCGCCGCCGTCACCTGTCAGCACAACACCCACGGATTGCCGCGCGAAACGCGACACCGCCAATGTTGGAATGGCGCTTGAATCAGCAAACGGCGCATCAAAGCAGCCGATACTGTCTTCCACCAGCGACACAAGGTCGGCGTCATTGATCATCACTTCATGATGGTCAGTGCCAAGGGCCTTCGCGACGGCGCGTGCGTGCGCACGTTCGTCGTACTCGGCGTGCTCAAAGCCAACAGTGAAGGTGCGTAGCGGCGCAACGCCGGCATGGCGCATGGCGGCCACCACCAGACTGCTGTCGATTCCGCCCGAAAGAAACGCGCCAAACGGCACATCACTCATGAGACGGCGACGCACAGCGG
Organism: Phycisphaerales bacterium UBA966; assembly: GCA_002292895.1. Lineage (GTDB taxonomy): Bacteria > Planctomycetota > Phycisphaerae > Phycisphaerales > SM1A02 > UBA966. The sequence goes on from DBCE01000179.1 coordinate 39,681, forward strand.
ACTCCAGCAGTCCATCAAACGCGCGCACCATTTCTGCACGGTCGCCGTGAAAGCCCTGCGCACGCGCGGCGGCGGCGGCGGTGCGTACGGAGTACCACTGCCGTTCATTGACGCGGCCGGTACTGAGATCAACACACAGCGCGTGGCCCGGGCGGAGCGCATGAACGCCCTCGTAAATAGTGCGCGTTCCACGCACCGAATGGGACCCCAGCACCGAAGCGATCGCCATGGGTGAGACACGGTTGCGAAAGACTGGGCATACAGCTAACGCCCGTAACTCGCTACCAAACACGAACACCGGCGCGCCGCGTCCGTCATCCGCATGGCCCCAGAAGCATGGCTTCACGCCGAATCGGTCACGTACCAACCAGAGCACGCGCTCATGCAGATCAAGCGCAGCGAAAGCGAACATGCCGTCAATGTCCGGAAGCGCTGCCTCCACTCCGCGCGCGTCAAGCAACGCGGCGAGCGTGGCCGTATCGCCAGTGGACGGACCAACACGGACGCCCGAGGCGAGCAATTCCTGTCTGATTTCTTGATGATTCCAAATCTCACCGTTGTAGGCGATCACCCAGCGGCCCGATGGCGAAACCATCGGTTGCGCGGCGGCCTGCGACCGGTCAAGGATTGCTAATCGGCGGTGGGCAAGCCCCAGTCCAAATCGCGGCTCAAAGTAGGAACCCTCGCCGTCGGGGCCTCGATGCGCAATCATGGCGGACATGGCGCGAAGTGCAGCATTCGGATCGTTGATCCGGTCTGAACGATCGATGAAGCCGGTAAATCCACACATGGTGATGCGTCCAACTCTGTACCCGGTCGAGACGGTGCCACGGGTTAGCATAAACCATTCACCCATGACTCACTGCGCTTTCTGATGACGAGTATCGAATCAAATTCCATGAATGCACCGACGGTGCTTCCGCCGAGCCGCATCGCCACTGTCGCCAGGCATGCGCATGAGGCTGCATGCTTTCTGTGGGTTGCCACGTTGCCAGTGGCGGTGGCGCCGGAATCGCTTGCGTTTTTTGTGTTGATGGTGGCAAGCGCAGCGCGCATTGTTGTTGACCCGGATTCACGAGCGAGTTTCCTTCGCGCCGTCCGCGTACTGCTACCCATGGTGCTGTTCTGCGCATGGGCGATGTGCGCATCAGCGTGGTCACCAAGCAATTTTCTGGGAGCGATCAAGTCCACGCCGTTACGAGCCACGCTTGGCGTCATGGCGCTGGTCCCCATCGTTGTGCGGCCATGGCCACTGCTACTGACCTTTGCAGCAAGCAGCACGGTGATGCTTGGGATTGCAGCCGTGCGCATCCTGGCTAACCCAAAACAGTTTGCGCGATTCAACGACGGATTTCCCGGGATTGTTGGGTCGTACAGCGCAACCTGTTTGGTGGCGGGGGCGCTCCTTGTCGGCGCTAGCGCAGTGGTGGTCGGAATACAGCGGCGACGCTACGCATCTATGGGTGTGATTCCCGCTGCCATCGCCGCGATCGTCCTGCGCGCTGCCGGTAGCCGGGCCGGGACAGTCGCTGCGCTGGTGGGCGTCGCCATTTCTTCCGTCACCTTGGTACGGTCGGGACGAGTACGCCGCTGGAAAATTGCGGCAGCCATCACCCTCTTGGTCGTCACCGGCGGCGCACTTGTTTGGCAGTCAGCCGCCACCTCGCGCATGCTGCCTATTCTGGATGGCAACCCGGATCCAAACACGGCTACTACTCAGGGCGATCCGATGGCGCACATCATGGTGCGCGCAGCTGGGGTGCGCGGCCAAATCTGGTTCGTGTCCTTGTCGCTGATCAGCCAGCGGCCAGTGTTCGGCTGGGGAACCAAGAGCTGGAAGGACACATACCCACAGGAAGTCATCCGGGTTCGTCATGCGGTCGGCGCAAGTGATCCAAAGAGCCGTGCGCTTGAGAGAGAGCACCATGCGCACAACGCACTCCTTCAAGCCTGGGTGGAACAAGGAGCCATCGGCGTGGCTCTCCTGGCTTGGATGATCGTTTCCTGCTGGCAAGTTTCTCGCCGTGTCGCAGACGATCTGCTCCGTGCCACCCTCTTGGGAATGATCAGTGTGTGGGTATGCAATGCCATGACAGGAGCGCTGATCACGTCGCACATTGCGATGGCATATGTTGGTTTGATGTTCGTGACAGCCACCGCCACCAACACCCTTTCGCCGCGAAAGTAACCACTGCCCATGCCGCGCGACCGTGCAACTCCCGCATGCCCTCCAGTCTTGCTTGTCGGCTTCAATCGCCCGGACTTGTTGAAGCGCACTATCGCATCGATCGCTGCCGCGGCGCCCGCGCGCTTGTACGTGGCGTGTGACGGAGCGCGGCCCGACCGTTCGGGCGAAGCAAGCCGTGTGTCCGCCGTGCGTGAACTGATGCTTGCACCACGTTGGCCGTGCACCGTGCAAAGCCGATTCCTCGACCGGAACTACGGCTGCATGCCCGCGGTCAGTGGCGCTATTGATTGGTTCTTTCAACATGAAACCGCAGGCATCATCTTGGAAGATGACTGCGTTGCTGATCCGAGCTTCTTTCCATTCGCTGCAGAACTACTAGCGCGCTACGCCACCGACGAGCGCGTCGGGGCCATCAACGGCAGCACATTTGCCCCCACGCACCTGCATTCCAGCGATTCCTACTGCTTCACGCGTTATCCAACTCCATGGGGATGGGCCACTTGGCGAAGGGCGTGGAATCATTTTGAACGTGACCCAGCGGATTGGAAGCAAGCGATCGCGGCACCTGACTTCATCGGCCAGTGGTGCAGTCCGCGCGCAGGCGACAAGTGGCGACGACGAATGTCGTCTGCACTCACTGGTGCCAAATCGTCATGGGCGTACCGATGGCACTACGCCATGTGGCGCCATCACATGTTGGCCATTGATCCGCGCAGCAATCTGATTACAAACATCGGCTTTACAGAGCACAGCACGCATACCACCGAGTTATCACCGTGGTCAAACCTACCGCTGCAAAGTTTGGACTTCCC
>DBCE01000179.1:42753-58870 GCA_002292895.1 Phycisphaerales bacterium UBA966
AAGTCCGGACCAGTACTCAGTCGGCACTGGGATCGCCTGCGTTGGAAGCTGGGATTGATGAGCCTGGCTGAAGCCCGCGGCGAGCATGCGAAGCGCCCGCAATCATGACAGCGCTTGGCAGACGCCAGCAGCCGTCTTGGAACCACCGGCCGTACTCGCGCGGCGCATGGCATCGATAGCGGCATCACCGCGCGCCAACACCAAGTCCGTGGCGCGGTCCTTCGGTACGGTCAAACTCCGGAGCTCGGCGGCATTCAGGCGCTTCACGTCATTCCAATCACGAAACTGCCAAACGGAATACTGCTCGCATAATTGGGTGGCAACGTTGGAAAGATCCTCACCCGCATCGCGCAGGCGATCCGGGCAGTATTCCACAATGGCCAGCGTTGACGCAGTTGCGTCAATCACGCGCGAAAGCCCACGCAAGACGCGCAAGTCAGCGCCTTCGACATCAATCTTGAGTAGTAGTCGATCGCCACGCGGGGTAATGCGTTCATCAAGGCGCACCGCAGGAACATCAATCACCTGCCAGTCCGCCGCGCGAAGGGTCGGCTGTACGGTGGTACTGGTGCCAGAACCTCCGCTACTAAGCCAGAATCGAATGCCGGATTCAGATCGATCTGATGCTGCGGATTCGATAATGGTGAAATTCGCACGATCCGCACGCTTTGCCAGGGTGCGATGAATGTATGGCCAAATGGATGGGTTGGCCTCAACACCAAACACTGCGCAGCCAGCTGGATAGTGCGCCCCGAGCGCACACTCACCATAATTGACACCAACATCCACCACGGTGGTGGGAGCAAATTCACTCACTGCACGAGCCCAAAAACGCTGCACTGCCGGCAGTCGGTTGGTTGCAATCGCATTGAGCAACATCCGGCGCACCCGACCATCAAGTGGATTCACTTCAATGCAACACTTGGTGAGTGGCAACTCCACCTGCGTTGGATTCAGCGTGCCGAATACTCGGCGGATTCGAAGGTTGCGGCGAAAGCGGTTGAACATGTTGTGTGAATTACAAATGAAAGAACGATCGAAGGTGTACCTGAATCACTGCGGCTGAACATTGTTTGCCGCGCCCGCTCGCTCCGCCATTCCGGCCATATCGGCCCGCTGTACTGCCGACCAGAAATGCCGAACCGCCGGAAGGTCGAGCATGCGCCGGACATACTCCGGATTGCGCGCCACCACACTGCGCAAGCGCTGCGCAAGCTCCGGCGGCGACTGATTCTCATTGAGATTGACACGGCCGATGTCGGGAATATCAATGCCGGGTAACCAAGTGCGTAAGGCCGCGGTCTTAGCCTGATCGCCCATGTCCGTGCGGAGAATCAACGTGTTAAAGCGCCCTGAAACTCGCTGTTTCCAGCCTAATTCCGTGTCAAATGGTTCTACCAGTGGGTCAAAGCCTATGGTCGGCGCGAACTCGCGCTGCCACCAAACACTTGATGCGTCATGCGTGAAGGTTGCAAAGAACCGGCGCGCTAACTCTTCTTCCGGCATCCAGCGCGCACTGCGCCAATGCGTGCGCAACCAATAGGCGCGGCCAAAGTATGTGAAGTTACTGATGTTGAACGCAATGGGGTCGCGTACCAGCGAAACCACCCGAATATCGCCCACGTGACGTTCTAAAAATCGCCGCGTGGTGCGCTGCTCGATCGCCTTGTGACGCATTCCGCCATGCGCTGTGTGGAGCCGCGTACCAACGCCGGGCCAGAAGAATTCTGGTTGCACGTGGTGCACTTTGATCACCGTGAATGCATCGCACGCTTCAATCGCCGCCGCAACGCTTGTTGAAGCGGTCTTGGGCGCGCTGTACACCATCAATACGTTGGGGCGGCGCTCCAGCGATTCTTGCAACCGACGTTCGTAGCGGCGCTCTGAGTTGGGGAACCGCAGCGCATCTTGCACGAATCGAAATGGGGTGTTGATCACCTCCGCCACATCACGAATTTGGGCTGCAATGGGGGGTGATCCAACGTGGCGGGACATTCGCCCAAGGCTACCGCGCAACGGCGCTGCCATCTATCCTGCAACCATGACCGCACCGACCGCCACCGAAGGCGGGCAACCATTCGACCGTTCACATCGAGCACAGCTGCGCCGCGTGGGAACCGTTGTTGGCGTGCTGCTGGTGGGTGCGGCGGTGATTGCCGTGTGGCGCAACCAAGCGATCGGTGACTCGCTGGCGCGCGCAGTGCGCAACCCGGACTGGATTGCACTTGTCGCCATCAGCGTTGCCATTGTTGCCAATCAGGTGCTGACGTCCGGAGTCTTCTGGATACTCATGCGGCGGCACGGAAGCGTTGGATTTCAAGAGATGAACATGCTGGTAGCCACCAGCACCCTTGGCAACTACGTGCCCATGCAAGCGGGCAGCATCGGCCGAATGGCCTACCACCGCGCCGTGAACGGCATTCCCGTGCGCACCAGCCTGGTGGTGATTCTGCAAGCAATGTCCGCCACGGCGATTGCCACCTGCGCGGTCGGCGCTGTGGCGCTGCTCGCCGCTGGCGCGGGCGCGCCGTGGTGGGCTGCCACGCTGGTCCCCGTGGTGTGGGTGCCCCTTGCGATGGATGCCCAATGGCGCCCGTTTGCAATGGTCATGGTGCTCCGCAGTGTTGAAGTACTGGTGTGGGCGGTGCACGCTTGGGCCGCCTTTCGACTCAGCGGCTGGTCCATCGAACCGGCAACGGCGATCGGCACAGCGGTGGTAGCGTCTAGCGCGAATCTAGTGCCGTTCATCGGCAATGGGCTTGGTATTCGCGAGTGGTCCGTCGCCTTGGCCGCACCACTCATCGGCGGTTATGAACGCGATGCCGGACTTGCCGCCGAACTGACCGGGCGAGCCGTTGACATTGCGTTAGCCATACCGTTGGGAATGATTGCGTTTGCGGCCCTCATCAAGCGCACACGCACGGCGTTGGTTCGCGTGGATCGCTAAACTTCCATCAATGCCAATCCACGCGAGTATGTGCTTCCCCGGCGCTTGTGCTGCAACAGCGTTGGCACTTGCGATGGCGCCGATAGCAACTTCGCAAACCGCACCCGCACCTGTAACTCCGCAAACGACAGCGGGCACCATTGCGCCCCCTGCCGCCGCAACGCACACTTCGGCGAACGCTCCGGACTTTCAAACTCGGATCAAGCAAATGCTCTCGGCAGCGTGGCTCGCTGACCTCTACCCGTTCACGCGCGATACGGATATCTCTGACGAAGGCTATGAGGCAGGTCTGGCGCTCGCCCTTCGATGCGCGCGCATGGCGCCGGAACGTCGCCCCGCGTGGGACATGGTGCTGCTGCTTGCTGACCAAGTAGAGGGCGGCACGCCTGACGAGGCACGCGTCGCGCGTCGCGAAGCGCTCGCCGCGCTTGCCAAGCTTGATCCACTTGATGATGCCGTGCGTCTGTCACGGATTGCCGACGCCATTGAAGCGCATCCAACCGCCGACGCGCGCGTTCGCGCTTACGAAGCAATCTTGGCGCCGCAAAATCGTGCGGCGCTGGGCGCACCAGCTGCAGCGCGGTTGGCATACCAATTGGCTTCCCTGGAAAGCCGCATCGGAAACACTGAATTGTTCTCCCGTTGGCTTGCCGAAGCAGTGAAGGCTGATCCGAGTTACCCAACCGCCGCGCAGGCTGCCGCGGGCTACTTCCGTATGCGAGTGGCTGATCCGGCCGCAGATATTGAACTTCTCAGCATTGCTGTCGAGGCTAACCCGCGTGACCTTTCCACATGGAGCGCGCTGCTCAGCGTGCTGCTTGATGGTGGTGCTTTCAAGTCCGCCGAGCGCACCGCGCGCATGGCGATCGCTGTTGCAGAGGCTGAACGCCGCAACGAGTTGGTCTACTCATTCACTGGCGATCTTGCCACCGCACTCTGGGGTAGCGGGCAACGCCAAGAGGCATCTCACGAACTTGACCTGCGAATGAATCGCCTGACTGAGGACTACCGACGGGTCATCTCGCTGATGGATCCGTCTATCACCAACGAGCGCCTCGCTCGCGAATACCCGCCGCTGCCCTCAACACTTTCGATCGCCATGCTGGGCATTGCGCAGAAAGATGGCGACACCAAGAAGTTTGATTTACTCCTGGAGCGCGCTTTACGTGGCACCGATGCAGAGGTGAAGCGCGCCGAGGAGCAAGGAAGTAGTAAGGCCGAGGTTGGGTCATTCCTACTTCAGCGAACCGTCACGCTGCTGCTCTTTGGAAAAGACTTGAGCACCATCCCCGCGCTGCTTGACGATGCAGTGAAGTCCGGCGCACTGGGCGAGCAAGGTAAGGCTCGTTTCGATGCCATGCTGGCGTGGCGCCAAGGCAAGGCGGAAGTTGCGCTGAAGGCGCTCGAACCACTCCGAGCCAACGACCCCCTAGCGCAATATGCCTATGCATCCGCCCTGGCCGACGCCAAGCGCACCGCGGATGCCATCACCGAGTTCCGCACCATCGCCGAAACGCACATTGGTACTTCTCTTGGATTGCTGGCACTCGACCGACTCTCTGACCTCCTTGCGCAACCAAAGCTGGTGGCGTCGCAACTATCCAAGCAAATTGCGGACCGCGCCGAGGTACTCAATACCGCGCTAGCGAAGCATCTACCAACCACGCTTGATGAGATGATTGATCGCCCATTCCGCGCGTTGACGGTGGAAGTGAAACCGTCCGCAACGATGATCGGACCCTATGAGTCCTTCTCCTTCGGAATCCGCATTCGCAATAGTTCGCGGCTACCGATGGCGATCGGTGGCGACGCGCCGATTTCTGGCAAAGTCACCATGCGCTCCGCTGCACCGCGCCCCGGCGAAACTGATGCCGCCGAATTGCCACCCCAGCCACTCCTGATTGATCGCCGCCTGCGCCTCATGCCGGGCGAGGAAATCCTGGTCACCGTGGACGCGGACCTGACCGTGGTCGGGATGCTTCTCAATATCCAGCCGCTTGATTCGCACCTCGTGAGTGTTTCGGTTGTCTCCAACCCATCCACTGCTTCCGGCGGGCAGGCGCCTGGTTTCTTGGGCAGCGTCACTGGTGCACCGCCCATCCAGTTCACGGGTGTCACTGTCAACGAAACGTGGGTGAAAGATTCGCGCGCGTTGATTCGCACGGCAGGCAGCATCGAAGCAGTGACGCGGCTGGCACTCTTGACGCATGCCGCAGCAGACCCCGCATTGCTTCCGGAATCCATTCGCGGTGATGCGCCAGCAATCTGGGCAGACATCGTTGAGGCATGGAAGGCCATGCCGGATACCGCGCAGGCATGGGTCCTTGGCGTGCTGCCGCGCGACACTCCAGCCATGGCACCACTCATTGAGGCAGCGCGCGCTAGCACTTCCACAACGGTGCTCCGTAGTTGGGCGATCACCCGCATCGCTGATCCCACAGACCCCATCCTCGATGTGTGCCGCCGCAGCGGCGACGCCGAACTAGCGAAACTCGCCGACGCAGTGCAATGGGTGGCAGACCGCCGAGCGAAGCGTGCCGCTGATGAAGTTGGTCTTGAAACAGAGCGCGCCCGATCCATGCCCAAAGACACTGGCTCGGGGGGCGGTCGCTAGTGACCATGTTCATTGTGCGCCGACTCGCGCAGCTTCCGTTGTTGCTACTGGCCATCTACACACTCACCTTTACGTTGGCGTGGATTGCACCGGGAAATCCCTTCGATGGCGCGGAAGGTCGCCGCCCATCGCCGGAAGCACAAGCCGCCATGCGCGCTCAGTATCGACTGGATGACCCGGTGGGTTTCTACTTTGACTATCTGGGCAAAGCGAGCGGCATTTCATGGATGCTTGGTAAAGCGCCGCGCCCCTTTGACCTTGGCCCCAGCCTGAAGAACCGCGACTGGAGTGTCAATGAAATCATCGCAGATGGTGTTCCGGTTTCACTCACCATTGGACTTGCCGCCATCCTGCTTGCGCTTGGAATCGGACTGTGCGCTGGTGTGATTGGTGCACTGCGCCCAGGATCGGTTGCCGATGCTGGCACACAGTTGCTGGCGGTGATTGGCATCAGCGTTCCCAGCTTTGTCACCGGCGCCGTACTACTGATTATCTTTGCTGCCAAGTTGCAGTGGGTGCCCATTGGCGGCTGGCAAGGATTCCGCAGCCTGATCCTTCCGGCATTCGCACTGAGTCTTCCGTTTGCAGCGTATGTGGCCCGGCTTGTGCGCTCATCGATGCTTGAACAAATGTCTGCTGACTACATGCGCACCGCTCGTGCCAAGGGATTGAGTCGACGCCAAGCAGCCACGGGGCACGCACTCAAAAACGCCTTTCTGCCCGTCCTGAGTTACCTGGGGCCAGCCACTGCCATTGCAGTCACCGGGTCATTTGTTGTTGAGAAGGTCTTTGCCGTGCCCGGCATTGGCCAGCACTTTGTGGACGCGGTACTAGGAAAGGACATCACCCTCCTGATGGGAGTGGTGCTGGTCTTCAGCACCGTGGTGATCCTGATGAACCTACTTGTTGATGTTCTCTATGCGTGGATTGATCCGCGCATCCAGAGCGGACGCAGTTAACGCGGCGCCAACATCTGAATATTGGAGAGGCGCTGATCGAACGATGGGTCGCGAGTGATCCCACGCACGCGCACTGGGTCAAAGAGCAGCACGGTGGCGTAATGGGTGATTGGCAAGATTGGCATGTCCACTTCAGTCACCAGGCGTTCTGCATCAGCAAGAATTGCCAGCCGTTGCGCCGGGTCAGCCTCGGCGGCGGCGCGGTCCAGCAATCCATCAAACACTGCGTTGGAGTAGCCGCGATCATTGTTGCCATCGCCCGTGCGGCACAGATCAAGGAATGTGGTTGGGTCGGGGTAATCGCCATACCAGCCACCGCGGGCAATCATGAAATTGCCGGAGCGCAGGTCGTCTTTCATGAACTTGGAATCCTTGGAAGTCAGCTCAACTTGCACACCGAGTTCGTTGCGCCACATGTCTGCCATCGCCAAGGAGAGATCGCGATACCGCGGGCTTCCCGTGGAATACAGCAGGTCCACCGTTGGAAACACCGTGCCGTCGGCCAGTTCTAGTTTGCCGTCACCGTTGCGATCAGCCCAGCCCGCATCGGCAAGTTCCTTGCGGGCGAGCACCACATCGTGGCCAAGTCCGGTTGGCGTCTTGTATCCCACCACACCGTTGGGCGGCACCAACGTATGTGCCACTGGCTCACCAACGCGAATCACGCGATCTGCAAGCGCCTGCTTATCAACGGCAAGTGCAAATGCACGCCGAACACGCGCGTCGGCAAATGGATTGAATCCGCCGCCCGCAAGTGTGGGGCGACAATTGAAACTGTAGAAATCCGTGCCGAAATTCTGCACAACATGCACATTGCGTCGCTCACCAGCAACCGGCTCTGGCAGCGCCGCGAGCGCCTCATCAACACTTGCACCCGCTGCACGGAGCGCGTCAAATTGGGGGCGGTGATGTTGCACATAAAGCGCCGCTTGCTCCGCCAATTCCACTTTGTATCCAACGCGAACATCAGACACCCAATCCGCGCCGCCAGCATCGAATGCCAGCACGGCGGTGTTGTTGTCCTCAATGGGCAAGATGTCAATGCTGTTGACCGTCTGCTGCGAATGGTCCCAATGAAATGGATTGCGCACCAGCCGCATGCGTCGCTTGTAGCGCCAATCATGCACCATCAATGGACCATTGCACACAAGGTTGCCAGGCTTGGTCCAACGAGCATCGATCGTGCGTCTCCCGGACGCAATGTCAAATCCACTGAAGCGCTCAGCCGTTGCTTGATGTATTGGCGCCATCACCGGAAACGCAATCACGGAGAGCCAGTATGGAACGCGTCGGCGCAGGGTGAGCTCAATAGTCCGATCGTCGGGCGTCTTGATGGCAACTACTTCGCGGGCTTTGGCCATGGCGGCTGACCACAATTCCTGTGCGCGTGCTTCGGTGCGCTCCGCGGTGGGAAGCTTGGCGTACTGGGAGAGTTGCGCGGCACGGAAATCCCAAAGTTCTTGTGCACCCACAATGTCCGCCACAAATCCGGCGTAATCCGACGCAAAGTCCGGCAGCATGGCACGCTGCCACGCGGCAGCAAAGTCTTGCGCCTGCACCGCATCGCCGTTTGACCACCGCGCATCGGGGCGCAGATGAAATGTCCAATGCAGCCCATCCGGCGATACGTCCCACCGCTCGGCAGCACCAGGCTGCACGCCGCCGTGATCGTCGTCCACCACTACAAGCGTCTCGTAAATGGCACGCCCCAGGCGAATGTCCTGCTGCCAGCTCATCTTCTGCGGGTCGAGGGTGAACGCATCGTTTGCCTGCACCATGGTGAAGTCTGCCTGCGGGCCCGTGGCATCAAAGGATGCAACGGCCAACAGAATGATGGCAATGAGAATCGCCGGTAATGCAAGCTTCATGGCTCTTGTATAGATCGGACACAGGCGGCAATGTGATGCAATCCGTAGACTTTCCCCTGTGCGCCCCGCCCTCTCCGTCCTGATGTTCGCCGCCGCGTGCCTGACCCTGGTGGGCTGCGCCGCCGATCCGGCACCGCCCGTGCTGGCGTTCCCGCGTGCGGATTACGAGCGCGTCTTCGATGCCGCTGTTGAAACCGCCCGCGTGTACCGATTTCGACCCGTGATCACCGACCGGGAACTGGGCGTGATCGAAACCGATGCGCGCACCGCCGGCTCCATGCTTGAGCCGTGGCGTACTGACAATGACGGCATTCAAGACATGATGGCACACACGGTGAACTTTGAGCGCCGCCGGGTGCGGTTCGAGTTTGTGCCCGAGGCCTTCAGCACACCCACTCCCGAGGCCGATGCCCGAGCGCAGGGCGCCGCTATTCCTGGCAGCGTTCGCGCGGAGGAACGCTTTGATCTTCTCACCACCAAGGGCACCATCGAACTGCGCGCGTGGGTGTATGTCGATCGTGGATTCAAGCCGAACCAGCAAATCGGCCGTTGGTCAAGCAGCGAAACCCGTGTGTCTACCGACCCAACCATGGCACAGGACCGCGAGGACGAATCCACCCGGATTCCCACCGAGTGGACCCCGATTGGCCGTGATGTCCCATATGAACAGCGGCTGATGGTCAGTATCCGCGAGTTGCTGGCAACGCCGGCACCCGTGGCGAAAGCTGACAGCGCTGCAACCGCGCCCACCCCCGGCGCGGACACTCCGCATTGACACGGCTTTCAGACACGGGGTACCGTTCGCTGTTCAACCTGCTCGCCGTCCCGCCCGAAAGCACTCCAGCCGATGCTCCTGAATTCACTGAAGTTCTCATCCTCCGCACGCATCGCAGCAACTGTCGGAGTGCTCACGTTGGTCGCTACCGCGGCGCCAGTCTTGGCGCAAGCCGACGCCATCCCGCCGGAGCTCGTGAACGTGAAGCAGGCGCTCACCGCAGAGCAACGAAAGTCCGTGACGGACTTCGTCGCCAAGGAGGTCGATCGATTTGCCGAAGCCGATCCCGCAGGCGTGGTGGCTATCCGAACCAAGCTGGTTGACCAGATTCGGCAAACGACAGTGAGCCCAAACTTCCGCCGTGATTTCGGAATCGAATTCGTCAAGGGATTTGCAAAGTTTGCCGAGGGCACCGATTCGATGCGGGCCACCAACGCCTTCATCTTGGCGCGATTCATCGCTACCGCCGAGAGCATCGACTTTCTGATCGACAACCTCGATCCTGACAACCAACCGGAAGTTGCAATCCGAATCGCCGCGAGCGCGCAGTTGCCCAAGGCGCTTGATGCAGCACCGCTCTCTCCGCCGCAGTTCGATGCGATGACGAAGCGGATTGCCGCCGCCCTCAAGAAGGAGCGCAACTGGGTGGTCGCTGCACATGAAGTGGAGTCCATCACGCAGATGCTCCGCGAGGAAGCGCTGACGCCACCCCAAGCAGAAGCCATTGCCATGAGCTTGGCTTCCACCATCAACGATCTGCAATCGCGCGTCGCCGCGGGTTCCGATCCGCAACTGATCAATGCTCTGCAGCGTGCGCTGCTCGCAGTGCGCAATCAGTTGTCCGGGATCGCTGGTTCCGCACGCAGCAAACTGCTCACGGCGATCGCGCCTTCCTTGGACTCCCTGGTCAAGATGAAGTCCACGCCACCGGCGGGTATTTCCGAGGCGGAACTCGACGCGACTTTCAAGGCGGTGGTCAACACCGCTGGGCTGCTCCAGAAGGTCACCGCAAGCGGCGGCGCCTAAGGTTATTGGACTCAAAGGCCTGAGTTGGGTGTGATTTGGCACGGATTCCGTCACGGGGCACTTTGGAGGCATTCGATTAGTGCCGAATGCAGACAAAGTCCCTTGACTCAGGCGATCCTCCCCCCCACTATTGCACGTACAGAAGATCAGATTCCCATTGAATCTCCGCCGGCCAGCACTCCCCAGCCCCCACACTTTCTCGCTCGATCACACATGAAGATGCCAGCCCCCTTTCAACGCCACCCACGCGCACGAGTCACTCTCATTGTTGGCGTGAGCGCGATGTTTGCTGCTGGTGTCGCTAGCACGGTGGGTGCATTCATGGGCGGCCCGCCGGTCCAGACGCAAATCCCAACGACGGCCGAGGATTTCCGGCAGCCCGGAACACAACCGAACGCCAACACCGATCAATTCACCGCGGTCATTTCCAGCAACAATTGCACCTTCTGCCACTCCGACTACAGCCCAACCTTTGCGCCGTTCGATACGTGGGTCACCAGCATGATGGCACAGTCGGCCCGCGATCCGGTGTGGCACGCTGCACTGGCGGTGGCAAACCAAGACGCCAATCTGTCCGGCGAATTCTGCATTCGATGCCATGCGCCCGGCGCTTGGCTCGGTGAACGAAGTGCTACAGGAACAACTGCGGAATTCACCAACGATGATTTGGACGGCATCAACTGCCACTTCTGCCATCGCGCTGTGAATCCCGAGCTTGGGAAGTTCAGTGCTGTCGGTTACCCCATTGAAGGCCAGGACCCAAATCCCGATCCGGAAGTGCTCTCGCCACTCGCCGCTGCAGGCCTCATTCCGCAGGGTCACGGCAACGCTCGCTACATCATTGATCCGCGCGACGTGCGCCGCGGACCGTTCAGCGACGTTCCAATCAACTTCCACGGTTCATCATTCTGGGGCGAACCAGTGTGGCTGATCACCAGCCCATTCCATTCCAAGAGTGAATTCTGCGGGACTTGCCACGATGTTTCCAATCCGGTGTTCACCAAGAACGCCGCCGGACAGTACGACCTCAATGCACTGAACACTCAGCATCCAACGCAATTGCCTTCGCAGATGTTCCCGGAGCAACGAACCTACAGCGAGTGGAAAAACAGTACGTTTGCCACCACCGGTGTTGAGTTTGCTGATGGCCGATTTGGTGGAAGTCTCACTGGCCCGATGCGGTCGTGCCAAGACTGCCACATGCCTGACCAGGTCGGCGGCGGCTGCGTCTTCTGGGATACCGGCGATCCATTCTTCACGCGCCAGAACATGCCCGCGCACTCCATGGCCGGCAGTAACACGTGGGTGATCGAAGCCGTTGCATACCAAGCAGGCGGCGACGCGGAATCACTGGGGCTCACGCCTGAGCGCATTCAAAATGCCAAGGCGCGGACTGTGCAAATGCTCCGTGACGCAAGCGACATGGCCTTGACGCAAGAGGGAAACAACCTGAAAGTGCGCGTCACCAACCAAGGCGGTCACAAACTCCCGAGCGGTTATCCCGAGGGGCGCCGCATGTGGGTGAATGTCAAATTCCTCAATGCTGCCGGAGTGCTGGTTGCCGAACGCGGCGCCTATGACCTCAAGAGCGCAACACTCATCACTGCTGACACCAAGGTCTACGAAGCGCGCCACGGAAGTACCCCAGAAGTGGCCGCCGCTGCTGGCATACCCGCTGGCGAGAATTTCCATCTGACCTTGGCGAACACCAAGTTCAAGGACAACCGAATTCCGCCGCGCGGATTCACCAACGCTGCGTTCGCCGCCGATGGCTGCGGACCAGTGGACTACACCTACGCTGATGGCCAATACTGGGACGACACCCTCTTTGCCATCCCAGCCGAAGCAACCCAGGCGGTGGTGACACTGAACTACCAGACTTCAAGCCGCGAGTACATGGAGTTCCTCCGTGATACCAACACCACCGATACCACTGGCCAGACTGCGTTCGACCTGTGGACGATGTTTGGCAAGAGTGCGCCGGTTGATATGGACACTGCCGCACTAACCTTGATCGCCATCGATCCCGCTGACCTGAACGGCGATGGCGCCGTGAATGGTCCTGACCTTGGCCTCCTGCTTGGCGGCTGGGGTCAACCCGGGTTCACCGATATCAATCGGGATGGCACTACCAATGGCCCAGACTTGGGCATCCTGCTCGGTCGCTGGGGCTGATCTCTAAGATCCACGCATGTCTGTGACACGCTGGGTCTCTGATCTTGGCCCCACCAATCCCATCATTCTGCGCATCGTTGCCAACGGTTCGCGAAGGACGCGTCATCTGTGGATTCGGAGCGGGTTCCTTGCGCTGCTGATGGTAGCGCTGCTCTTTGGAATGGTCGGACAGACTTCGTCGCTGCGTGAACTTGCACAGCGCGGCGCCACTGCGTTCACCATGCTCTCCTTTGCCGAAGTGGCACTCATTTGCGTGTTGACTCCGCTTTTCATGGCGGGCGCCATTGCACAAGAGGCAAACCCACGCACGTGGGAAATCATGTTGGTGACGCCGCTCAACCGCGTGCAAATTGTGATTGGCAATTTGATGGGGCGTCTGTTCTTTGTGCTGGCACTACTCATCGCTGCACTTCCGCTGATGATGAGCACGCAGTTCTTTGGTGGCGTTCCACCAACCGCAGTGTGGGGCAGTTTCATGATCAGTGCGAGTACCGCTGTGGTTGTGGGCGCGGTAGCAGTCGCGCTCAGCATTACTCGTAGTGCAGGTAAGCGCAGTGTGTTTGTCTTCTATAGCACCGTGGTCATCTACTTGTTTGCAACGTGGGCAGCAGATAGCGCCTTGCGTGTGGCCACCAGCGCCGGGAGCGCCACCCAGTCAACCACGATCTTTACACCCATCAATCCATTTCTCGCTATGGAATCGCTGCTCTTGCCAGCCACCTATGCGCCCATGTCGCTTGAGCAGCCCGGTTGGATTGCGCGCGCATGGATGGTGCATCCAGCACGGAGCTACTGCATAGTCACGCTGGCACTGTCATTGATGCTGATGGTCATGAGTACGTTTGCAGTGCGAGCGCTGGGGGCACGGACCGTTCGAACGCCGTGGTGGCGACGCTGGATGCAGAAGCCTGCGGCAGACGGGCGCGAATCAATGCGCGTTGGTCACAACCCAATCGCGTGGCGCGAGAGCCAATTGCGCGGCACCAGCTTGGCGGCATTGACTGGCCGTTGGGGCTTTGTGGGAGTGGGCATTCTGGGCGGGCTGTTGCTGCCCGTCTTGCATCGCACCGGCGCAGTATCAATGGACGGATTCCGACTGGCATTGCAAACGGTGGTGGCCGCGGAGTCGGTGGTGATCGTGCTGACGGCGCTCAATATGAGTGCCACCGCGGTCAGTCGCGAGCGCGAAGATGGATCACTCGACATCATCTTGACGACGCCAATTCAGCCTGGGCCATACATCGCCGGAAAGTTGCGCGGCATCATTCAATTCTTGGCGCCCATGTTGATGGTGCCGACCGTGACGCTGGCTGCATCCGCGGTCTATGTACTTGCCAACGGCATGGGCGTCGCGGGCGGAACATCGGTGAGTGTTGCTTCCGGAACGGCGACGCTCGTGATTCCTGCCATGCTCCCGGAGGGGGCGCTGGAGTACCCACTGGGAATGTTGGCATTCACATCGTTCGCGGTGATGATCGGGCTGCAGTGGTCGATCAAGAGCAAGGGAACCATCGGAAGCGCGGTGGGCGCCGTCTTTGCTACTGGTGTGGCCGGCCTGGTCCTTGGTCTGTGCGGTATGGCCGCCGGGCGGAGCATCCCAGCCATCGGCGCGTTTATGAACGCATTGACCCCCATCAACTTGGTGGCAGCCATTGTGACCCCAGAAGCGGTCGCTGATGAGGTCCTGCAACAGGGCGTGGCGACCTATCGAATCTTCCTTGCTGCCGGAGCGGTAACCGCCGGCGCGCTTGGGATTGGCGTGGTCTGGGCCATGCACTCCGCGATGAAGAAGACCTTTATGTTCACTGTCCGGAAACTCGCCGGCACTGCGTGATGCCCACTTGTGACGTAGGGCATTCGTACTACACTTCAATCTTCCACCCGACCGTTCTGCGGCGGGTTTCAACGGACGGAGTGCGGCTCACCAGCCGTTCCGACCGACCATCCGACGAGTGCTTGCGGACAGATCCGAAGTGCTCGAAGGCAACCGACCACAGCATGGGCTGCGGATCCGGTTGATAGATTCGACCGTGTATTAAGACCCTCTCGCCTGTTCAATGCAGCACAGCAACCATCGCATGGAATTTCTGTTCCTTATGAGCGAATACCGAACGAGCCCTTGCTGAATCTTTACTGAACACCGCACGCCACATGCTTCAGCAGGTGGCACGGTTGGGACTTGATTCATCGTCAATCTTGGTCGACTGCAGTTTCTCTGCAGGTCGGAATGTCTGCTTGCGTCGTACCTCGTTGCATTCGCCGAGGAGGCGCTGTTATGCAGATCGAAGTTTGGTTATTCATCCTGATCGTCCTTGCCGCGCCCGCCTTGGGTGCCGGTGTCATGTGGACCTTAGTCAAGCACTTCTCGACCCGATCCATCGCGCGAGCCACCAAGGAAGCGGAGAGCGTGATTGCAGCGGCCCGAGCGCAAGCCGAAGCCCGTAGCAAGACCATTGAACTGCAGGCGGAGAAGGCCGCCACCGAGCGCCGCCATGCACTCGACCGCGAGATGCAATCTGCCTTGGCAGACGTCAAGGCGTCGCAGTCCCGGGCGGAAAAGCGCGAAGAAACGCTGGACCGCAAGCTGGAGCAAATTGGCCAGCGCGAGCAAAAGCTGGAATCCCGCGAACAGCGCATCGCTGACTTGGAGAAGCGAACCACTGAATTGCAAGCGAATCTGGAAACCGAGCGCGCCGCGATTCGTGAGCAAATTGAAAAGGTCGCTGGCATGACCATGGACGAAGCGCGCGAGTTGTACATGGCCGAAGTGCGCCGCCACGCTGACCATGACGCTGCGGTGCTCGCTCAGAAGATCGTCGAAGAAGCAGAACGCGACGCGCGCGACAAGGCGCGACAGATCACCCTGTTGGCCATCCAACGCTATGCAGCGGAGAACGCCACAGAGACCACGGTTCGCACTGTAAAGATTCCGAGCGACGACGTGAAGGGACGAATCATTGGTCGCGAAGGCCGCAACATTCGAACGATCGAGCGCGCCACTGGTGCAGACATTCTGGTGGATGACACCCCTGGAGTGATCAGCGTGAGTTGCTTCGATAAGGTGCGCCAGGCAATTGCTGCCGAGACGCTGCAACGATTGGTGGCTGATGGTCGAATTCATCCAACGCGCATTGAAGAACTGGTTGCGCAGGTCACCCGTGATATCAACGAGCGCATTCAGAAGGACGGCCAAGCTGCGGTCTTGGAGACCAACCTTCGCGGTATGCACCCCAAGGTGATCGAAGCGATGGGCAAGTTGGCATTCCGCACCAGTTATGGCCAGAATGTGTTGCGCCACTCAGTGGAAGTTGCGTTCTTGTGCCAAATGATTGCTGACGAGCTTGGGCTTGATGGAACGATCGCGCGCCGCGCGGGTTTCCTGCATGACATCGGCAAGGCGATGGATCATGAGATGGAAGGCGGGCACCCAGCCATTGGCGTGGAATTCCTACGAAAGCACGGCGAAAAGAGCGAAGCGGTCCTGAACGCAGTCGGTGGTCACCATGCCGACATTCCAGCAACCACGCCGTACACACCCATCGTGATGGCCGCCGATGCCATCAGCAGTGCGCGCCCAGGAGCGCGCCGCGAGAGTATGGAGCTCTACGTCAAGCGCCTGCAGCAATTGGAAGCACTTGCACGCGAGCATGACTTTGTAGATGAGGCGTATGCCATCCAAGCGGGCCGAGAGGTTCGCGTGGTGGTCGACGCCAAGAAGGCTGACGATGCGTACGCATTCCGCATTGCGCAAGA
>DBCE01000172.1:0-179 GCA_002292895.1 Phycisphaerales bacterium UBA966
CGCGCCCGGCAGCACGCCCGGGCCGACGCGGTGTCATGTCCACGCGACTTTGAGCCTGCGGGTGGGTTGTCTGGCGACCGCGAAACGGCCACCGCGCAAGCCGTGGCGGAGTGCCTGCGCCGTCAGCAGGTCACGCGTGTTGTGTCTGACCGCACGCTGCCACTCATCTTTGCCGATCA
>DBCE01000172.1:218-1823 GCA_002292895.1 Phycisphaerales bacterium UBA966
GAATACGACGCCGGTATGGGCGTACTTTCGCGCCGCGCGAAGGACACGCAGGAAGTGGAATGGCTGCAGAGCGCGCAGCGTGCTACCGAAGACGCCATGCGAATGGCGTGTGAGACGGTGGCGCGTGCCAGTGCTGATGCGAACGGCGTCTTGCATCATCACGGCGAGCGCCTTTCGGCGGAACACCTGCGGTTCATGATTGATGTGCACCTTCTGAAGCTGGGGTTCAGCAATCCGCCGTCCATTGTGGCTTGCGGCGCGCAGGGCGCGGATTGCCATGAGCACGGGCACGGGGATCTACGAACCGGTCAGCCGGTGATCGTGGACATCTTCCCGCGGTGCCAGAAGACGTTCTACAACGGCGATTGCACACGGACGGTGGTGCACGGCGAAGTGCACCCAGAGGTCGCACGCATGCACAGCACCGTCTTGGAGGCGAAGCGTGCGGCGATTGCCGCGGTACGCACCGGCGTCACCGGCGAGGACGTGCATCGCGCCACGCTGGGCGTGATTCACGCACACGGCTTTGCCAGTGGTATGCCGCCAGCGGACGCGCCTGACACTTGGTGCGGCATGACGCACGGCACTGGTCACGGCATTGGGCTTGATGTTCATGAGCCGCCGCTCCTTGATTTCAAGGGGCCGATGCTCGTGACTGGCGACGCGCTCACCGTGGAGCCGGGGTTGTACGGACGCGCCCACGGCGGGGTGCGCGTGGAAGACATGGTGATTGTTGGCGTCGATGGCGCTACCAACCTCAACAGCCTGTTTGAGGGGCTTTCTTGGCGCTAAATAAGGGCGCCGCAGCAGATCACTGAATGAGTGCACCGCGCGCTGCGTCAGTCATCGTCCGACGACTTTGGCTTCTTCCGGGTGAGGCCGAGTTCGGCCTCGAGTTCCGGTCCGGCTGCCTCAACATCAGCGTCTAGTTCATCCATGCGCGGCCGATTGCTACGCACGAAGCCCTTGGCAGCTTGCTTGCAGAGTGCCTCAAGTGCTTGATGCAACTTCTCATGATCTGGCACGGAGTCGAGCGCGGCCATCAGGAAGTCAATCTGTCGATCCAGTTCCAGTCCGGTGTCGAGCATCTCAATGGCAGCGTCGCCAAGTTGTTCCATGGCCCCAATGAACCACTTGTGATCAGGCTTGTCCCAGTTCTTCGGTGGGTCAATGCGTGCACGAATGGTCATCTGCCCGATCGCCACCACGGGGCAGAGACGCAGCATCGAAAGCGGTTCGCGACACATGACGGCTACCGGAATCTCGCGGCGCAGTGCAGCAAGCCGGAGGCGGCGAGCATCGGCACCGACGGTGGGGGGTTGCACCAAGTAGCAGCCCGGAGTGAGCGGCATGTCTTCGGTAATGTCGGCCTGCAGGATGGTGAGCTTCTTGTTGCCAAGCGCTTCTTGAATTCGTTGGCGGCGCGCCTCTTGCAGCGGAAGGATCACGCGGGCGAGCAGGCCAAAGTCTTCCTTGCTCCGTGAAATTTCCATGGCGCGGTGCGCCAGTCGTTCTGCCTCAAACCATTGCGATCGGCGCAGCGCCGTCTCAGCGCGCTCCATGATCTCGTCAACCATTTCGTGTCGCGGAGAGGCGTTCATTCGG
>DBCE01000172.1:1903-2862 GCA_002292895.1 Phycisphaerales bacterium UBA966
TGGGCGCGATGGTCAGTCCCGGCGACCGCGACGGTCGTCAAGACGCTGGGTTTCAAGGGATCTGCCGTGCACGCCGCGCGCCTGCGCATTCACGGCATTCACCAAGATCTCCACCGATCGCACGCCGGGGTACTTGGCCATGAGACCACTGATTTTCTCGGCAAGGCTGCCGCCCCGGTCGCGGAACAGGCGCTTGTACGCCTCCTTCATGGCCTCAATATCCGTCTCTGTGAAGCCGCGGCGCGCCATGGCGATGTGGTTGTGGCCGCGTACCTCTGCAGGATTCCCTTCCACGATCATGAAGGGCGGCACATCCATACTGACGCGCGCCATGGCTCCCACAAACGCGCACGTTCCAATCACCACAAAGTGATGAATGCCCGCGCCGCCACCAACATTGGCGTTGTCCTGCACCACGGAGTGGCCGGCAAGCATGACGTTGTTTGCAAGGATGCAACTGGTTCCCACAATGCAATCGTGTGCAATGTGCACCGTGCCCATGATGAGATTGTCGCTGCCAACCCGTGTCCAGCCGCCGCCGTTCTCAGTGCCGCGGTGAATGGTGACGTGTTCACGAATCTGATTGCGATCACCGATTTCACACCAGCTCTTTTCGCCGGTGAACTTCTTGTCTTGCGGCGTACCGCCGACATAGGCAAACGGAAAGATCGTGTTTTGGCGGCCAATCCGCGTGTGTGATTCAACCACCACATTGTTCATGAGGACCGTGCCATCGCCAATAGAAACCTCGGGTCCAACGATGCACCACGGACCGATTTCGGCGGTGGGGGCAATGCGGGCACTGGGGTCGATGATGGAGCTGCTATGAATCGGCATGTGAGTGGGGTGATGATGGTTTACTGGAAATCCTGGTCAACCATCATGAAGCGAATCTCTGCCTCGGCTGCCACCTTCTCACCAACCAAGGCGCGCGCTTTCACGGCGGCACTGCGGCTGGT
>DBCE01000172.1:2949-3098 GCA_002292895.1 Phycisphaerales bacterium UBA966
AGTTTCACCTTGTCAAGCGAAAGAAGCACGGCCACTTTGCCGGTGTGCTCCAGGGTCTGGCTCAGAAGTAGACCGCCCATCTGCGCAAGCGCTTCCACGATCAACACACCAGGCATGATGGGGGTGCCGGGATAGTGACCTTGGAAGAA
>DBCE01000172.1:3122-10692 GCA_002292895.1 Phycisphaerales bacterium UBA966
GTTCGTTGATGGTGACGTTTTTGACGCCGATGGCGCGGCGGCCGGGCTCAAGTTCCAACACGCGGTCCACCAACAGCATGGGGAACCGGTGCGGCATGAGGCGACCGATGGCACGGGCGTCCATGGCGCGGCCTTCGATCAATTTGCGGGACTGCCGCTCTCTCTGCACGATCCGCAGCAGTTTCATGCCAAGCTGGCGGTTCAATCCGTGACCGGAACGATTGGCAACCACTTGGCATTCCACAATGGTCCCAACCAGCGCCAGGTCACCAATGGCGTCCAGCATCTTGTGACGCACTGGTTCATCGGGGAAGCGATACTCATTCTGGATAGGGCCTTCATCGCCGATCACCAAGACATCGCGCGGCGTGAGGTGACGGCACAAGCCTGCTTGCCAGAGGGCTTCGGCTTCTTCCTTCAAGGAGAACGTACGCGCTGGAGCAACTTCAGCAACGTAATCGTCACGCGCTGGATCAAAGCTCCACGCCTGATGCGGAATGCGCGTGGAATTGGCGCCGTAGTCAAGGTCGTACATCAGCCGCATACCGCCGGGGCTATCAGCAGGAATAGCCGCGATCGATGCGTCGCCTTCTTCCACCGACACCGTCTCCATCAATTTGAACATGCGGCGCGGGGCATCTTGTTCGGCAATACCAGCAGCGCGTATGGCATCAACAAATGGAAGCGCACTGCCATCGCCGCAGGGAAGTTCCGGGCCGTGCAATTTCAGTAGCACATTGTCGATACCCAGTCCGCGCAAGGCGGACATGCAGTGCTCAACAGTTTCAATGGTGACATCGCCGGCCTTGAGCGTGGTGCGTCGCGCGTTGGGGATCACGCTGGAGACCAGCGCGGGGATGATCACCGGACGTTCAAGGTCGGTCCGCTCGAACACGATGCCGTGGTCGGGCGGAGCAGGCATGATGGTGAGCGTGGCCTCGCGCCCAAGCATGAGTCCCTTGCCGGTGACTACCGCCGATGCGGCCACGGTCCGTTGGCGTGGTGCGCCTGCGGGGACACCGCGTGCTGCGTTGCGGGTCGTGGTCATGGGGGAGGCGGTCACTGCGGGCGTTACTCGTCGCTACTGGTCTTTGAGGAGCTTCAGGAGCGGCTTGGAGAGTTGCGTGAGTTTACGGATCGCGGCCTGCTCTCGCAACGCGGAGCGAATTTCCTGCGCCGGATAGCCGCCCCACGTCTCGCCCGCAGGGATATTGCTCATGAGTGCCGAGCGCGCTGCAATGCGCACGTCATTGCCGATGGTCAGGTGCGGCCCGATGCCGCAGCCGCCGCCCATGTGCACACGATCGCCAATGTTGCAACTTCCGGCGATCCCGGTGTGCCCACTGACCATGCATAGCCGCCCCATCTGCACGTTGTGGCCAACCTGGCAGAGGTTGTCAATCTTGGAGCCGGCGCCGATGCGCGTTGCGGCAAACTTGCCACGATCAATCATGGAACCGGAGCCAATTTCGACGTCGTCTTCCAGGACCACCGAGCCGAGGTGCGGGATGCGCAACACCGACTTGCCATCAGCGCTGGGGCGGTAGCCAAATCCATCGCCGCCGATCACTGAGCTGGCCCCGATCACGCAGCGGGCGCCAACGCTGCATCGCTCGCGGATCACCGCGTTCGCGTGGATAAGTGTTCCACTTCCAATCTGAGCGTCTGGATAGATGACGGCGTTGGCATGAATCGAAACGTCCGTACCGATCACGCAGCGCGCACCAACGACGGCACCGGGTCCGATGCGCGCACCTGCACCGATGGTTGCGGTTGGATCAATGCGGGCATCCGGTGAAACTCCCAGCGCCGGTAGCGACTCGCCGGGGAAGAACAGGTCCAGCACCGGGATCATTGCCAGATCAGCGTTGTCCACTTCAATGAGGCTGCGGCGCGAGGCGTCATGGCCGCGCACTTCAATTCCGCGGGTCACAATAGCAGTGCCGGCGCGTGAATCAGCCCATCGGTTTGCGTTGAGCAAGTCACCAATGAAGGTGAGTTCGTCGGCGCCTGCATCAATCACGGTTCCCAGCCCGCGCACGGGGCGGTCTCCGGGTCCAACCAGTGTGCCGCGCACCAAATCGGCGATCGATCCCGAAGTGTGCAGGACGTTCGTCATGGCTTGGGTGCAGCTTGTGGCGCAGCGATGGCTGCCGGCGGAGTACCGCCGCGCGATTTGAACTCAGCGTTCGCTCGAGCGATTACGGCGTCGGTGATATCGAGCTCATTGTCTGCAAAGAGAATGCGGCGCATGGCAAGTTGCTGCCGAGTAGCAGTGAATCCCGCTGGTTCGATCGGCGGGATCGAATCGTTGATGATGACGTAGTCAATCTTGCCTTCTTTGGCGACCGCGGCAGCCGCTTCGCGCACCTTGATGTACAGCGAGCGCATGCCACTGGCGCGCTCAGCTTCCACCTTCAACTGGCCAAACTGATCCTGTGCGCTCATCGTGCCGATAGCGCCTTCCACTTTCTTCAGCGTGTCGTTGTAGGGCGGGGTGCCAGGCTTGTAGCTCTCCAACTCAGCATTGAGGTCCTGCAGTTCCCGGCTCATGCGGTCCTTCTCGCCAACCATCTTTTCACCAAGCGTCTTGATGGCAGCTTCAATGGACTTTTGTTCATCAAGCGCCGTGAAGATGCGTTCCACATCAACACTGGCAACACGGGAAGGGCGGTCGGGGAATGCAGTTGCTGCGACAAGCACGGCTACGGCAATGCCAAGGGCGATCGTGGTATTTCTCATGGTAGTTGTCATGAAACTGAAACCGTCGGGGTGTTCATGTCGGGGTGAATTTACTTGGCTGCAGGCGCAGGAGCTGGCGCCGGCGCAGGTGCGGCACCTGGTGCTGCCGCTGGAGCGGCGGCATCGCCCGTGGTCGGTTTGGAAGTGGCGCCGCGCGCGTTGTTCATACGCACGACGAGTTGGTCAGTGACATCGATGGACTTCGCTGCAAAGAGGACGCGGCGGCGGACGATTTGCTCTTGCGCCTGTGACTCAAGTGGCACTTTGGAATCGCGCTGCAACTGAATGTCGGTGACGCCGTCGTTGACCAAGATGACGTCCCAGCCCTCCGCGTCGGCCAGCTTTTGACTCTCCGACCGAACATTGCGATACATGCTTTGCCACATCAGGGCGCGCTCGCGATCAACCTCGATCTTCTTGATCTTTTCCCACTGCTCCAATTGCAGCTGTTCAAATGCCAGTTTGTCGCGAATTCCCATCCGCTCTTGATCGTTGGCGGCGGTCTCCATGGTCTTGGCCAATTCCTCAACGGACTTTCGCTTGGCGGTGAATTCGTCTTGGACCTTTTTGCCAAGTGCGGTGATCTGCACTTCCCAGTCGCTGCGCTCGTTCAGGCGCTCGATCACTTTGACCAAGTCCACGGTAGCGACGCGGGTGGGTGCGGGGGCCATGCGTGCTGAGGCGCCGGCGTTGTACGAGACGGCGGTCACCATTGCCCCAGCAATTGCCGCGACGAAGATGCCTGCAAAGGTCCGTTGGTTGCTCATCCCGGCAGTGTACGCAGCCGCCGCCACCGATGGCAGCGTGTCAGAAGGGCAGATCGATCGTGAAACTGAACACCTGTTCCTCGTCAAATTGCTGCTTCATCAGGGGGTAGGCAAAGTCAAGGGCAATGGGCGCCTGTCCGAACTGTGGAATGAAGATTCGGAGGCCCGCGCCAACGCCCACGCGGTACTGCGCGAGCCAGGCGTCGTCGTTCACGGTTCCGCTGTCAACGAACGTCACTACGGACAGGAAGTCACCCATGACTGGGATCTCGTACTGGGCGCCCGCAAAGAATAGGAAGTTGCCGCCGACGGGCACATTGGTGTCTTGCGTAGTGAACGTGGCAGGGGGGTTGGAGCCAATGATCCGATTGGATTTCGGGCTCACGGTACGGAACGCAAAGCCACGCAGGGTGCGCCCGCCGAGGTACCAGCGTTCATACACGGGGGCATCCGTTGAGAAGATGTATGCAGCCTGCGTACGCAGACGCAGAACCTGTTTACGCCCAAGGAAGTCTTCGTAGGTTGTGAAGAACTGCGTCAGGTTGATGCCCACCTGTGGGTACGCGTAGTCGCCGCCAAAGATGCCGTGGTAGCCGGTTTGCAACTCCAACTGTGAACCACGGCCGGGGTGACTGGGGTTGTCTACTTCGGTGCGCGTGAGTTCCGCAAGAATGGCGCTGTTGTAACTTGGCCCGCGCTGTTCCCACACCTCCACCGGCGTTTCGTCCTCGAAGTCGGTCAGTGTGACGTTCTCTACACGGGGGTTGACGGAGAATGACCAAAAATCACCAATGCGCGTACTGATTCCAAAGAGCAAGCTCGCACGATCTTCCAGATAGGTGTCAAAGAAGCGAGTGCGGTAATTGAGCGCGGTGTTGCCACCCCAATCGCTGTCCAAGAGGTGGGGATCACCAATCGAGACGTTGTAGTTACTTACTTCAATACCAGGCGCGATAGCCAGGTTGAAGGTTTGTCCGGCGCCGCGGAAGGAGCGACCGCCGGTGAATTCATCAAACGTATTGGGGGTATCAGCAAGGTCGAAGTTCTGCTGCTTCAGCGAGATTTCACCAAACAAGCCCGAGTCGGTGCCTGCGCCAACGCCAAAGTTCACGGAGCCGGTTTGCTTCTCTTTGACATCGACCAAGACATCGCGAGTGCCCTTGTCATCGGCATCCGGCGCTTGTGGCGTTACGCGCGGCTCGCGGAACAATCCGGAGCGATCGAGCCGCTTCTCAGTGTTCTTGATTTCACGGCCGTCCATCGGGCGACCGGGCTGGAAACGAACGAGTCGGCGTACCACTTTGTCACGCGTGACGTAGTTCCCTTGAATCTCTACCAAGCCAGTGGCATAGGCACCGCCTTCGCGAATATTGAGCAGGAGGTCAACCTCGGGCTCCTCGCCAACGCGCACCCAGCTGTCACCCACTCGGGCATCGATGTAGCCCATCACTTGGTACGCCTGCACGATGGCCGTCTTGGTCTTGTCGATCAGGTTGCGCTGAAATGGATCGCCGCGTTGGATGACGGCCAGATTGCCAATCTGCTCCCGCGTCATGATCGCGGGCGGGTTGCCGCCTTCGCCCTTAACAACGATGTTTCGTAGCCGGTATTGGCGTCCTTCTGCAATCACAAAGACAATCTTTGCTTCGCGCTGATCAGAGCTCAATTCAATGCGTCGATCAACACGGACGTCCACATGCCCGCGGTCTTTGTAGTAACGGTCAATGGTGGCAACATCTTCCACCAAGAGGTCTTCTTCAAGTTCGCCCTTGCGGAACAGAAAGATCCACGGCTTGGTCTTGATCTGTGCCTCAAGTTGTTCTGAAGCAAACGCCTGGTTGCCAACAAACTCAATCTCGCGGATACGTACGCGCGGTCCTTCGATGATCTGGAAGAGGAGCAACCCTTGGTCAAGCTTGCTCTCATCTACCTTGACGTCAACGAGGTAGTTGCCGCGCCCCTTGTACAACTCTTTGATTCGGAACACCGATTGCTCTAACAAGAAGTCATCGCGTGGCGCACCGGTGGCCAGCGGCACGGCCTTGCGCAACTCCTGATCGGTGATCACATAGTTGCCGGCGAAGTCGATGCTGTTGACGATCTGCTGCTCTTCGGCGGTGTAGGAAACTTCGACGCTGCCGTCCGGAAGGATGGTGGCATCCGCAGACACCTGTCCAAATCGACCGAGTCGGTACAAAGTAGAGACGTCGTTCTTCACCACCTTGGAATCGAAGGGCTGCCCAGCGGCGATGCGCAGGTTGTTACGGATCTCTTGTTCAGTTGCTAACTTCTTTCCGCGGATCACCACCTTGATGGATGACACCGGTCGGTCCGCGAGTGTTTCGTCCTCAAGATCAAGTGCCCACGCGCGCGCGCTGCCCACAAAGGCAACGCAGGCGATCAGCGTCGCTAGCAGTGCGCTGCGCAGGACGTCGCCGAGGTGCCCGGGACGGGATGTCCGGCGGGGAGTTCGTGTACCGAGGCGATCCATGCTCGAATTGCGAGGATAGTCGCGCTGCAATGTCTTCGGCTACCCTTTCCCGAATCATGAGCACTGCCAATCTTGCCCGTACACCCTTCCATCACTGGAGCGCCGAGCGCGGAGCTCGCTTTGTGGATTTCACGGGCTGGGAGATGCCCATGTCGTACGGCTCCATCATTGACGAGCATCACGCGTGCCGCTCGGGTGCCGCGTTCTTTGATGTCAGCCACATGGGTCGATTGCGCATCACTGGTCGCCATGCCCGCAAGTTCCTCGACCGCGTTTGCACCCGGCAGATCATGGGTATGGAGCGTGGCACGGTGCGCTATTCGCTGGTCTGCAATGAGCGGGGCGGGGTCCGTGATGACGTCTTGGTCTATTGCTACGAGGAAGACGACTACATGATGGTGGTCAATGCCTCAAACCGTCTGAAGATCCTCGACTGGTTCGGGTCGATCAAGGCGCGTGAGAACATGACATTCCAGATGGAAGATGTCACCGCGGATACCGCGATGGCTGCCATTCAGGGTCCAAAGGTCCTGGAGATCGTGGGAACTTTCAGCCGCGAAATCCCCACGCTGAAGCGTTACCGCTTCGCTGAAAAGAGCCTGATGATCGCCAAACTCACCGTCAGCCGCACTGGTTACACGGGCGAAGACGGCGTGGAACTGGTGATGGGATCAACGGTCGCCAAGTTTGTACTGCCGATGCTCTTGCGTGAAAAAGAGGGCGTAACCGCCATGGTGCGGCCGGCAGGCTTGGGCGCGCGCGATTCGCTGCGCACGGAGGCATCAATGCCCCTGTATGGCCATGAAATCAGCGAAGAAATCGACCCGCTGAGCGCTGGTCTCGGCTTTGCGGTCAAGCTCGACAAGGGTGATGTGGATACGCGCGAAGGCCGTTTCATTGGCCAAGAGGCTCTCTTGAAGATCAAGGCTGATGGCGTGCAGAACAGCCTGGTTGGCTTTGAGGTGGAGGGTCGTCGCTCCGCGCGACAGGGCATGCTGCTCTATCACGGTGGCAAGCACGTTGGGCACGTGACTAGCGGCTGCCTCAGCCCCACGCTCGACAAGGTCATTGCCATGGGCTACGTGCCCGCAGCGATGAGCGCGGTCGGTACGGAGTTTGAACTTGATCTTGGCAAGGTGAAGACCACGGCAAAGGTCGTCAAGATGCCGTTCTACAACCCGGTTCGCACGAAGACCGCGTAAAGCAAGCGGCAACGTTCGTCCAGAGGCGACGTCAGCCCTGAGGCGACGTCAGCCCTGAGGCGACGTTTCATGTGATAGTGGTGCGCTGGTCATGGTCATGATCGCGCCTGCCAGTTCTCACACAATCACGTTGTCACGCATCCGGTGCTTGCTTGCGCTTGCGACCCGGCCGAGGCTTCTCAGTGCTCTCCGCTGGCATGTTCTCGCGGAAGAACCGGCTTGGTTTGGCGTCAGTCAGTTGCAGTTGCAATTTCTTGAGAGCCTCTACTTCAATCTGCCGAACGCGCTCGCGCGTGAGTCCAACCTCGACGCCAATT
Organism: Phycisphaerales bacterium UBA966; assembly: GCA_002292895.1. Lineage (GTDB taxonomy): Bacteria > Planctomycetota > Phycisphaerae > Phycisphaerales > SM1A02 > UBA966. The sequence continues at coordinate 10,642 of DBCE01000172.1, forward strand.
TGCTTGAGAGTCAGTGGTTCCTTGCCTTCAAGACCGAAGCGCAGGCGGAGC
>DBCE01000172.1:10793-11463 GCA_002292895.1 Phycisphaerales bacterium UBA966
CGGTTGCGCGTGTCTTCAAAGATGTCGGCAAGGTCTGCTCCCTCGCCGTCCTCGCCAGTGGGTGACTGGCTGGGGGCGTGGTACGCCTTGACGGCGCGGCGCACAATCAGAAGCTTCTTGACGGGCAGACCCATCGCCGTGGCCAATTCTTGCAACGTGGGTTGCCGACCGAGGCTCTCTTCAAGCTTTCGGTTGGTGTGCTTCCAGCGCGCAATCAATTCCACCATATAGGCAGGAATGTGGATGGGCTGTACGGCGTTGATCAGGGTTCGCTTGATGGCCTGCTTGATCCACCAACTGGCGTAGGTACTGAATCGGGCACCTTGCGCGGGGTCAAACCCTTCGACGGCCTTGATGAGGCCGATGTTGCCCTCTTCGATGAGGTCGGAGAGCGGCAGTCCGCGGTGGGCGTAGTTCTTGGAGATGGAGATCACCAGGCGCAGGTTCGCCTTGATCATCCGATCCTTGGAGTTCAGGCACTCATCGTTGATGATGCGCCAACCCAACTCCTTTTCCTCGTCGGGAGTAAGGAGTCGTTCCTCCTTGATTTCTCGGAGGTAGAGCTGAAGTTCGTTTTGGACACTGGTTCGCGCCATACACCCTCGCGATCAGCAAACCAGAACATGAGCCACACGCTCACGCCGGGCGTTGCATCGTACGCACCCCATCG
>DBCE01000025.1:0-5710 GCA_002292895.1 Phycisphaerales bacterium UBA966
CCGTCGGACATGGATTCCAAGTCAAACACCACCTCCATCGGCGACCACCACGCGTCGGTACTTGCTCCAGGAACGGGACGCTGGAATCGACGCATCAACTCGTCCCATTTCCGGCACTCCGGATCAGCGGCGTACTGCTGGTAGTCGCGGGCTGGGTCAAAGCCATCAGGACCTTCGCAATACATAAAGAGCCGCGTTCCATGCCGAAAGATCCGCATCCGCGGAATACCGGCAGCGCGCAGTGCAGCCACCACCTTTGGCCAGACGGCGCGGTGGTGCTCCTCATAGACACGAATCAAATCCGGGTCATCAAGTAAATCAATTGCCTGCGCAAAGAACTGCATACGGGTGAGGCTACCGCGCGCGCGTTCCGTACACTCGCGCCACGCATGGCACGCGAACGCACCACTCGCTCCCCCGTTACAGCACGCGTTCCACGCGCGTCCGCACTTCCAGCCACCCCGCGCCTGAAAGGCTCGGGCGCCGGGCTCGTGCCGTGCGGATTCGATCTCTTGGTACTCACCGTGGCCAACGATGTGCAGCGGCGTTACGCCGAGCAGATGCTGGACATCCGCAAGACGCTGGGCACACTGCCACATGGCCTGGAGACACTGGTGATTGCCGATTCAGCCGGAAAGCGAATCGGTAGTGGCGGCAGCACCCTCCTCTGTATGGCCGAGCTTGCGAAGCGCGGCATGCTGAAGACAGCGCGCGCACAGGCGCGTGGCACTCGCATCCTCATCCTGCACTCGGGCGGCGATTCGCGGCGCCTTCCATCATGGAGCGCACCTGGCAAAATTTGGGTGCCGCTGGGGCGTACCGGGAGAGCAAAGACCGTTCGCAGAAAGTTGCACGCAAACGCCGTTCGCGGCACTGCGCGCATCGAAACGTCGGCCCATGGACTTGGCCCCTTCAATGTTCCCACGCTCTTTGACCTGATTCTTGCGGAACTCTCGCGCCTCACGCTGCCCGCATCGGGCGGAGTGCTCGTCGCCAGCGGCGATGCGGCACTGCGACTTGCCGATGAGCACATCACGTTTGCGACCGGCGGCGCGACGGTGCTCGCCTTCCCCGGCGGGCCAGATCGCGCTGCGCGACACGGCGTGTTTGTTCTTGATAAGCGCAACCGCGTGGTGAGCACGCTGCAGAAACCATCGCGAGTGCAACTGCAATCCGCCGGCGCGCTGTCTGCGAGCGGCCACGCGGCGATCGATAGCGGGATCTTCTTCTTTCCAACTGCAGCATGCCACGCACTTCTCCGCGGCGCCGGGGCAGATCCGCGCACCGGCCGCGCGCCTGCCGGATCACTCCTTGCAGAACTCACACGCGGAAATGCAAGCCTTGATCTCTATCAAGAGATTGCCCATGCCATGTCAAGCAGCGCAGAGCGCGCCACGTTCGTGACTCGATTTGCTGCTGGCGGCAGCAGCGCCCGCGAGCGCATGCTTGGCACATTCTTCACCGCAACACATCAAGTAGCGCTGCACGCCACACTCCTGAAGAAGGGGAGTTTCCTGCACCTTGGCACTACGCGAGAACTCATCGAACGACTTTCGTCAACCATGCCGGAGCGCATGTTTCCTGACCTGCTCAACAAGCGCACGCACACGGGACCAGACAGCGTGCTCGCCTTGGAAACCGGTAAGGATGCGCATGCCCCGCGCGGCATCGCTCGTTACGCAGTGCCAGTCGGTAGCGCGCAACAGTGCTGGGTATTGCACGGCATCGACGACGATTGCAAGACCTCCGCAAGCGATGGTGGAACGGTGTGCGGCAAACCACTACGGACGCTGGAACTGCAAACCGGCAGCACCGCGCGCGCTATCTGGGGCAGTGCACCACACACGCTGTGGAACGCACGGATATATCCGGTTGGCAAGCCAGATGACGCATGGCGCGCCATGCAATGGATACTGAGCGATGCACGTGCCCCAGCCGCGTGGCGACGGATGCGCAAACTATCGCTTGCAGAATTGATGCTGCTTGCAAATCCAGATGCACTCGCTCGGGGGCACATCCACGCGCAGGCATACGCGCCGTGGCGCCCGACTGCCGTGGCACCGCTTGATCGCGCCCGCGAGTATGCCGCGCGCGCTGCCATTACTCAATCAAACACCGCGCGAGCAACTGCGCGAACGGCGGCTATGTCTGCCGTCGGCGTGGCCGTTGCGCGCGACGCACTCATGCCGCGCGAAGTCCGCGCCTTTGCAGTACGCCAAGATCAAGCAGTCTGGGCCAGTGCGCCCGTTCGCATTGACCTTGCCGGCGGATGGAGCGACACGCCCCCGCTCTGCATTGAGCACGGCGGCAGCGTGGTGAACGCCGCAGTCACGCTCGGAGGAACGCTTCCCCTGCAAGTCATGGTGCGCGTCACCGACACACCAGAAATCACGGTGCACTCTGTTGATTCAGGGCGAACCGGTCGGTATCGAAGTACCCGCGAGCTTCTTGATCACCATGATCCCGCGGTGTGGGATGCGCTGCCGCGCGCAGCGCTGGTACTCAGCGGGCTTGTGCCGCGCGACCCAAAGGCAAATCTACGCACGCACCTTGAACGCGCCGGCGGTGGACTGGCCATCACACTCTTCAGCGCCGTACCACGCGGCAGCGGCCTCGGTACCAGTTCCATACTTGGAGCAACCATGCTCGCCACGCTCGACCGAGTGGCGGGACGTTCCACGGATCCAGAACACGTGGCGCGCAATGCTTCGCTCCTGGAGCAGATGATTCAAACGCGCGGTGGTTGGCAGGACCAAGTGGGTGGACTATGGGGCGGCATCAAACTGTGCACTACCCGGCCCGGCGTCCATCAGGTTCCACACGTGGCACCCATCGCCGCCCCGCCCGCCTTCGTGCGCACATTGCACGAACGCGCGGTGCTCCTCTATAGCGGCAGACGACGCATGGCCCGCGACATTCTTGAGACCGTGGTGCTGCGTTACCTCCGCGGCGAGCACGCCGTCGTGGACGCCCGCGCACGACTGGTGGCCGGCGCACACGCCATGGCTGATGAGATCGCCCGCGGGGATGTGTCCGCCTTCGCCCACCGCCTCGCGGAGTATCGGGAGCTGAAGCGAACCGTTGACCCTGCGTCCGTCACCCCGAACATTGAGGCCAATGTTCGCCAACTTGGCGATCGGGTCGCCTCATGGTCCATGGCTGGCGCGGGAGGAGGCGGATTCCTGCTCATCCTGTGTCGCTCCGCCTCGGCCGCCCATTCAGTCCGAAATCAGCTCGAATCAGACCCTGGCCATCCACTCGCACGGCCGTTTGCGTTTGAACTTGACCCCGGCGGCCTACGCATTTCAGTCTTGTGAGCGCCATCGCCGCTTGTTGACTGATAATGTTGGCAATTCAATCCGTTGGCAATGACTCCACCGCCCCGCCGTCAAGTCTGACGTTGGGTACAATCCCAACCTTATCAAAGGGCCTTTCGGCCCTTGAACACACCCGTAGGACGAAAAAATGGCCAAGGCCCAAAACTGGACCCGATTCATCGTTCCCGCCACGCTCGCCGCGCTGGCGGTCGCGCCCGTTGCATTCGCAAGCGAGGCTGACCTGCAACTGCCTCCCATCGACGACAAGATCGTCTTCAGCGTGTTCGGCAAGCCGATCATGGGCGCCACGCTCATGTATGCGGGTCTTGTGGTCTCGCTGGTTGGAGCCCTGTTCGGAGTCATCCAGTACATCCAGGTGGACGCGCTTCCGGTGCATCCGTCCATGCGCAACGTCTCCAACATCATCTGGGAGACCTGCAAGAGTTACCTCGCGCAGCAGGGCAAGTTCCTGGCGCTTCTGTGGTTCTTGATCGCCGGTGCCATGATCGTCTACTTCGGATTCCTGAATCCGATCGGTGGCGGACACGGCGCAGAAGGCGCTGCCCCGCAAACGAGCCACGCCATGGCCGTTGGCATCGTCCTCCTCTGCTCGATCTTGGGCATTCTCGGTAGCTACAGCGTGGCATGGTTCGGTATCCGAATCAACACCCGCGCCAACAGCCGCACCGCGTTTGCAAGTCTTCGCGGCGACGCCCTGAAGACCTTGGCTATTCCGCTGCAGTCTGGCATGTCAATCGGCATGCTCTTGGTCAGCGTTGAGTTGTTCTTCATGATCGGAATCATGATGTTCATCCCGTCGGAACTCGTGGGTGCAAGCTTCATCGGCTTCGCCATCGGCGAGAGTCTTGGTGCAACCGTGCTGCGTATCTGCGGCGGCATCTTCACCAAGATCGCCGACATCGGCAGCGATCTCATGAAGATCGTCTTCAAGCTTCCTGAGGATGATCCGAAGAACCCCGGCGTTATTGCTGACTGCACTGGCGACAACGCCGGTGACTCAGTTGGTCCAACCGCTGACGGCTTTGAAACCTACGGCGTGACCGGCGTTGCATTGATCGCGTTCTTGGCCTACGCCCTCGGCGGCGGCTCAGCTGATCAGAAGACCATGTGCATGCAGCTCATCGTCTGGCTGTTCTCCATGCGCGCACTGATGATCGTCTGCAGTCTCGTCAGTTACTACATCACCGAAGCATGGTCCAAGGCATCGTTCTCCGGCAAGAAGGAGTTCGACGAGGAAGCACCGCTCACTCGCTTGGTCATCGTGACCTCCATCATCTCCATCGTCGCCACCTTCTTTGCCAGCCATGCGCTGCTCGGAACGCTGGCGTACACCGGGTCGGAACTCAAGGACCTGTGGTGGATCTTGGCTTCGATCATCAGTCTCGGCACCGCTGCCGGCGCGCTCATCCCTGAGTTCACCAAGGTGTTTACGAGCACCGGCTCGAAGCACGTGAACGAAGTGACCAACGCATCTGCACAGGGCGGCGCCAGCCTCAACATCCTGTCCGGATTCGTTGCAGGCAATTTCAGTGCTTTCTGGACAGGACTCCTGATCCTGGTGCTGATGGCTGCTGGCTGGAAACTCAGTGGCAATGATGACCTGACCCGGCTCATGCCGGATGCGTACCGCGACTTCGCTGCACCGATCTTTGCGTTCGGTCTGATTGCATTCGGCTTCTTGGGCATGGGTCCAGTGACGATCGCCGTCGATAGTTTCGGACCAGTGACTGACAACGCACAGAGCGTGTTTGAACTGAGCCGCATCGAAGCAGTTCCAAACATCAAGGAAGAGTTGAAGCGCGATTACGGCATCCATGCCGATTTCGAGCACGCCAAGCACCTTCTTGAGAAGGGCGACGGCGCAGGCAATACCTTTAAGGCCACTGCGAAGCCAGTGCTCATTGGTACCGCAGTCGTTGGTGCAACCACGATGATCTTCGGCATCATCCTTGCCCTCAGCAAGAACAAGATGATCGTGCCAGAAGGCAAGAACATCGAGAGCATCCTGAGCATCGTGCGACCAGAAATCCTGCTCGGCCTTCTCATGGGTGGCGCAGTGGTGTATTGGTTCACGGGCGCATCGACGCAGGCGGTTGTCACGGGCGCGTACAGCGCGGTGGTCTTCATCAAGAAGAACATCAACCTTGACAAGGCCGAGGCGAGCATTCAGGACAGTAAGGAAGTTGTGAAGATCTGCACCATCTACGCGCAACGTGGCATGTGGTACATCTTCTTGGCGGTCTTCTGCCTCTCGCTTGGTCTGCCCTTCTTCAGCCCGGTGTTCTTCATCGGTTACCTGATCGGCATCGCGTTCTTCGGCCTGTTCCAGGCAATCTTCATGGCGAACGCCGGTGGAGCATGGGACAACGCCA
>DBCE01000025.1:5748-5868 GCA_002292895.1 Phycisphaerales bacterium UBA966
ATGCGCGCCAAGGGCACTGAGTTGCACGCGGCGACCGTGGTCGGTGACACCGTCGGAGATCCCTTCAAGGACACCTCCTCGGTCAGCCTCAACCCGGTGATCAAGTTCACCACCCTCTTC
>DBCE01000031.1 GCA_002292895.1 Phycisphaerales bacterium UBA966
GATGCGGCAAAGCAGAACGCCGAGAGCCTTCGCAAAGAACTGATTGACCTAGAAGGCAGGATTGTCGGAGCGGCGGGCCTTGCTCCAGGCTTCATTGAGGATGCGCTGAAGAGCCGCAAGGTTCCTGCATCAATGAAGCAACAGCGGGCAGAGTTGGTCGAGAAGCTGAGGGCCGCAAGAGCGGAGCAACAGAAGGCCGACAAGCTAGCCGAGTCCGCACCAAAGCCCGCCGAATCTGCCCCCCCTACAAAACCGGACGCAGAAGAGGCAACATCCAAGCCCAACGAAATAGCTTTGCTGACCAAGCGGCTGTCGGTGCTTGAGCAACTGAGAACCTGTCTTCAGGAGTAACTATGACTCTCAAAGTCGAAACATTCACCGTTGCAGCCGGTGGCACAGAGATTTACCCGATGGCGCACATCAACATGCCTTTGGGTGTGAGCGTTGCGCCTGTTTCTGGCGGCACGGCCAAGGTCGAAATCAGCCGCACACCTACCGCAGTAGGCACCCCTGCCGGGGCCAAGTGGATCAACTCATCGCTTGGCAACATGACCGCCGACACTGAGGGCACGATTTACGGCCCATGTGTTGCACTGCGCCTGACCGCCACAACCCAGGCCGCAATCTTTGAGCTTGTGAGCCAAGCATGACGCTGGGGTCTACTTTCGCCAACACCATTGGCGGGAGCTTTTCTCGCCCATGGATTAGCGGAGGAGAGGTCATCCCAACGGTTGCAGGCCGCTCCATCATTGTGTTTGGCGACTCACGCACCGCCAACGCCACGGAGAACAGCACCACCGCTGCGGCCCAGCGCGTCACAGCCCGCAGCTACATCGCTTGGGCGCTGGCTGCCAGTGGCTATAGCTTTAAGCTGACTGGCAATTACGGCATTAACACGGACACCATTGACGGCTGTGTCACTCGCCTCACTGGGGCTGGCATCTCTGGAGGCACTGCGCCAGGCGACCCGCGCCGTGGCTGGGTCAACGTGTACGACCCAGGAAACTCGGCAAACGTGGCCGTAGTTCTTGTTGGTGTGAACAATACCAATGAATCAATGGTCACTGCCGCCCAAAAGTACGACGCACTTTTTATGGGCCTGATTGATGATGGCAAGGTGGTTGTCATCTGCAATGAGCTGCCAAACTCCGACCAGTTTGGCCAGGGGCCATTCAACATTGCTAGGCGCGACTATCTTGCTGGCTGGCCTGCCACATCAAGCGGCATGACTGCCCAGCAAAAGGCGACCTACGCTGCTGCTGTGGTAAAGGTTGACACCTACACTGCCGCAGCACTCACCCCAAACAGCTATTTCCCGAAGGCTGGATACTACCCCGCTGGCGACCTGCTGCACCCCGGCACAGTGGGCAATCGGGCGATTGGTGAAGCCATTGCTGAAGCGCTAAAAAAGCTGGCCGCAAAAGCTGGATTTGGTGTGCGAAATGCCCTGCCTGCAAATGCTGCTGACTGCCTGCTAACGGGCGGGATGCTCACTGGCTCGACAGCCATCACTGCCGCCAATGGCGAAACAGCGGGAGCTGGCGGCGCCAACATGAATGGTGTTGGAGGTGTTGGCGTGACGGGTGCCGTGCCTACTGGCGGGTGGTCTGTGGTGCGCGGAGGCTCGCTGCAAACGTTGCTCAATGGCGCTCAAAACTCCAGGCACCAACTCACCTGCACCGTCAGCAAAACCACAGACTCTGACGGCTTTGACGCTGTGCGCCTTCGCGTGACCGGGCGGGTTGGCACCACCGCAGACCGCTACTCAATATCCTTCCGGCAAGAGCAGTACAAGAGTGCTGCAAGTCTTGCAAACCTCAACGGCCTGGGTGGTGGTGTCACGGATGGGGATGAGCTTTTCTCTATAGCGCGGGTTCAGTTTGCTGCGAATCCACGCGGATTGCTTGGCACCAACGTTGAGGTGCTGGCGTCGTCCGCCACATACCCGAGCACCGCCTTTGCATCCATGAGCGGCTCAATCTCTGGCAGCGGGTTGCAGTATGACGGCATGCCTGCGTTTGACGCGCCCGTCATGTCACAAGGCCGCGTCCTGCCCAGCGGATTTGCTTCGACGGTCGAAACCAAAACCTTCAATCAGCAGTTCTCGCTCTGGATATTGGGCGGGGTGGCTGTTGATGTGGATGTGACCATCAGCCGCTTTGGGGTTGTCAAAAACCGCTGAAACGCACAATCAAACTGGAGTCGCCCAATGGGGTCTTTGACGAATTGCATCAAGAAGGCCGGTAAGGCGATCACGGCTGAAGACAAGGCCGCAGTCCTTGAGCGGGCCGCTGAACTGCGCGAAGGCGGCATGTCGAATGCTGACGCTTCGGTGCGGGCTGTTGAGGAGCAGATTGCGGCCATCAAGGCGCTGATTGTTTCGGCTGGTGGTGATCCGGCTGAGTCTGCCAATGTGCCGAAGGCCAAGGCGGCGGCAAATGATGATGTGGCGGCAGATGGGGCCAAAGGCGATGCAACAGATTTGCGCGAGCCATCGGCACAAGCCTACAATGTCGAAGCAAGACGCAAGCCATACACCGACGATGCGCAACTCCAACTCTTCCTTGATAACGGCCCTATCGACAGCCAGGCTGGGCCGCGTGGAGAAGCTGCCCAACGGGAAGCCGTTGCCGCCGTTGACGACCTACGATCCTCCGGCTCCGTACTTGCTCAAGCCCTGTCAAGTGATTACGCTGCACGCCAGCGCGTCACGCTTGTCGGGCAAAAAGTAGCCAGCACCGAAGACCTTGCAACGCTTGCGCAGGTCTACCGTGATCCACGGTTTGAAACGCTGCGCATCATCTTCACCGGCAAGGGTGGCGCGGTCGTTACTCAGCTAGGCATCACAAGCCGACTACCTGCATCCGCGCCTGGAATTGTTGGCGACGATCTTGATGAGTACATGAGCAAGATCATGGCGACCGCTAAGCTGCGCGGCGCCACCGGATACTACATGCTGCACAACCACCCAAGCGGCATGGCAAGGTCCAGCAGGGCGGATGAATCACTGACGGCAGCCTATGCCAGCAAGACATTTGGCACTGACGTTCAGTTTCTCGGCCACGTTGTCATTGACACCAATGAGTATTCGGTTATCAACGGGCGCGGCGAGAGCGAGCTTTTCAAGAAGGACTTTGGCCAGCCCGCGCCATACCGAGACAAAGAGTGGGACGGCGTTAGGATCGGCAGTGTTGATGACGCAATGCGGATCGCCAAGCGCCTTCATGCCGACGATGGCGCGGTGACCCTGATCCACACGGACAGTCAATACAACGTCAAGACAATCAGCACCATTCCAGCATCTGCGATCACTGCGTCAAAAGATGGCGGGCGGCGAGCAATCCTCAAAGCATCCCTGAAAGCTGTTGGCTCGCAGGTGTTTGCCGTTGGGTCTGACGCAAAGGCGCTTGGTCGAATCTACCGTGGCGTTACCGATGCGATCCTTGTCAACCCAGACGGGACGACCAAGAGCTATGCCGCAAGCGGCTTGGTTGCGAGTAGCTCTCCATTCCCGGATCGCCGCAAGACCATCCTATCGCCCGACACCGCAAGCGAGTTTGCATACCTTGCAAACCACCCACTGTCCATGTCAAGGCGCATGGTCGCCGAATCAGCCCCCATCCTGAGCCAGTCAAGCCAAACCGACACCCCGGAGTTCAAGCGCTGGTTTGGTGCATCAGTTGTCACCAAGGACGGCAAGGCTGGCGGGGAGCCGCT
>DBCE01000082.1:0-208 GCA_002292895.1 Phycisphaerales bacterium UBA966
ACGGCTCGGCGCCCAGGCACGCGCGGTTTCGTATTGATCGCGTTGGTAACCAATGACTGGCTGCACCTTTCGAACCGTGCGCGCTGCGGTTGCCAAGTCAACGTCAATCGTCGTGCGCGGCGTGACCATCGACGTGTAACCGATGCGCACCGACGTGTTCGCCGCGTCCATGTTCTCACCAAAGGTCATGGCATATGCAGACTCGTCC
>DBCE01000082.1:294-4996 GCA_002292895.1 Phycisphaerales bacterium UBA966
ACGCGCTCAAGCACGGCAATTCCTGAATTGAAAGCAACGGCGTCATCGACTGATGCGTCCGCACGTTGCGGCAGAATGATGTTCCACCCGGCGCGGTCATCTGGCGCAGACTCGGGCGCCACCACCAGTCGGAAGTTGCGCGCGCCTTCGTTGGTGCGAATCAGCCACTTGCCGGCACAATGATCGACATAGTTGCGGACATCAGGTCGGCGCGGAAACACGACAGCTGCAGGAGCCTCCGGACGATCAAGCGGCACCACGCGTAGTTCGTTGGTGTCGTAACCCTCCATGGTGATCAACAGGTATTTGTCGCTGCGACTGGTGCTGATTCCCGTGAAGAGCGTCTTGTCAGGTTCGTCATAGACAAGCGTGTCTGACGCAGCCGATGTCCCCAATACATGGCGATATACAGGTCCACTCTGCAGCAACACCGGATCTTGACGAATGTAGAAGACGGATTTGCCGTCTGCAGACCATTCCACTGACTCCAACGTTCCTTCCATGCGATCCGGCAGCATGGCACCCGTGCGCAGATCCTTGAAGCGAACGGTGTGCATGCGGCGGCCGGTGACGTCCTGCGTCCACGCCAGCATGTTGCCGTCGGGACTGGCAGCCATCTTGGACACCCGAAAGTAATCCTCGCCTTTGGCCATCGCCGGTACATCAAGCAGCACTTCTGGCTGCACGGATTCATCTTGCGACGCTGAAGTCCCGCGTCGGCGCATGTAGGTTGGGTACTCCGCGCCCGTGTCGAAGCGCGTCCAATACCAGTAGCCGTGATCGAATGCCGGCACGGTGGAATCATCTTCCTTGATGCGTCCACGAATCTCTTTGACGAGCGTCTCCTGCAGCGGAACAAGCCTCGCCATCATGGCCTCGGTGTACGCCTGCTCGGCGTTGAGGTATGCCATGATGTCATCGGGCTTCTTCTCAGAGTTGTCATTACGAAGCCAGTAGTACTCGTCAGTTCGGTCACCAAAGGGACTCTTGATGACGAACACTTCCTGGCGCGCCACCGGCGGCTGGAGTGCTGATGCCGAAGTCGGCTTGTGCATGGCGGCCGGAGGTTCTGCCGTCTCACTCGCTGCGCCCGGTTCCGAGTTCGCGGCAGTCGCCGAGGCCGTACCTCCCGCGCCACCTGACGTACATCCCGCAACGACCAGCACACTCAGTACGGCAGCGACAGGGACGGCTACATGACTCACGATGGCTCGAATGCGCATGCATAGAGCGTAGCGAACCGCCCCACATCCGGAGTGGATGCGGGGCGGTAGTTCGACTTGAAATGTTGCCGCGCTACGAAATGCCGCGCGCGGGCTGCACCGAGTACTTATGCGCTAAAGCTGGAGCCGCATCCGCACGTGGTGCTGGCGTTTGGATTGGTGAAGACAAATCCACGGCCCATGATCTCATCCTTAAAGTCGATCGTGGTGCCGTTGAGGTACAGGAAACTCTTTGGATCGCACACCACGCGAACCGTGAAGGTGCCGGCCTCTGCAACCGCAGTCGCGGTGCCACCGTTGCCGCCTTCAACGCGAGTCACGGTCTTGCCGTCCTCCGCGGTGCGGTACGTGAACTCCCACAGTTCATCGGAGTCCTTCTGCACTTCGGTCAGGTCAAGGATGTAACTAAAGCCACTGCATCCACCGCCCTTGACGCCAACGCGGAGACGAATCTTGTCTGCGTCGAGGCCCTGCTGATGAATGATGTTGCTGATTTCGCGGGCTGCTGAATCGCTAATAATGACGGACATAATGAACTCTTTCCGTAGGGTGCGTTGAAACTATCAGTGGGTCGCGGCGTGGGCAGCAGAATCAGCCACCATGCCGTTCTTCTTGCGGTAATCAGCAATGGCCGCGCGGATGGAATCCTCGGCGAGCACGCTGCAGTGAATCTTCACGGGTGGGAGACTGAGCTCCTCAACAATCTGGGTGTTCTTGATGGTGAGCGCCTCATCAACTGACTTGCCCTTGAGCCATTCAGTGGCCAGGCTGCTGGAAGCAATCGCGCTGCCGCAACCAAAGCACTTGAACTTGGCGTCTTCAATGACGCCCTGCTCGTTGACCTTGATATGCAACTGCATCACATCGCCGCACTCTGGGGCGCCGACGATGCCAACGCCAACATCGGTGCGCTTGGCAACATCGGTGCTCGTGCCGAAACTGCCGACGTTGCGTGGGTGCTGGAAGTGATCAACAACTTTGTCTGAGTAAGCCATGGGTGTGTCCTGTTTGCCGGCGTTGTGCCGGTCAAGTGCGTTCGGGTGAAGTGACTACGCGGATTAGTGCGCTTGCCACTGGATCTTGGAAATGTCGACGCCTTCTTTGTGAAGGTCAAACAGCGGACTCATCAAGCGCAAGTGCTCAACGGCCGCAACGATCTGCTCAATTGCAAAGTCCACTTCTTCCTCAGTGGTCCAGCGACCAAGCGAAAGGCGTAATGATGAATGTGCCAATTCGTCGCCAACTCCGAGCCCCTTGAGCACATAGCTCGGCTCGAGACTGGCGCTGGTGCACGCGCTACCGGAACTGCAAGCGATGTCCTTCACGCCCATCATCAGGCTTTCGCCCTCAACAAAGCCGAAGGAAATGTTGGTCACGTGTGGAAGGCGCTTCTCTGCATGACCGTTCACCTGAGTGACTTCAATACGGCGCGAAAGTTCAGTTTCCAGCTTGCGGCGGAACTTTACGAGGCGTTCGCGTTCGTGTTCCATCTCATGCAGGCAGAGTTCGCAGGCCTTGCCAAAGCCAACGATTCCAGTGACATTCAGCGTGCCAGAGCGCATCCCGCGCTCATGTCCGCCGCCGTCAATGATCGCCTCCAAGCGAATACGTGGCTTACGACGCCGAACAAACAAGGCGCCCACACCCTTCGGCCCGTAGATCTTGTGACCACTCCAACTGAGAAGGTCGATGTGATCGCGTTCCACGTCCGTTGGCATCTTGCCAACCCACTGCGTGGCATCGGTGTGGAAGACGATTTCCTTGTCGTGGCACAACTTGCCGATCTGCGGGACCTCATTGATCACGCCGATCTCATTGTTGGCCCACATGATGCTGACCAAGATGGTGTCCGGACGAATGGCCGCAGCGACCATGTCGGCGGTGATCACGCCATCAGTACCAGGCGCAAGGAAGGTGACTTCGAAGCCCTCGCGCTGCAGGCGCTTGCAGGGATCGAGCACTGCCTTGTGTTCATGAATCGCTGAGATGATGTGACCGCGACCGGTCTGGCCTGCCGGAGCCTTTGCGTAAATCTCCGCAGCACCCTTGATGGCCAGGTTGTTGCTCTCCGTGGCGCCGGACGTGAAGATAATTTCCTTGGGGTTGGCGCCAATCAACGCGGCTGACTGCTCGCGGGCCAACTCGACGCCGTCCTCAGACTCCCAGCCGAACTTGTGGTTACGGCTCGAGGAGTTGCCGAATTTATCGCTGAAGTACGGAAGCATGGCTTCCACCACGCGTGGGTCGCAGCGAGTGGTGGCGGCATGATCGAAATAAATGGGGAGTTTGAGTGCCATAGGTGGTTTGCAAGGGATCCAGACGAGCACAGCGCCCTCACGGCCTGCGGCAATTGAGATCCAGTCGCAACGACAGTCTAGGAGGGCAGGAACCAATTGAAAAGCCTTCCCGGAGCGGATCTCTGTGAATTCTCGGAAATCTAGTCCGGAATTCCCAACCGGAAGTTCCGACACTATGGTGGACACCGCAGATGCAGGTCCTACACGCCCCAGAACAGCTTGCTCCGTACTTTGGATGCGCCTTGGTGCCCACCATGGGCGCCCTTCACGCTGGACATGGAGCCCTGATGCGCCGCATGTCGGGACGAGGCATGCCCGTACTGGCAACAGTGTTTGTCAATCCAACACAATTCGCGCCGCGCGAGGACTTCGCAAAGTATCCGCGCACGCTTGCAGACGATGTGAAACTGGCAGAGGAGTGCGGTGCGGACGCTGTGTTTGCTCCAACTGCGGAGACCATTTATCCATTCGGACTTGATGCAGCGCGCGCCGAAGCCGCTGCGTGGCCGCTCCCCGATGTTGCTCATCAGCCGCGCTTAGAAGATGCCAGTCGCCCCACGCACTTTGGTGGTGTATGTCAAGTGGTAGCGCGGCTCTTCGACCTCACACAGCCGGCAATGGCCGTGTTTGGCGAGAAAGACTTTCAACAGCTGCGCGTCTTGGAAGATATGGCCGCGATGGCGCGCGCAGCGAATGGGCGCTGGGGTTCACTGGTGATTGAAGCTGCTCCAACCGTGCGTGAGCATGATGGTCTTGCCATGAGTAGCCGAAATCGTTATCTCCAGCCCGAACAACGCGATCGGGCGCTGGCACTCGTGCGTGCCTTGCAGCATGCCACCGCCGCTACCGACCCACCGAGTGCCGAGCGCATCATGCGAACCACGCTTGAAGCGCACGGGCTGACGGTCGATTACGCAGTGGTGCGCCATGCCTCCACCCTGCTACCCGTCACCAGCTGGCATGCCCCCACCCGCGCGCTCATCGCCGCGCGCATCGGCGATGTTCGGCTCATTGACAACATGTCCATGCCAATCCGCGCGGGCTTGGGCGAACCCGGCGGACAGGGGTAGGATTCCCACCATGACTCAGGCTTCGCTCTCGACCGCGCTGCTGGTGATGGTGACAACGATGTTCGTTGCAACTCCAGCGGCGACTGCGGCACCGCAGTATTCCAATCCGCGC
>DBCE01000082.1:5132-7414 GCA_002292895.1 Phycisphaerales bacterium UBA966
GCAGCGCTCAAGGAACACGAGGGATGGATGATTCCCAAGCCGACCGCTGATCTCAAGTGGATTGGTGGCGATGCGATGGACCGCGCTGCATTCCGCGACAAGGTGACGGTGATTCAATCGGTGGGCGGAAAGTCCAGCCCGCGCGCTGCGCTGGAGAAGGTCAAGCGTTCACTTCCTGAAGGCGTTCTTCTGCTTGGACTGCACACCCCAGATCAGGCCGATCGCGCTGACGACATCTTGGAGAAAGACGCACCGTGCCTAGTGGCGATTGACGCATCCGGTGATTGGTGCGACGCACTTGGCGTCTGGAAGAAGCCCGTCAATATTGTGATCGATAAGACCGGTGCGGTTCGCTATGTCGGACTGAGCGAAGCCGGTCTCAAGGCCAAACTGCCAGCGCTTCTTGCAGAGGAAGTGGACGAAAGTATTGAGGCGAAGGAGAAGCCAGACGCCATGGGTGCTCCTGGTGCCACTGATACGAAGCCCGCCGCCGAAGTGAAGTGGCCAGAGTTCTTAGCGCCTATTGATCCAAAGTCCGCCGGCGACATGCGCGGCAAAAAGATTCCTGGGTTCACGGTTGCTAAATGGGTTGGGCAGCGACCCGATCCGGCCAGCCGTCTGGTGGCCATTGATTTCTGGGCAACCTGGTGCGGTCCATGCCGCGCGGCTATCCCGCACGTCAATGAATTGACCGCGAAATACGGGCAAGACATTCTGTTTGTGGGCATCAGCGACGAGAAGGAAAATGACTTCAACGCTGGAATGAAGAAGCAGAAACTCAAGCCTGCCGACTTCAAGTATCCGCTCGCGATCGATCCCGCGGCAACACTGAAGGAGAAGTTCTTCAACATTCGCGGCATCCCGCACATGGCAATCTTTTCAGCGGACGGAATCGTCCGTTGGCAGGGTCACCCCATGTCATTGCAAGAAGAAGACATCGACAAGTTGATCGCTGCCAACCGCGCCAACACCAAGCCATCCGCCGCCACCGGCGCGAAGGACGGCCGCGGCTGGGCGGGCGCAGCAACGACTCAGAAGTCTCGGTGAACGATCGCCAGCGCTGCAGCGTCCAGTGCATCACGGGCTGCGCCGGCTGGCACCTTCGCTAGTTCTGCGCGGGCTGTTGCAACCATTGCCTCGGCGCGATGACGCGCATCAACAAGCGCTCCACCGGCGGTGAGTTCGGCCATCAATGCAACGCCATCCCGCGCACGGATCGCAGCGATGGTTCGCTCGCGGGTGGTACCGGCGCAGCGTGCCAAGTGAATGATCACTGGCAGCGTCAACTTCCCCTTCTCAAGGTCGCGCCCGAGACTCTTGCCGACGACATCCTCACGCCCCTCAAGGTCAAGCAGGTCGTCTTGAACTTGGAAGGCCACGCCAATTCCTTCGCCAAATCGACGAAGCGCCTCGACGGAATCTTCTGGCGCCCCGGAGAGACGCGCGCCCAATTCGCAACACGCTCCGATGAGAACCGCAGTCTTGCGACGCACAATCTCAAAGTACGTGCGTTCATCAAGCGACAAATCCTCACGATGACTGAGCTGCACCAATTCACCCTCACACAGCGTGTTGGTGACTTCACCAAGGCGCAGGTTGAGCGCCGGATCGCCCGCGCGGCTGCATAGGTGAAATGCGTTGGAAATCAGGTAATCGCCAAGCATCACCGCGACTTCATTGCCGCGCAGATGATTGACGGTGCTTCCCTTGCGCCGCACTTCCGCTTCATCAAGCACATCGTCATGCACCAACGTGGCCATATGAATCATCTCACAGGTGGCAGCAATGATCACGTGTCGCTCACCCACATTGCCGAACGCTTGCCCGCACAGGAACACCATGGTTGGTCGCAGCATCTTGCCGCGGTAGCGCTCCACGTGCCGACACAACGTGTTCACCGGAGGAAGGTCGCTCGCCAACTGCCGCTCGAAGGCCTTGCTCACTTCCGCCAAGAGCGGCGCAAGTGATGCAATTCCGAGGCCTTCGCTGTTGGTGGAAATTGACATAGCGACACTCATTCCTTTGCAATGAACTCAGCGAACGGAACGCCGGGCCGGGCGCTTGGCTGCTGTCTTGGATTTGGCGGTCACCTTCTGCTTGCCAGACACGGGCTTCTCCGCCACGATGTAAGCAATCCAGCCACCGCATGCCTCACCGACGGTCTTACGACGGAACACGCCGTCGCCTTCGCCGGTCTTCTTCACGGTGCCTTCCCAATACACGGCTGGGCGCACAAAGCCCGCTTCGATCAGGGTTTCTTGGATTTCAGCCAACGTCCACAG
>DBCE01000082.1:7474-7894 GCA_002292895.1 Phycisphaerales bacterium UBA966
AAGTGAATGTGATTCAGCACTTCGCCGGTGATCGGGTTGTACTTCTCGGTGTCCCACAGATACGTGAAACCGTCAAGATTGCGCGACTCAGTGATGACCGAGAAACTCTCGTAACCACCGTACGCATCAAGGACGAACAAACCGCCATGCTTGATGTTGCTGAACGCGGCGCGGAAATACTCAAGCAAGCCAGCGCGTGTCTTGAAGAGGAAGTAACTGAAGTTGAGCGCCGCCAGTACATCAGCGGGCTCAGTGGGCGTGCTACGAACATCACCCTTGATCCACTGCATGCGCTTGCACTCATCAGTGGTGAGCGCGGTGCCGTGACGGCCCTTGCCCCACGCCATGGTCTTGGAGCACAGGTCAATTCCATACGCGCGATTGTTGGGGCGATGCTGCACCCACGCGCAACTTGCAAAG
>DBCE01000197.1:0-244 GCA_002292895.1 Phycisphaerales bacterium UBA966
TGGCGAAGCGCAGCGCATCCGCCTGGCAACGCAAGTGGGCAGCGGCCTCGTCGGCGTTGCCTACGTGCTTGATGAACCAACCATCGGACTGCATCAGCGCGACAACGATCGACTGCTCGCCACGCTGCGGCGCTTGGCGGATATCGGCAACACCGTCTTGGTGGTGGAGCACGATGAAGATGTGATTCGTGCCGCGGATTACTTGGTGGATGTTGGCCCGGGGCCTGGTCGCCACGGCGGAAGC
>DBCE01000197.1:366-518 GCA_002292895.1 Phycisphaerales bacterium UBA966
GCCATTGTGGTGAAAGGTGCCAAAGAGAACAACTTGAAGGGGATCGATGCCGCGTTCCCGCTCGGCGGACTCGTCTGCGTGACGGGTGTGAGCGGCAGCGGCAAGAGCACACTGGTCTCTGACATCTTGCTCAAGGCCGCGCAAAAACATGT
>DBCE01000197.1:599-7502 GCA_002292895.1 Phycisphaerales bacterium UBA966
AGCCCGATCGGTCGCACGCCGCGCTCCAATCCTGCTACTTACACGGGCATCTTTGATGAGATCCGCAAGCACTTCGCCAAGTCGCCGGAATCAAAGATCCGCGGCTATGAGCCCGGTCGCTTTAGTTTCAATGTCAAGGGCGGCCGCTGCGAAGCATGCCAAGGTCAAGGCATGGTGAAGATTGAAATGCACTTCCTGCCGGACGTGTTTGTTGCATGCGAAACCTGTAAGGGAACCCGGTACAACCGCGAAACGCTTGAGGTGAAATTCAAAGGCAAGAACGTTGCCGAAGTGTTGGACATGACTGTGGACGACGCGGTATTGCACTTTGAAGCGCACCCAAAGGTCCGCGGCATGCTTGAGTGTCTGCGCGATGTTGGCCTTGGCTACATGCAGCTTGGGCAAGCAAGCACCACGGTTTCCGGTGGTGAAGCGCAACGCATCAAGCTTGCCACCGAACTCGGCAACATGTCAAGTGCAAGCACGCTCTACGTACTTGACGAGCCGACTACCGGCCTGCACTTTGCCGATGTAGAAAAACTGCTGGTGGTGCTGCAACGGCTCGCCGATGCTGGACACACGCTGGTGGTGATCGAACACAACCTGGATGTAGTGAAATGCGCGGATTGGCTCATCGACCTCGGACCGGAAGGCGGCGAGCGCGGCGGGACAATCATCGCCGCCGGTACTCCCGAACAGGTGGCAGCCACCGCGGCCTCATACACCGGTCGCTACTTGAAGCCGATCTTGGAGCGCGCAGCACGAGCGTCGGCAGGCAGCACGAGTACCACTCAGCCAACGCGCCGCCGAGAGGTCACCGGCACCAAGAAGAAGAGAGCGGTCAAGACACCGGGCGTTGGCACGAGCGTGTAATTTTTCACTCTACGTCTGTAATCGAACCAGTTTCGCGTACTCCAGCACCAGCGTCTTCACGCCCACGGTGCGGAATGACACACGCGCGCTGGTGACACTGCCGCGTGGCAAGATTGCTTGCACAGTGCCGGTTCCGAAGAGCGGATGACGCACCATGCAGCCAACCGGAAACTGCGCGCCGAGGCCGCGCGGCTTATCAAACTCGTCTGCCCACGGCTCGTCGATGCCGTCAGAGCCTTCTCCAGAGCCGTCGCCGCTGCCGTCCATCCAACTGGACGCCAAGTCAGTGCGTTCAACATTTGCCTCTGGAAGTTCGCGCAGGAACTCGCTCTCCATCGCGCTCATGCGCATGCCGCGCACGGTGCGACGCGCAGCGTGCGTCATCAAGAGCTGCCGCTTGGCGCGCGTCATGCCCACAAAGCAGAGGCGTCGCTCTTCTTCAATGTCTTCATCACCTTCGCGCGCACGCATGTGTGGCAACAGACCTTCTTCGCAGCCGATCATGGTGACCATCTCAAACTCAAGACCCTTGGCCGCATGCAGCGTCATCAAGGTCACCGATCCCGCGTCGGAGTCATACGCATCGGAATCAGCCACCAACGCCACGGATTGCAGGAACCCCTGCAGCGCGCGCAACAATGTTGGCGGCGCGCCGGCAGGGTCATCAGGTAATTCAAAGTCGCCCGCGGCGTTGACGGTTTCGTCCAAGTTCAGGCGGCGCTGCTCTTGGTCATCGCCATCGGTGCCGTCGGCAAAGTCACGCAGGCCGCTTTCATCAAGCACCATTTCTACAAATGCAGCCAGCGCGTCCGGCTCCCCAAGTTCAATCACTTGTCGCCAGCGCGCCAGCATGGATGCAAACTCATCAATCTTGCGCGCGGTGCGATCCGCAACGCCCGCCTCGCGCGCAAAACGCAGCGCCGCAAGCATGGGAATTTGCTGAACAGCCGCAATGCGCTCAATGCGCGTGAGCGACGAATCACCAATGCCACGCGTAGGCACATTCACAATGCGACCGCACGCAACATCGTCAGCAGCGTTCGCTACTAAGCGCAGGTACGCCATCAAGTCTTTGACCTCCTTGCGGTCATAGAACGCGGTGCCGCGCACAATGCGGTACGGAATCTGCCTGCGCCGCAGTGCATCTTCCACCACGCGACTGAGCGCATTCATTCGGTAGAGCACCGCAATTTCTTTCCACGGCGTGCCCGCTGCATTGGCCGTCACGATGGCCTTGGCCACTTCGTCGGACTCAGCGTGCTCATCCGCTGCGCGCAACACGCGCACCTTCTCACCCGCGCCCTGCCCCGTGTAGAGCGGCTTTGCCTTGCGACGCTTGTTGTGCCGAATCAGCGCGTCGGCCGCAGCCACTACATGTTCCGTCGAACGAAAGTTCTCGCCGAGCGCCACAGTGACGGCGCCATCAAAGCACTCCTCAAACTCAAGGATGTTTCGAATGTCCGCGCCGCGCCAGCGATAGATCGACTGATCCGGATCGCCCACCACGCAGATGTTCCGATGCCCACCAGCGATGTTGCGCGCAATAGCAAACTGCGCGCGATTGGTGTCCTGGTATTCGTCGATCAATACATAGCGATAGCGGCCCGCGGCGATCGCGCGCAGCGAGTCATTCGTTCCCAAACTGATAGCAGTGCGCATGAGTAGATCATCAAAGTCGAGCGCCTTGTTGCGCTGCAGGATCTTCTCGTACGCCTCGTAGGCCTTGGCAACTTGACGCGCTGCAAAGTCGCCGGCCGCCTCGCGGAACGCGGCTGCATCTACAAGTTGATTCTTCGCAGTACTGATCTTTGAAAGCACCGCAGCAGGCTGGAAGTTCTTGGTATCAAGCCCCGCTTCCACAATCGCGCTCTTCATTGCTGAACGCTGATCGTCGGCGTCGTAGATCACAAAGTCCGGGTCAACGCCGCAATCCACTGCATGACGGCGAAGGAACATGGCGCAGAATGCATGGAAAGTGCTGACCACCAGTCCGCGTCGACCGGGCACATCAACTGGAATCATTGACTCCACGCGATGCTTCATTTCGCCAGCAGCTTTGTTGGTGAACGTCAGCGCCAAGATCTGCCACGCCGGAATGCCGAGCGACACCAAACGCGCCACGCGGCGGGTGATGACGCGCGTCTTTCCAGAGCCGGGGCCAGCAAGCACCAACAGCGGGCCATCAACGTGCGCAACGGCAATGCGCTGGTCTTCGGTCAGGCCTTCCAGGAGCGCGTCGGCATCAAGTTCCGGAATCACCGGTTCGGGTGCATGCTCCGGTGCTGATCCATCAGCAGCAAATTGTGCTGATTTGTAGCCTGTTTGTGCCACTTTGAGTGGGGTCGGTAATTCGGGAAACAGCATGCGCGGGGCCTCCTTGCGGTGCGCGAAAGCGCTCAGTGCGCCAGTCGACTTGACGAGTCTAGAAGACAGGCATCGACATGCTGTCCACAGGCCAAATTCAACGACTGAACACAATTAAATAAACATAAATCGTGAGCCGAGACAGACTTGCAGCGCGCTCACACGAAAGTCGATAAAATCGACGCGAACAGGGGTTGCAACCACAACAGGTAGGGGTACCATGACCGCCACGCCCAAGCGTTGGTAGTGCTTGGACGTATGGATGATACCAAACAGAATGCGAACAACGGTTCAAATTTATGTTTGGGTGGTGAAAATGTCAGGTGGTGTGTGCGCCGGTGTTGCGGGTGTCGTGGGCAGTAGTTGAAGTGAAGCTTTTGACGGACCAGGATGGTCCGAGCCAAGGGGTTGGACGATGAGCATTCTTTGTGACACGCAGATCCGTGATTCCGTGCGGATCGTCCCCTTCGCTGACAACGCGAAGCGCCCCGGCACAGTGTCCTTTGGCGTCTCGAGCTACGGCTACGACGTTCGCGTGGGAACAAAGTTCAAAGTATTCACCAACGCCACCAGCGGCGGCACCGCCATCGTGGACCCGAAGAACTTTTCGAACGACCTCTTCATCGCCATCGACACCGCTGAAACCGGCCGCGACCACATTGTGATCCCGCCAAATTCGTTCGCCCTTGCCGAGACGGTTGAGACCATTGATGTTCCGCGCGACGTCCTTGCCATCTGCGTTGGTAAGAGCACCTACGCTCGCTGCGGCATCATTGTGAATGTCACGCCGCTTGAGCCAGAATGGCGCGGCAAGGTCACCATCGAAATCAGCAATACCACGCCGCTTCCAGCCAAGATTTACGCCAATGAAGGCATCGCCCAAATGATCTTCTTGCGAGCCGAGAACGTCTGCGCAGTCAGTTACGCAGACAAGCGCGGCAAGTATCAAGATCAAACCGGCCTGACACTCCCGCGCGTCGACGGACTTCCGTTCGGCGACAGCACTCCAAATCATCAGTAAGACCCGAATCCAGGACTCCGCGTTCCTATGGACGCGGCGCCGCACCGTCACGAATACAGATCCCGAAACACATGCACGCAGGCATCGCGTGCACCATCACGAGAGAGACACGGAATACCCATGAGAATTGCACGACGCTTCACGACCGCTGGCAAGGACGTTTACGGAACCACCGAGTGGACCACCCGCTCAAGCCGCATCTCCAATTCGGACGGAAGCACCGTCTTTGAAATGCATGATGCGCAGGTTCCGGCGTCATGGAGTCAGCTTGCCACGGACATCGTGGTCAGCAAGTACTTCCGCAAGGCTGGCGTGCCACAGCTTGGCGCCGACGGCCGACCGCTCAAGGATGCCGCGGGCAAGCCCGTTCTTGGACCAGAGCGCAGCGTTCGCCAAGTGGCACATCGCTTGGCTGGTTGCTGGCGCCACTGGGGCGAGAAGTTTGGCTACTTCACTGCCAAGAAGGACGCTGACGCTTTCTACGACGAACTCGCGCACATGCTGCTGAACCAGATGGCCGCGCCGAACAGCCCACAGTGGTTCAACACTGGCTTGAACTACGCGTACGGAATCAGCGGCCCTGCGCAGGGTCACTGGATCGCGGATCACAAGACTGGCAAAGTTGGCCTGGCCAAGGACGCGTACACGCATCCACAGCCGCACGCCTGCTTCATTCAGGGCGTGAAGGATGATCTGGTCGGCGAAGGCGGAATCATGGACCTGTGGACCCGCGAAGCCCGACTCTTCAAGTACGGCTCAGGCACCGGCACCAACTTCTCCAACGTCCGTGGTGAGAACGAACAACTCTCCGGTGGCGGTCGCAGTTCTGGACTGATGAGCTTCCTGAAGATCGGCGACCGCGCCGCAGGTGCGATCAAGTCCGGCGGCACCACGCGCCGCGCTGCCAAGATGGTCTGCCTGGATGTCAATCACCCCGACATCGAGAAGTTCGTCAACTGGAAGGTTCGTGAAGAAATCAAGGTTGCCGCGCTTGTTGAAGGCATGAAGCACCTGGCGCCGAAGCAGAAGGAACTGGCGGAGCAGTTTGGGCTCAAGCTCGATTACGACTTCAACGGTGAGGCCTACTACACCGTCAGCGGTCAGAACTCCAACAACTCCGTGCGACTCTCTGATGAGTTCATGGACGCAGTGGAAGCCAACGGCGAATGGACGTTGATTCGTCGCACCGATGGCAAGGTCGCCAAGACCCTGCCCGCTGCAGATCTGTGGAAGCAAATCAACGAGGCTGCGTGGCACTGCGCAGACCCGGGCATCCAGTACGACACCACCATCAACGCGTGGCACACTTGCCCGGAAGGCGGGCGCATTAACGCCAGCAATCCGTGCAGCGAGTACATGTTCCTGGACAACACCGCGTGCAACCTGGCGTCCATCAACCTGCTCAAGTTCTATGACTCAGAGACGCGCACCTTCGACATCGAGGGTTACGAGCACGCCATCAGTCTGTGGACCGTGGTGTTGGAAATCAGCGTGCTGATGGCCAGCTTCCCATCCAAGGAAATTGCTGAACTCAGTTGGAAGTACCGCACCCTTGGCCTCGGCTACGCCAACCTTGGCGCCATGCTGATGCAGGCTGGTATCCCCTACGACAGTGACGCTGGCCGTGCAGTGTGCGGCGCGCTCAGTTCCATCCTGACCGGTCGTTCTTATGCAGCCAGTGCTGTGCTCGCTGCTGAGCACGGAACGTTCGATGGTTACAAGGAGAACAAGGAGCACATGCTCCGCGTGATCCGCAATCATCGTCGCGCTGCACAGGGTGTTGCCCGCGATAGTGGTGAGTACGAAGCAATGCGCATCGCGCCGGTTCCGATTGATCATGCGGTGTTCACCGAAGGTCGCGTGACCATTTCCAACGCCAACGACATGCTCGGCCGCGCGGTTGCTGCATGGGACGATGCCCTTGCGTTCGGCAAGAAGCACGGCTTCCGCAATGCGCAGGTCACGGTGATTGCACCAACTGGCACCATCGGACTGCTGATGGATTGCGATACCACCGGCGTGGAGCCAGACTTTGCGCTGACCAAGTTCAAGAAGCTTGCCGGCGGTGGTTACTTCAAGATCGCCAACCAGTCACTGCGCCCCGCGCTGCAGGCACTCGCCTACACCGCTGTGCAGGTGGACGAGATTGTGACCCACGTCATGGGCACGCTCAGTCTGGAGGTTCCACTTCCAACCGAGGATGGCATCGTTCCATCGCACGGAACCACGTTCCGCGACTTCCTCATTGAGTCGGGCTACACCGGCGATGAGGTGGTGCAGATTGAGAACAGTCTGCCAACCGTCTTTGAGATCTCCTTTGCATTCAGTGCGTGGAGCATGCCAGAGCGCGTCTTGGCTGCACACGGCATTGACGCCGTTGCTGCGCGTGCTGATCAGAAGTTCAACGGCCTCCGCGCCCTTGGTCTCAACCGCAAGCAGATTGATGCGCTGAACGTTCGCATCTGTGGAACGCAGACGGTGGAAGGCGCGCCGCACCTCAAGGACAAGCACCTTCCAGTGTTTGACTGCGCGAACCGTTGCGGCACGTTGGGCACGCGATTCATTGCGCCTCAGGGTCACATCCACATGATGGCCGCTGCGCAGCCGTTCATCTCGGGTGCAATCAGTAAGACCATCAATCTTCC